>DAIOXI010000071.1:0-6295 GCA_036758045.1 Albidovulum sp.
CGATCCGCTATGTTTTGTTTTATTTGATGGGGTCCACCGAGAAGGTGTTGCGCGAGGTGCGCGGCAATGACATCAGCTTCATCTTTCAGGAGCCGATGACATCGCTGAACCCGCTCCACACGATCGAAAAGCAGCTGACGGAGAGTATCGAGCTGCATCAGGGCCTTCGCGGCGCGGACGCGCGGGCAAAGGTGGTGGAGCTTCTGGACAAGGTCGGCATCGACCGGCCCGAGGAACGGCTGCCATCCTACCCCCACCAGCTCTCCGGCGGCCAGCGCCAGCGCGTGATGATCGCCATGGCGCTTGCCAACGGGCCGGACCTGTTGATCGCGGACGAGCCGACCACCGCGCTCGACGTCACCATCCAGGCCCAGATCCTTGCCCTGCTGGCCGAGTTGAAGGCGCGTGAGGGGCTAAGCCTTCTGTTCATCTCCCACGACCTCAACATCGTGCGGCGGATCGCGGACCGGGTCTGCGTGATGCAGGGCGGCGAGATCGTCGAACAGGGGCCGGTCGAGACGATCTTCGCCGATCCGCAGCACCCCTATACCCAAAAACTCCTCGCCGCCGAGCCGACGGGCCGCCCCGACCCGGTCCCCGAGACCGCCGCCGAGATGGTACGGACCGAGGCGCTGCGCGTCTGGTTCCCGATCCAGCGCGGGCTGCTGCGCAAGACCGTGGGCCATATCCACGCCGTCAACGACGCGACCCTGTCGGTCCGGGCGGGGGAAACGCTGGGCATCGTCGGCGAAAGCGGATCGGGCAAGACCACGCTGGCGCTGGCGATCATGCGGCTGATCGCGTCCGAAGGGCGGATCGTCTTTCAGGGCGACGACATTTCCCGCTGGTCCACGCGTCAGTTGCGCGGCCTGCGCCGCGATATGCAGATCGTCTTCCAGGACCCCTACGGAAGCCTCAGCCCGCGCATGACCGCCGCGCAGATCATCGCCGAGGGGCTGTGGGTCCACGGCACCGAAGACGGCCGCGACGAGCGCACGCTGGTGGCCGAGATCATGACCGAGGTCGGCCTCGACCCCGCGATGATGGAACGCTACCCGCATGAGTTTTCCGGCGGACAGCGCCAGCGGATCGCCATCGCCCGCGCCATGATCCTGCGCCCGAAGCTTGTCGTGCTGGATGAACCGACCTCGGCGCTGGACATGACGGTGCAGGTGCAGATCGTCGACCTTCTGCGCCGCTTGCAGGACCGCTACGGCCTTGCCTACCTGTTCATCAGCCACGACCTGCGCGTCGTCCGCGCCATGTCACACAAGCTGATCGTGATGCGGCGCGGCGATGTGGTCGAATCCGGCCCGGCCCAGGATGTCTTCGCCAATCCGCAAACCGATTACACACGGGAACTGATGGCGGCCGCCTTCCTCGATGATCTGGCGGCGGAATGAAGATCCTTTTCGTCCACCAGAACTTTCCCGGCCAGTTCCTGCATCTGGCCCCGGCGCTGGCCGCGCGCGGACATGAGGTGCGCGCCCTGACGGCGGAACGCAACGCCCGCAAATCCCCCGTCCCCGTCTTTCGCTACCGCAACCCGCCCGAAACGACCGGCGAGGGCGCGGGCCGTATCTATGCCGAATTGTCGGGTCGCGGCCTGATCGCGGCGCGCGCGGCGGACCAGATCACGGCCAATACGGGTTTTGTCCCCGACGTGGTCTTCGGCCATGGCGGCTGGGGCGAGACGCTGTTCCTGCGCGACGTCTGGCCGAACGCCCGCCACCTGACATATGCCGAGTTCTTCTATGCCGCGACCGGCCGCGACACCGGGTTTGACCCCGAATTCACCCAGCCGGGCCTGATGCCGAAGATCGCCGTCACCGCCCGCAAGGCGCATGTGCTGCAAGCGATCGCCGATGCCGACGCGGCGCTGTCCCCGACAGACTGGCAGGCATCGACCTTCCCGGCGGAGTGGCGGCCGAAAATCAGCGTGATTCATGACGGAATAGACACGCTACGGCTGGTCCCCAACGCCGGCGCGAAGGTGCAGCTCGCCGATGGAACGCGGCTGTCCCATGGCGATGAAGTGCTGACCTATGTCAGCCGCAACCTTGAACCCTATCGCGGTTTCCACATCTTCATGCGCGCGCTTCCCGCCGTCCTCCGCGCCCGCCCGAAGGCCCATGTGGTGATCATCGGCGGCGAGGGGCAAAGCTACGGCGCGCGACCCAAGGGCGACAAAAGCTGGAAGCAGACCTTCCTGGATGAGGTGGCGGACGGGCTGGACCTGTCGCGGGTGCATTTCACCGGCCAGGTCCCCTACCCGCAATTCATCGCGCTGATGCAGATCAGCCGCGTCCACGCCTACCTGACCTATCCCTTCGTCCTGTCCTGGTCGCTCTTGGAAGCGATGAGCATGGGCGCGCTGGTCATCGGTTCCCGCACCCCGCCGGTGGAAGAGGTGATCCGCGACGGAGAAAACGGGCGGCTGGTGGATTTCTTCGAGATCCCCGGCTGGTCCGCCGCGCTGACCGAGGCACTGTCCGATCCAGACGCTGCCACGCCCCTGCGCAAGGCGGCGCGCGAAACGGTCGTCGCGCGCTATGACCTGCGGTCGAAATGCCTTCCCCGGCTGGTGGATTTCGTCGAAAGCGGGCAGGACACCTGACCGCCGCCGAATCGCTTGTGGATAACCGCCCGCGCCGGCGTGACGCAGAGGCACGCGAGCCGCCCCCCGCCCCCGTCAGACGGCGTGGCTATGCCCGGCCTTGGCCAGTTCGTAGCTGTCGAAACAGCGCGCGATCATCCGCGTCAGGGGACGCCCCTCGACCGGGATCGACAGCCCATCGGCGTCCACCCTGACCATTTCTCCGAACTCCTTGGAAACGCTCGCAAAATAAACGTCCAGCTTGGCACGGGACAGGCCGTAATCGCGCAGGATCTCCTCCGCGTCGATGCGGAAATCGCACATCAGCGCCTCGATCATCCGGGCGCGGGCCAGATCCTCGCCCTGGAACACATGCCCGCGCGAGGTGGCGAAACGGCCCTCGCGCACCGCCTTCACATAGGCCGAGGTGCCAGAGGCATTCTGTGCATAACCCTCTGGAAAACGGGAAATGGCCGAGGCACCAAGCCCGACCAGCGCGGTTGCAAGATCGTCAGTATAGCCCTGAAAATTCCGCCGCAGCCGCCCGGCCTTCAGCGCAACGGCCAGCCCGTCATCGGGGCGGGCGAAATGGTCGATGCCGATCTCGTCATAGCCGTCCCAGACCAGCAGGTCGCGGGCGGTCTCGAACAGCTGCAACCGCTCTTCCGGGCGCGGCAGGGCGTCGGACGGGATCATCACCTGCCGCCGCGCCATCCACGGCACATGCGCATAGCCGTAAAGCGCGATCCGGTCGGGGTTCAGCGACAAAAGCTTCTGGATCGAAACCGAAATCCGCTCCGGCGTCTGGTGCGGCAGCCCGTAAAGGATGTCGGCGTTCAGCGACCGGATCCCATGCGCGCGCAACGCATCCGCCGCCGCTTGCGTGATCTCAAAGCTCTGGTCGCGGCCGATGGTCTTCTGGATCATCGGATCGAAGTCCTGCACCCCGATCGAGGCGCGGTTCATCCCCGCCTCGGCCAGCGCCGCCAGACGCGATTCGTCGATCTCGTTCGGGTCGATCTCGACCGAGAATTCGCCGTTCTCCGCCATCGGGACAACGTCGAAGATCGCACCCGACAGTCGCCGGATCGAGGCCGGGGGCAGCAAGGTCGGCGTTCCACCGCCCCAATGCAGCCGCGACAAGGTGACGCCCCCGGGCAAGCTGGCGCGCAGCAATTCAAGCTCTGCCAGCAGGGTTTCGACATAGGCGATCACCGGGTCGTCCGACGTCGTTCCCTGCGTCCGACAGGCGCAGAACCAGCACAGCCTGCGGCAGAAAGGTACATGAATATAAAGGGAAATTTCGCCACCCTGCGGGATATGCGACAGCCATGACCGCGTCTCGTCGGGGCCGACGGCGGTGTTGAAGTGCGGGGCTGTCGGGTAACTCGTGTAGCGCGGGACACGCGCTTCGAATAACCCCAACTGAGCGAGTTGCGATTTCCTGTCCATGGGCATAGGGTTATTGACAGGAAAACGCACCTGCTTTGACGCAGATCAAAGAGTCTCATGCTCCTCGACCAAGCCTTGCACATCGGCCCGAACTGCGGCAGCTGTCCCATCCGCCATCGCGCGGTCTGCGCGCGCTGTGAATCCGATGAACTGGCCGCGTTGGAAGAGATCAAGTTCTACCGGAGTTTTCAGGCGGGTCAGACCCTTATCTGGTCCGGAGACCGGATGGACTTTGTCGCCTCGGTCGTCACCGGCGTCGCCACGCTGACGCAGGTGATGGAGGACGGGCGCACCCAGACGGTCGGTCTTCTCTTCCCGTCGGATTTCGTCGGGCGTCCGGGGCGCGACGCCGCTCCCTATAATGTGATCGCCACGACCGATGTGATGATGTGCTGTTTCCGCAAGAAACCGTTCGAGGAGCTGATGGCGCGCACACCCCATATCGGCCAGCGGCTTCTGGAAATGACGCTGGATGAGCTGGACGCCGCGCGGGAATGGATGCTGCTTCTCGGCCGCAAGACCGCGCGCGAAAAGATCGCGAGTCTTCTGGCCATCGTCGCCCGCCGTGACGCCTCGCTTCAGGGGCAGGTGCGCCAGCGTCAGGTCACCTTCGACCTGCCACTGACGCGCGAGGCGATGGCGGATTACCTCGGCCTCACGCTGGAAACCGTGAGCCGCCAGATCTCCGCCCTGAAGCGGGAAGGCATCATCGAGCTGGCGGGCAAGCGCACCGTCAACGTTCCCGATCTCGACCGGCTTATCGAAGAGGCGGCCGACGACGCGGACGGCGGGATGCCGGGCTGACCCGGCCCGCACGATGCCGCTTCTCCTGATCCTTCTGGCCATCGGCGTCTTTGCCTATGCCTGGTGGTCCCGACGCGGAAAGACCCTGACACGGGACTGCCGCTGGCGGCTGGATCGGGCGGCCGGTCCCGACCGCTACCGCTGCGCCGCCTGCGGCGCGGTTTGCGAAGGACCGCCGAAAGACTGCCTGAGGCCGCGCGAGCGGCTGTGAGGAAACCGCCGCCCGTGCTATCCTGCCCCCGGACCCGCAAGGGAGGGCACGCGCATGTCGGACGACCTGACACTCCTCATCGGAACGACGAAGGGGGCCTTTCTGCTGAACGGTCCGGGGCACTGGCAGGTCAGCGGTCCGCATTGCGGCGGCTGGCCGATCAACCACGTCATCGGTGACCCTGGCACCGGCACCATCTGGGCAGGTGGCGGCGGCGACTGGCACGGCGCCGGGATCTGGCAAAGCGACGACGGCGGGCAAAGCTGGACCGTGACCCGGCTGACGCGCGGCACGATGGACGATTGGGCCGAAAAAGACCCTGATTTCGCGGCGATGATCGGCTGGACCGACGATCCTCTGCCCTTCGGCGGCGATTTTCAGCAGGTCTGGTCGCTGGCGCTGAACCACGGCACGCTCCACGCAGGGACCAAGCCCGCGACGCTTCTGGCCAGCCGCGATCGCGGCATGACGTGGAGCGTGGTCGAGGGGCTGACCGACCACCCCTCACATGGTGACTGGAACCCCGGCGCGGCCGGGCTGGTACTGCACACCATTGTCGGCGACCCGGTGGATGCGGAGAAGCTGTGGGTCGGGATCTCCGCCGCCGGGGTCTTTGCGACCGGGGATGGCGGCAAGACGTGGGAACGTCGGAATCGTCTCTCCAACGCAGGAAATTGTGCCGGTCACGATCATCCCGCCGCACCAAGGGACGGCGAGATCGGCCATTGCGTTCACAACATGATGCGGGCGCCGGGCGGGGGAGAGGTGCTGTACCAGCAGAACCACCACGGTGTCTGGCGCTCTGGCGATGGCGGGCGAAGCTGGGACGACATCACCGCCGGCCTGCCCTCCACCTTCGGCTTCCCGATCCGCGTGCATCCGCGCGACCCCGACACGCTTTGGGTGTTGCCGCTGAACGGCGACATGGCCGGGCGCTTTCCGCCCGACGCGAAGGCCGCGGTCTGGCGGTCGCGCGACGGCGGTCAGAGCTGGCAGGCGATGCGCGACGGGCTGCCGCAAGGCGGGTGCTATTTCACCGTGCTGCGTCAGGCCATGGCGGGCGACCGAAGAACGCCCGCAGGTGTCTATTTCGGCACGAATTCCGGTTCCGTCTTCGCCAGCGACGATGAGGGCGAGACCTGGGAGGAGATCGCCCGCCACCTGCCGACGATCCTGTCGGTCGAGGTGTTGGAACGCAACGGAGGGGCTTGAAAGCCGAACAACATCGGGCA
>DAIOXI010000071.1:6305-9571 GCA_036758045.1 Albidovulum sp.
TCGGGCAAAGTCACACCGCCCATAGCGGAGGAGATGACGATGCCCGCTCCCGACGACGCCGACGCCCGCCGCGCCATCCGCCCGGTCATCTGCTATCCGAACGATACGCTGCCCCCCGCCCCGATGGCGATCTACGAGGCCGCCCGCGCCACGCTGCACCCGGTGGCAGAGGTCATCGCGCCCCCCCGTGACGCGGCCTGTTTCCGCGTCCCCGCCGGGCATTTCTTTCGCATCCATTCGGTTGAGGGGCCGCAGGTCGGGGACCTTAACCTCTGGAACGCAAACGCCCTTTCCGAACGGTTCTATTCCGGCAAGACCCGCGCCCTGCACGGCACCCATGTGACCACGGGCGAACGGCTCTGGTCCTCATTCCCGCATCTGCGGCCGATGGCAACCATCACCCATGACACTCTGGACTGGTACCGGATCGACGCCTTTGGCGGGTCTGTCCACGACGTCATCGGCACCCGCTGCGACCCCTACACCCACGCCTTGCTCAGCCATGGCGGCCAGTATCACCACTGCTGCCATTCCAATCTGACCCGTGCGCTGGCGGCGGAAACCGGCCTGACGGTGCAGGAAGCCGAGGGCTATGTCCATGATGTCCTTAATGTTTTCATGTGCACCGGCTTTACCCGCGATACCGGGCAGTACTTCATGAAGGCCAGCCCGGTCCGCCCGGGCGACTATCTGGAGTTCTTCGCCGAGATCGACCTGCTGGGTGCGCTGTCGGCCTGTCCGGGGGGCGATTGTTCGGCGGAGCATTCCTCGGACACCGCCGCCTGCTATCCGCTGAAGGTGGAAATCCTCGCCCCCGATCCGGCGGCCCTGACAGGGTGGGAACCGCCGGCGAGCAACCTCTACGACCGCAGCCATGGGGCGGGGCAACCAGAGAAAACCTAGGAAAACGCGGCGGTTAGCGCAATCTCGACCATATCGCCAAAGGAGCGCTCACGATCCTCGGATGGCAGCGCCTCATGCGTCAGGAGGTGGTCCGAGACCGTCAGCACGGCCAGCGCGCGGATGCCGTGGCGGGCGGCGACGGTGTAAAGTTCTGCCGCTTCCATTTCCACCGCCAGAACGCCGTGGCGGGTCATCATCTCGTTCAGGTCGGGGCGTTCGTCGTAGAACACGTCCGAGGAATAGATGCCGCCGACATGGGTCGGCACACCCTTGGCGCGGGCGGCGGCGACGGCCTTTTCCAGCAGGCCGAAATCGGCAGAGGGGGCAAAGCTCAGTTCCCTGAAAAACCCCCGCGACGGTGTCGAGATGGTCGAGGCGGTCATCGCGATGACGATGTCGCGGACCTTGACGTGCTGCTGCATCGCCCCCGCAGACCCTATGCGAATCAAGGACTTGGCGCCGTAATCGCGGATCAGCTCATTGGCGTAGATCGAGAGCGACGGCATCCCCATGCCCGACCCCTGGATCGTGACGCGATGGCCATTCCACGTCCCGGTAAAGCCCAGCATCCCGCGCACCTGGTTGATGCAGACGACATCTTTCAGAAAGGTCTCCGCCGCCCATTTGGCGCGGTAGGGATCGCCGGGCATCAGGACGGTTTCGGCAATCTCGCCGGGCTTTGCTCCGATATGGATGGACATTGGGCCTCTCTTTTCGGTGGTCCGGGTCGGAGGAAGGATAGGTCAGGGTTGCGGGAAGGTTAATGGGGTTTCTGCCTGAAACGGCGACGATCATGCAAGCCAATGATCTTGCTGAAAAACCTTTGTCGGGTACCTGTCGGGTTGCCGTCGTGTCCGGGTCGTTTTTCCGTAACTGCAACTCACATAAGACGCGCCGGGTGGACGCCGCCCCCGCACGGCCCTAACCTGACCGCCAATCCGAATCCGGGAAGCAAGATGACCGAGACGCAAGGGACCAGGTATCAGGTCCTCGCCCGCAAGTACCGACCCGAAACCTTCGCCGACCTCGTCGGGCAGGACGCGATGGTGCGCACGCTGAAGAACGCCTTTGCCGCCGACCGGATCGCGCAGGCCTTCATCATGACCGGCATCCGCGGCACCGGGAAGACGACCACGGCCCGGATCATCGCCAAGGGCATGAACTGCGTCGGGCCGGACGGCACCGGTGGGCCGACGACGGAGCCCTGCGGGGTCTGTGAGCATTGCGTGGCGATCATGGAAGGCCGCCATGTCGATGTGATGGAGATGGACGCCGCCAGCCGGACGGGCGTGGGCGACATTCGGGAGATCATCGATTCCGTCCACTACCGGGCGGCCAGCGCGCGCTACAAGATCTACATCATCGACGAAGTTCACATGCTGTCGACGAACGCCTTCAACGCGCTTCTGAAGACGCTTGAGGAACCCCCCGCGCATGTGAAATTCATCTTTGCCACGACCGAGATCCGCAAGGTGCCGGTGACGGTCCTGTCACGCTGCCAGCGCTTCGACCTGCGCCGGATCGAGCCTGAGGTGATGATCGCGCTGCTGCAAAAGATCGCCGGCGCGGAGAAGGCCGAGATCACCGACGATGCGCTGGCCCTCATCACCCGCGCCGCCGAAGGGTCGGCGCGCGATGCCACCTCGCTTCTCGATCAGGCGATCAGCCACGGGGCGGGGGAAACCACCGCCGATCAGGTCCGCGCCATGCTGGGGCTGGCCGACCGGGGCCGCGTGCTTGACCTGTTCGACATGATCCTGAAGGGCGACGCGGCGGGCGCGCTGAATGAGCTTTCGGCGCAATATGCCGACGGCGCCGATCCGATGGCGGTGCTGCGCGATCTGGCCGAGATCACCCATTGGGTCAGCGTCATCAAGATCACGCCCGATGCCGCCGACGACCCGACCGTGCCACCCGAGGAACGCGCGCGCGGCATCGCCATGGCCGGGGCGCTGCCGATGCGGGTGCTGACGCGGATGTGGCAGATGCTGCTGAAAGCGCTGGAAGAGGTCGCGGCGGCGCCGAACGCGATGATGGCCGCCGAAATGGCCGTCATCCGCATGACCCATGTCGCCGACCTGCCCGACCCGGAACAGTTGATGCGCCGGATGGCCGAAGGCCCCGGCCCCTCTGCCCCGGCGGGCCGTGGCCCTGCCCCCGGCGGCACCGTCACCCATGCAGCCCCCCGCGCGCAGGTGACATCCGCCCCGACCGGCAACGGCACCGCGACCGCCCTTGCCCGCGCGCCGGAAACCGCGCTGGCCCGTTACGCGAGCTTTCCGGCGGTGGTGGAGTTGCTCCGCGCCAATCGCGACGTGAAACTGCTGCTGGAGGTGGAAAACCACCTGCGCCTTGTCCGCTAC
>DAIOXI010000071.1:9581-12535 GCA_036758045.1 Albidovulum sp.
GATGCGCCCGCCGACCTTGCGCAGACACTTGGCCAGAAGCTACAGGGCTGGACCGGCACCCGCTGGGGCGTGTCGGTGGTGGCCGGCGGCGGCGGCGCCACCATCGCCGAGGAGCGTGACGCGAAGGAGATCGCCGCGAAGAAAAAGGCGCGCGACAATCCGCTGGTTCAGGCCGTCTTCGCGGCCTTTCCAGAGGCGAAGATCACCGCCATAAGGACCCCCGAAGAGGCCAAGGCCGAGGCGACGGCGGATGCCCTGCCCGAGGTCGAGGATGAATGGGACCCGTTTGAGGAAAATTGAGGAGTAGGGAATGATCAAGGGACTTGGGGGCCTCGGCGGCCTCGGCGACATGGCCAAGATGATGAAGGCCGCGCAGGAAATGCAGGGCAAGGTGGCGGAGCTTCAGGAAAGCTTCAAGACCATGAACGCCGTGGGCGAGTCCGGCGCGGGCCTTGTCACCGCGACCTGCACGCTGGAGGGCGATCTGAAGGCGCTTGAGATCGACCCGTCGATCTTCGACCCCAGCCAGAAGGAAGTGGTGGAGGACCTGATCCTTGCCGCGATCAAGGACGCGCAGAAGAAGGCCGCCGACCGCAAGCAGGATGAGATGAAGCGGCTTTACGAAAGCCTCGGCCTGCCGGCCGACATGAAGCTGCCGATCTGAGGCACCCTTGTCCGACGCCACCCGCGACATCGAGGCGCTGATCGCCCTCATGTCCCGCCTGCCGGGGCTGGGGCCGCGCTCGGCGCGCCGCGCGGTGCTGCATCTGCTGAAGAAGCGTGGTCAGGTGATGGCGCCGCTCGCGCAGGCGATGGCCGAGGTGGCGGCAACCGCGCGCGAATGCGTCAGTTGCGGCAATATCGGCACCGCCGACATCTGCGACATCTGCCGCGACGACCGCCGCGCCACGGGGGAGATCTGCGTGGTCGAGGATGTGGCCGACCTTTGGGCGATGGAGCGCGGGCAAAGCTTCAAGGGCCGCTATCACGTCCTTGGCGGGACGCTGTCGGCGCTGGATGCCGTCGGGCCGGAGGATCTGCGCATCCCGAAACTGCTGTCGCGGGTGCGGGACGAGGGGATCGCCGAGGTGATCCTGGCGCTGAACGCGACCGTCGATGGCCAGACCACCGCCCATTACATCGCGGACGCGCTGGAGGGGGCGGGCGTGCGCGTCACCTCACTGGCCCAGGGCGTGCCGGTCGGGGGGGAACTGGACTACCTTGACGACGGCACGATCCAGGCGGCGCTGCGGGCGCGGAAATCGGTCTGACGGGGCAGAAACGAAAACCCCGGCGCGGGGGCCGGGGGTTCGGGGTCAGTTGTCGTCGTCTTCGTCGTCGTCATTGTCCGGCAGGTTGAAGAAGCTGTCGGCATTGGAATAATCCGCCGGGTTCTTCTCTTCCTCATCGGAGGTGCCGGAGAGGGTGAAGTTCTCGAGCCCCGCGATGGCGGTCGGGATCTTCGGTTCTGTCGACATGCCAAGCGACTGTTCGGTCGAGACGAGCTTGCGCCGCTCATCATCGCTCATCACACCCTCGGCGGCGCGCTTCTTGGCGGCCTTCTGCACGGCGGCGTCAAGCTCCGTCTGGCGGCACAAGCCCAGCGCGACGGGGTCGATGGGCGTGATGTTGTTGATGTTCCAGTGCGTCCGGTCGCGGATCGCGGCGATGGTGGGCTTTGTCGTGCCGACGAGTTTCGAGATCTGCGCATCCGCCAGTTCCGGGTGAAACTTCACCAGCCACAGAATCGCCGCCGGACGGTCCTGACGCTTGGACAGCGGCGTGTAGCGCGGGCCGCGGCGCTTTTCCTCGCCCGCCGAGGCGGGGTTGAATTTCAGCTTCAGCTTGTAAAGCGGGTCCTTCTGGCCCTTTTCAATCTCCACCGCGTCAAGCTGGTTGTTGGCGATCGGATCGAACCCCTTGACGCCCGTCGCCACATCGCCGTCGGCGATGCCCTGGATCTCAAGCTCATGCATGCCGGTGAAATCGGCGATCTGCTTGAAGCTGAGCGTCGTGTTATCCACGAGCCAGACGGCCGTGGCCTTGGCCATAAGTGGTTTCGACATCTGGATCTCTCCTTTACAAATCTCTCCCGCGCCGGGAAATCGGCTGCGGCCCCCTGGACCGCCACTCCTCGATTTCGGGGAAGTTGTGGGGCTATATAGTCCCAAGCCGCGTTGGAGGGAAGAGTAAATGCGTGTTCTTGCCGCCTTGATCTGCCTTGCACTGCCCGCCCATGCCGGGGGTGAGCGGGCGGGGGATTTCGACTATTACATCCTGTCGCTGGGCTGGTCGCCGACCTGGTGCGCGCTGACCGGCGATGCGCGCCGCGACGACCAGTGCGACACGCGCCACGCCTACAGTTTCACCCTGCACGGGCTTTGGCCGCAGAACGACTATGGCTGGCCAAGCGACTGCCGCACCGGCGCGCGCGATCCGTCGCGGCGCGAAACGGCGGCAATGGCCGACATCATGGGGTCAGGCGGGCTGGCCTGGCATGAATGGAAGAAGCACGGCCGCTGTTCCGGGCTTGGCGCGGATGACTACTTCGCGCTGTCGCGGAAAGCCTATGAAAACGTCTCTATTCCGCCTGTATTTGCCCATCTCGACCGCGACGTGAAGCTGCCCGCGCAGGTGGTTGAGGAGGCGTTCATCGAGGCCAATCCGGGCCTTGAGCGGTCGATGGTCACCGTCACATGTGAGGCGGGCCGGATCGACGAGGTGCGCATTTGCCTGACCCGCGACCTGACCCCCCGCCCCTGCGGTGACGATGCGGCGCGGGATTGCCGGATGAAGGATGCGCTGATGGAACGGGTGCGCTGAGGCCGCACGGTTCAGCATTCGTGGCGCGCGCAGGGGCTCCGCCCCGGACCCCGCAGCACTTCGACAACATTTCGACAGCGAGGAAGCCCGGATGTGACGGTCACAATCGCGTGGTTGCAGGCGCGCGCTGT
>DAIOXI010000072.1:0-1658 GCA_036758045.1 Albidovulum sp.
CAAGATCCGCGAAGTGATCGGCTCGGGCGGCAAGGTGATCCGCGAGATCGTCGAGGTCTCGGGCGCCAAGGTCGATATCAATGACGACGGCGTGATCAAGATCGCCTCGGCCAACGCCGATTCGATCAAGAAGGCCTATGACATGATCCATTCGATCGTGGCCGAGCCGGAAGAGGGCAAGATCTATACCGGCAAGGTCGTGAAGCTGGTCGATTTCGGCGCCTTCGTTATCTTCTTCGGCAAGCGCGACGTGCTGGTGCTCGTCTCCCAGATCGCCAACAAGCGGCTTCTGCACCCGAACTAGGTTCTGAAGGAAGGCCAGGAAGTGAAGGTCAAGCTTCTGGGCTTCGACGATCGCGGCAAGGTGCGCCTTGGCATGAAGATGGTCGATCAGGACACCGGCGAGGAAATCGCGCCGGAGAAGAAGGAAAAGGAAGAATCGGCGGAAAGCTGATCTTTCCTTCCTGACGGATCGAAGGCCCCGGTGGAAACGCCGGGGCCTTTTCGTTTCGCCGGTGCGCGGGCCAGGCAAAAGGCCCGCAGCACGGCTACGGGCCTTTCTGGAGGCATGGGCGCGGGAGGAGGGCGCCCCGCCGGTCCCGCAGCCCTGGGGAAGGGCGGGCCGGGGGGAAACCTTGCGCTTACTTGCCGTAGGCGGCCTCATGCGCGATGTCGGCGATCTGGTCGCGGGCGATGCCGATATCGGCCAGGTCACGATCCGTCATCGCGGACAGTTCACCAAAGGTCCGGGCGTAGACGGCGCGGCGGGCGCGGGCCTGACGGAAGGCGGCGAACAGGTTGGCGGCGTGGTCGCCAAGCGAAACATGCGAAACGCGTTGGGAAGCAACATATGCCATTTCAGAACCTCTTTCTTCTTCGATTGGCAGGGAACATCCTGCCGTTGGCGCTAACATGGCTCTGATGCTGCACCTGCACAATCCGCTGCTTTGCCATTGTCGCTATGCGCTGGGTGCATGGCTTGCTATGCGCCAGAAACGAAAACCCCGCGCCAGGGCGCGGGGTCCGTCGGTTCGGAAACAATGCCGGGATCAGTCGGGCAGTTTCGCGTAGCGCAGGTAGGGCAGGACCTTGTTGATCTTGCCGAACTTCGCCTCGGCGGCGGCATCGTCCAGCGACAGCGGCACGATCACGTCCTGACCCGCGGTCCAGTTGGCGGGCATCGCCACGCCCTTGCCGTTGGCGGTCTGCAACCCGTCGAGCGCGCGCAACACCTCGGCGAAGTTGCGCCCGACATTCATCGGATACAGCATCGACAGTTTCAGCTTCTTGTCCGGCCCGATGATGAAGACGGCACGGACCGTTTGGCTGTCATTGGCGGTGCGGTTGTCGGGAAGGTAGGCGTCGGCTTCGAGCATGTCGAATGCCTTGGACACTTCAAGCCCGGTATCGGCGATGATCGGGAAGGATGCCGGCGCGCCAGCGGTCTTTTCGATGTCGGCCTTCCACTTCTTGTGCTCCTCGACGCCATCGACCGAAAGGCCGATCACCTTGGTGCCGCGCTTCTTCCATTCCTCGGCCAGTTGCGCGACGGCGCCGAATTCGGTCGTGCAGACCGGGGTGAAGTCCTTCGGGTGCGAAAAGAGAATCGCCCAGCTTTCGCCGATCCAGTCATGGAAGGTGATCTTGCCCTGATCGGT
>DAIOXI010000072.1:1668-5980 GCA_036758045.1 Albidovulum sp.
GATACGCAGACCCATGTCATGCTCCTTTCCGGATGGTGAGTTTGGCCAGACCATACGCCGCGTGGCGCGGGATGCCAGAGCGAAAGCGCGGTAACCGGCCTTCCGCGCCGCGTAACGGACCCGGACGCACCTCAAAGCGACGTTTTTTGGGGGCCCGATGTCGTCCCGCTGACATGCCCCGCCCTCTGCGCGCCCGTAAGATTTCGATTATGCCCGGAAGAGCAAGGCAAGATGAAGCGAAAGCGAAGGTTGACGCGACCATGACGGCCCACCCCCACCTGATGTCCCCGATCGACCTGCGCGGCCAGACGCTCCGCAACCGGATCGTCTTCGGCGCCCACACCGCGAACATGTCCGACATGGGCCTGCCCGGCCCGCGCTTTGGCGCCTACCTTCTGGAACGCGCGCTGGGCGGCGCGGGGATGATCGTGGCCGAACCGATGCCCGTTCACCGCACGGGCGTTTTGACGCGCGGCAACTTCCTGCACTCCACCGATGAGGTGATCCCGCATTTCCGCAAGGTGACGGAGCTGGTAAAAGAGGCGGGCGCGGTCCTTCTCCAGCAGCTCTACCATATCGGCGCGCATGGCGATTCCGATCTCAGTTTCGCGCCCCATTGGGGGCCGTCGGGCGCGCCGTCCTATCACGACAGCGACGGCTCGCACGCGATGACGGAGGCCGAGATCGAGGAGCTGATCGCGGCCCATATCGCCGCTGCGGTCCGTTGCCAGAAGGGCGGCTTTCAGGGCGTGGAGGTCTGGGGCGCCTACCACTCGCTTCTGGATCAGTTCTGGACGCCCTGGTCGAACCGGCGCACGGACAAATGGGGCGGCAGCCTTGAAAGCCGAACCCGCATGTCGCGGCGGATCATCGAGGGCATTCGCAAGGCGTGTGGTGAGGATTTCATCATCGGCCTCGCGATCAGCACCTCCGACAGCCATGACGTGCTGTTGCAGGGCGAGGCGCTGGCCGAGGTCGTGGCACTGCATGACGCCACAGGCCATGTCGATTACGTCACCTGCGGCCACGGCGGTTACCTCGATTTCGAACGCCTGATGCCGACCTTCCTTTATGCCGACAAGCTGACCGCGCCCTTCACCGAGGAACTGAAGAAGGTCGTGAAACACGCCAAGGTCACGTCCGAGGCGCATGTCAGGACGCCCGAGAACGCCGAAAGCGTGATTGCCTCGGGACAGGCGGACATGGTCTCGATCGTGCGCGGCCAGATCGCCGATCCGCATCTGGCGCGCAAGACGGCCGAGGGGCGGGCCGGGGATGTGCGGGGCTGCATCTCCTGCAACCAGATGTGCTGGGGGCGGCGGTCGCGCGATTACTGGATCTCCTGCCTTGTAAACCCCTCCGCAGGGCGCGAATTCGAATGGGGCGGCGACCGCTTCACCCCCGCCGCGACACCCCGCCATATCGTCGTCGTGGGCGCTGGTCCTGCGGGGCTTGAGGCCGCCCGCGCCGCCGCCGAACGCGGTCACCGCGTCGATCTGTTTGAGGCGCAGCCCCGCATCGGCGGGCAGTTCCGGCTGGCGGGCGAACAGCCGCGCCGGGCGCAGATCCTTGACCTGCTCGACTGGTATGAACGCCAGTTCGAGAAACTTCAGGTCCGCCTCCACCTGAACAGCTATGCCGAGGCCGGGGACATTCGCGCGCTTGCCCCCGATGCCGTCATCCTCGCAACTGGCTCTCTGCCCGATGAGGATGGGTTCCAACGCTGGCTGCCCGGCCATGACCGGCTGCCTGGTATCGACAAGGGCCATGTCTGGTCGCCCGAAGAGGTCATGCGGCGCGAGGCGAGAATCGGCGAAACCGTCATTCTCTACGACGAGGGTGGCCACTGGCGCGGGCTCGGCACCGCCTGGGCGCTGGCCGAACAGGGCAAGCAGGTCACCATCGTCACGCCCGAACCCTTCATCGGCAAGGAACTGGCCCGCACCTCGTCCGACATCGGCCTGCGCCCGCGCCTGGCGAGACTGGGCGTCAGGGTCCTCACCGAACATCTCGTCGCCGAATGGCACGGCGACGCGGCCACGCTGCGCAACATGCTGACCGGCGAAGACACCCGCCACGCGGCAACCGCGCTCGTCATGTCCACGACCAACCGCGCCTTCGACCCGCTGTCGGCGGAGTTGGAGGGCATCGAGACCCACCTGATCGGCGATGCCGCCGCCCCGCGTCAGGCGCCCTATGCCTTTCACGAAGGCCGCAAGACAGCGCTCATGCTCTGAGCTTCTTCTGTTCGGAAATACTCTGCGGGGGTCCGGGGGTGCAAAACCCCCGGCTCTGCCGTCAAGGATTGAACACCCGGCTCGGATGCAGCTCGCCCGATTTGTAGACGCCGACCGCCACCGCGCGGCCTTCAAAGCTCGCCCAGGCTTCCTCGCCCCAGTCCACGTCCGAGGCGATCACCATGCCCGGATTGCCGTTGCGAAGCCGCGCCGCGCCCTCTGGCGTCGCCTTCAACTCGGGCAGCTCTGCCAGACCGACCTCAAGCGGCAGCAGGCGGGCGTCAAGCGCGCCGGTCTTCGCCTCGGCGTCGATGGTCTCGATGCTCACCCCATCGGTGGCCTCGAACGGCCCCGACCATGCGCGGCGCAGCCAAAGGACATGGCCATGGCATCCCAGCGCCGCGCCCAGATCGCGGGCGATGGAGCGGACATAGCCGCCCTTGCCGCAGACCATTTCCAGTTCGACCGTATCGGCATCGGGCCGGGCGACGACCTCAAGGCTCTCGACCCACAACGGCCGCGCGGCCAGATCCATTGCCTCGCCCGCGCGGGCCAGCGCATAGGCGCGTTCGCCATCGACCTTCACGGCGGAGAATTGCGGCGGCACCTGCATGATCTCGCCCCGGAAGGCCGCCAGCGCGGCGGTGATGGCGTCGTCCGAGGGGCGCGCATCCGTGGTTGCGATCACCTCGCCTTCCGCGTCGTCGGTATTGGTGGCGATCCCAAGACGCACCGCAAAGCGGTAGCATTTCAGCGCGTCGATGATGTAGGGGACGGTCTTCGTCGCCTCGCCCAGGGCCACCGCCAGAACGCCGGTCGCGGCGGGGTCCAAAGTCCCGGCATGGCCCGCCTTCTTCGCGTCCAGCGCCCAGCGGACCTTGTTCACGACAGAGGTGGAGGTCATGCCCGCCGGTTTGTCCACCACCAGCCAGCCCGAGATGTCGCGGCCCTTCTTGCGTGCCATGTCCTGCCCTTCCGATCCGAAGCGCGCCGATTAGCGAAAGCCCGGCCTTCCGTCAATCCGCCGGGGCGGTCAGCCCGACCATTGGCCCCATGGCAAAGCCAAGATCGTTGCGTCCCAGATCGGGCGCATAGAGGCGGGAGATATTGCCGTCGAAGTAAAGCGCGTCTGGCGCGCCGAGCGCATCGCGGAAGAAGCGGGCGAAGGTGTGGAAATTCACCTTCGCGTCCGAGATCACGAACCAGGCCGTCGCGCCATCGGCGCTGACGCCGACGCCGTTGCGGTAGTAAAGCGAGTCCGATGTCGGCAGGAATTTCGGGTGCAGCAAGCCGCCGATGACCAGCATCGGGCCGGACTGGGTGGCATGGCGGCACGCGGGCGTGGTTTCGGCATAGCGGCGCGATTCGATCACCGCGAAACGGTCGGGGGCGATGCAGAAGACGCCGTTCGGCAAGAGGCCGAAATTCCCCGGCCCGTCGGAGGTGACGATGCGGTGCGCCTCGGCCCCGTTTTCCACATAAAGCCCGACCGGGCTGCGGTCGGGGTGGTACATGCCGGCATTCATCGCGAAGACCAGTTTGCGCCCCTCGGTGGCCAGCGCCGCATCGACCCGTTCGAAACCCAGAAGCGGCTGGCCATCGGCGCCCTTCAGGAACAGGCGCAGGTCGTCGCCCGCATGGGCTTCGCAGACGGAAAAGGTCAGGTCCTCGAAGGGGACGGTGCGGCAGGCGGGATCGGCCGCGGCCTGAACCGGGCTGGCCAGCAGAAGGGCCGCCAGTGTGTCAGTCCAGAGCTTCATCATCCCGGTCATCCGTCGCGGAGATGTCGCGCTGCACCCGTTCGTCGGCCAGCAGTTCGCGCATCCGGTCCATGCGGTCGAAGGTTTCATCAACGCGGAAGCGCAGTTCGGGGGCGAATTTCAGTTGCAGGTCGCGCGCGACGACATGGCGCAACTCCCCCTGAGAGCGGCTGAGCGCCTTCAGCGCCGCCTCGGCACGCTTGGGCTCGGAGCGGATGAGCGACAGCACCGTATTGAGGCTGTTGAACAGGAAATGCGGCCGGATGCGCGCCTGCAGCGCCTGCAGCCGCGCCTCGGTGAGCGCGGGCGACAACG
>DAIOXI010000072.1:5990-6669 GCA_036758045.1 Albidovulum sp.
GCACATAGGCGGTCGCGACGCGCAAGTCGGCAGAGACCTTGACCTCACCCACCGTGATCGACAGGCCCGCCAGATCGTCGTTATGGATCTCGCCCCGCATCAGCGCTTCGGAGAGCTTGCGCCGGATCGCCTCGCCGACGCGAAGCTGACGTTGGGAGGGGCCTTTGCCCGAAGAGGTGCGGTGATGTGCCATTGGCCCGGTTTAGGCCAAGCCCGCGCGCCCCGCAACGGGGCTTTGCCAACGCTTGCGTGACCGGCTAAACCGGGCCGGTCGCAAGAAGGAGCGTGGAGATGCAGCCAGAGCAGGATCTGCCGGGCGTCGTGGTGACCGGGGTGTCGGGCCGGATGGGCCAGATGCTCGTCAAGCTGATCGGGGCTTCGGAGAAGCTGCGGCTGGTCGGCGCGGTGGAACGCGAAGGCACGCCCTGGATCGGGCGCGACCTGGGCGAGGCGATGGGCGGGGCGGCCAGTGGCGTGCGGGTGACCGACGATCCGCTTGAGGCTTTCGCGAAGGCGCAGGCGGTGATCGACTTCACCGCCCCGGCGGCGACGGTCGAGTTCGCCGCGCTGGCCGCGCAGGCGCGCGCGGTCCATGTCATCGGCACCACGGGCTTTGACGCGGCGCAGCTGGGCAAGCTGACGGCAGCGTCGCGCCATGCGGTGATCATCCGGGCGGGCA
>DAIOXI010000072.1:6679-12528 GCA_036758045.1 Albidovulum sp.
ACATGAGCCTTGGGGTCAATCTGCTGACGCGGCTGACGCGCAAGGTGGCCGAGGCGCTGGATGCCGACTGGGATATCGAGATCGTCGAGGCGCATCACCGCATGAAGGTGGACGCGCCGTCAGGCACCGCGCTGATGCTGGGGCAGGCGGCGGCGGAGGGGCGCGGTGTGGCGCTGGAGGCGCATCGCGACAGCGGGCGCGACGGGCTGACCGGGGCGCGCAAGCGCGGCGATATCGGCTTTTCCGCGATCCGCGGAGGCGACATCGTGGGCGAGCATGACGTGATCTTCGCGGGCGAGGGCGAACGGATCATCCTGCGCCATGTCGCCACCGACCGGGCGATCTTTGCCCGCGGCGCGCTGAAGGCCGCGCTGTGGGGCCTGGACCGGAAGCCCGGCGAATATGACATGATGGATGTGCTTGGCCTTTGAGGGCGGGCCGTCTCGGGGGGCGTCGAGCCCCCGCTCGCCGGGGCCGCGCGGGACGCGCGCGGCCTGCCTCCGGCGGCAGTCTTTCGGCAACGAAGAAGCGGGGGCGGGAAGACGTCGGGGGCGTGGTCAGAAGTCTACCGCGATGCCCTTCTTTTCCCAATCGCCGTAGCGGACAGGTTCGGGCCCGTCACGGCCGCCGAGTTCGGTCGGGCGGTCGGCGGGTTTCGCCTTTCTGCGACGCTCCGCCGCCTCGGCCAGCGCGCGTTTCGCGGCGTCGGGAAGGTTATCCGTGCGCGGGTCGGTCATGGTGCTGTCCTTGTCCGGGGTCGCGCCATGATATAGGCGGCGAGGGATCATGGCAAACGGGGCGCGGGAATGGCGCAGGTAACGGCACGGGCGGCGGCGGCACGACTGGTTCTGGGGGTTCTGGACGACCGGGTGTCGCTGGCCGAGCAGGTGCAGCGCGGGGCGTTGGACAGGCTTGCGCCGCCTGACCGGGCGCGGGCGCAGCGGTTGGCGCTGTCGGCGCTGCGCAACCTGTCGCGGGCGGACGGGGTGTTGAAGCCCCTGATGCGCAAGGTGCCGCCCGCGCCGGTGCGCGCGATCCTGCGGGTCGCGGTATCCGAGATGATGGAGGATGGCGCCGCCCCGCATGGTGTCGTGGGCGAGGCGGTGGCGGCGACGCGCGCCCTGGGCGCCGGGGGCGAGCGGCTGACCGGACTGGTCAACGCCGTTTTGCGGCGCGCCTCGGAGGTGCCGGTGGAGCGTTGGGCGGCATTGCCCGCGCCGGAGATGCCGGGCTGGCTGCGCGGGCGGATCATGTCGGCCTATGGCAAGAAGGCGGCGCAGGCGATGGAGGCCGCCCATGCGCGCGGCGCGCCCATCGACCTGACGCCGAAGGATGGCGATGTGGCGGGGCTGGCCGGGCGGCTGGGCGCCGTGGCGCTGCCGACCGGGTCGGTGCGGCTGACCGCGGGCGGGCAGGTGAGCGAGCTGCCGGGCTATGCGACCGGCGACTGGTGGGTGCAGGATGCCGCCGCCGCGCTGGCCGCGAAGGCGCTGGCGGTGCGGAAGGGGGAGCGGGTGCTGGACCTTTGCGCGGCGCCGGGGGGCAAGACCTTGCAGCTTGCGGCGGCGGGGGCGGAGGTGACCGCGCTCGACCTTTCGGAGGAGCGGCTGGTGCGGCTGCGGGAAAACCTTGCGCGCTGCGGGCTGTCGGCGACGGTTATTGCGGCGGATGCGCTGAACTGGGACGGGCCGGGGGATTTCGACGCGGTGCTGCTTGATGCGCCCTGTTCGGCGACGGGGACGATCCGGCGCCACCCGGACCTGCCTTACCTGCGCGACGGGACGGGCATTCGCGAGATTGCCCGCCTTCAGGCCGATCTGATCGACAGTGCCGCCGCGCGTCTTGCGCCCGGCGGGCGGCTTGTCTTCGCGACCTGCTCGCTTCTGCCCGACGAGGGGGAGCGGCAGGTGGCGGCGGCGCTCGGGCGCAACAGCGCGCTTGCCATCGACCCGCAGGCGCTTGACCTCGCCGGTGTCGCGCCGCATTGGAGGACGGCAGAGGGCGGGCTGAGGACGCGGCCCGATGACTGGCCGGAGCTTGGCGGGCTGGACGGGTTCTATATCGCGGCCCTCCGCCGGTCCTGACGCGGCGGGGCCAGAGCGCCCGTGACAGGGCGCGGGGGCGCGGATAGTCTGCGTCCGGGCAGATATCGGGGCCTTCGGGTCCTGGGCAATGACAGGGACGTGGGGCGTGGCGCGATCGGAAAAGCAGACCGGGGCGAAGGTCGGTGGCTTCGACCGCATCCACGCACGTCTTGCGGCGCTGGCGCGGCCCGCGACCGGTTTCGTCAGCCAGCCGGAGCCGAAGACCATCGGGTCTTTCGCGCGGGGGCGTCAACTGATCGCCGGGAATTTCCTGTTCGCCGGGTTCCTGATCGAATCCAAGGACCGCTCCATCTGGGATCTGCCGGTCCCCGATCCGCGGTTCGAGGAGGCGATCCATGGCTGTGCCTGGCTGGACGACCTTGCCGCGGTCGCCGATCTTCCGGCGCGCAAGCGGGCGCAGGACTGGGTCTTTGACTGGATCGCGCGGTTCGGGCGCGGATCGGGGCCGGGCTGGACGCCGGATCTGACCGGGCGGCGGCTGATCCGCTGGATCAACCATGCGATCCTGTTGCTGAACGGCCGGTCGCGGGCCGATTCCGACGCCTATTTCCGTTGCCTGGGGCGGCAGACGATCTTCCTTGCGCGGCGCTGGCGCACTGCCGCGCCCGGCCTGCCGCGGTTCGAGGCGTTGACCGGGCTGATCTATGCGGGCCTTGCCCTGACCGGGATGGAGCGCCATGTCGGCCCCGCCGCCGAGGCGCTGGGCCGCGACTGCGCCCGCGAGATCGACGCCGAAGGCGGCGTGCCGACGCGCAACCCAGAGGAATTGCTTGAGGTTTTCACCCTGCTGACCTGGGCTGCCGCCGCGCTGGCCGAGGCCGGGCGGGTGCCGCATCCCGACCATGTCGCCGCCATCGACCGGATCGCGCCGACCTTGCGGGCGCTGCGCCATGCCGACGGCGGGCTGGCGCGGTTCCATGGCGGCGGGCGGGGACTTGAGGGGCGGCTGGATCAGGCGCTGGCCAGCCTGCGCGGGCGGGCGATGACGGCGCACGGGCTTGCCATGGGCTATGCGCGGCTGGCGGCCGGGCGCACCACCGTGATCGTCGATGCCGCGCCGCCGCCTTGCGGGCGCGCGTCGGAGAATGCCCATGCCTCCACCCTTGCCATGGAGATGACATCGGGGCGCCGGCCGTTGATCGTGAATTGCGGATCGGGGGCGAGTTTCGGGCCGGACTGGCGCCGCGCGGGGCGGGCGACGCCGTCGCATTCGACGCTCTGCATTCAGGGTTTTTCCTCCTCCCGCCTCGGCGCGGAAGGGCCGTTCAGCGCCCGCAGTCAGCTGATGGATGCCCCCGATCAGGTCTGGGCGCAGCCCGAGGATGACAGCGAAAGCCATCGCCTGATGGCCGGGCATAACGGTTATGTCCCGACCCATGGCCTGACGCATATCCGCCACCTGACGCTTTCGATCGACGGGCGGTCGCTTGCGGGCGAGGATACGCTGGGCGCGATGACGGTCGGCGACCGGCGGCGCTATGAGACGATCATGGAGCGGACGCGGCACAAGGGCGTCGCCTTCGATCTGCGCTTTCACCTGCATCCCGATGTCGATGCGACCGTCGATCTTGGCGGCACGGCCATCTCCATGGCGCTGAAAAGCGGGGAGATCTGGGTGTTCCGCCATGACGGCGTGGGGGACTTGCGGCTGGAGCCTTCGGTCTATCTTGAAAGCGGGCGTCTGAAGCCGCGGGCAGCGAAGCAGATCATCCTTTCCTCGGTCGTCCTCGATTATGCCTGTCAGTTGGGCTGGACCTTGGCCAAGGCACAGGATACCCCGGCGGCGATCCGTGACACGCTGCGCGATGGCGATGCCGACGCGCCCCAGAACCCATAGCGAAGGACCCCGCCCGTGACCGTTGCCGCGCCCGAAAACCAGCATTCCGATCTTGCGCCGATGCGGCGCGCCCTGATCTCCGTCTCGGACAAGGGCGGGCTTCTCGATTTCGCCCGCGCTCTGGCGGCGCGGGGGGTGGAGCTTCTGTCCACCGGCGGCACCTCGACCATGCTGCGCGAGGCGGGGCTGACGGTCAGGGATGTGGCCGATGTGACCGGCTTTCCCGAGATGATGGACGGGCGGGTGAAGACGCTGCATCCGATGGTCCATGGCGGGCTTCTGGCGCTGCGTGACAATCCCCAACATGCGAAGGCGATGGAGGATCACGGGATCGCGGCGATCGACCTTCTGGTCGTCAACCTCTACCCGTTCCAGGCGACGGTGGCCAAGGGCGCCGATTACGCGACCTGTGTCGAGAATATCGACATCGGCGGCCCGGCGATGATTCGGGCTGCGGCGAAGAACCACGCCTATGTCAGCGTGGTGACGGACGCGCAGGATTACGCGGCGGTGCTGGCGGAACTGGACGCCAACGGGGGCCAGACGCGCTATGCCTTCCGCCAGGTGCTCGCACAGCGGGCCTATGCGCTGACGGCGGCCTATGATGCGGCGGTGTCGGGCTGGATGGCCGGTGCGCTGGGGGAAACGGCCCCGCGCCGCCGGGCCTTTGCCGGGACGCTGGCACAGACGCTGCGCTATGGCGAGAACCCGCACCAGTCGGCGGCCTTCTACACCGATGGCTCGGACCGGGCGGGCGTTGCAACCGCGAAGCAGTGGCAGGGCAAGGAACTGTCCTACAACAACATCAACGACACCGATGCGGCGTTCGAACTGGTGGCGGAGTTCGACCCGGCCGAAGCTCCGGCCTGCGCGATCATCAAGCACGCGAACCCCTGCGGCGTGGCGCGGGGCGAAACGCTGATCGACGCCTATCGCGCGGCCTATGATTGCGACCGGACCTCGGCCTTCGGGGGCATCGTGGCGCTGAACCGCCCGCTTGACGCCGCGACGGCGGAGGAGATCTGCCAGATCTTCACCGAGGTCGTGATCGCGCCCGGCGCGGACGATGCCGCGAAGGCGGTCTTTGCGGCCAAGAAGAACCTGCGTCTTCTGACGACCGACGGGCTGCCCGATCCGACATCGGCGGGTCTGACCTTCCGCCAGGTCGCGGGCGGCTTCTTGGTTCAGGACCGCGACAACGGCATCATCCTGCCCGCCGACCTGAAGGTGGTGACGAAACGCGCCCCTAGCGCGGCGGAGATCGCCGATCTTCTCTTTGCCTGGAAGGTCGCGAAACACGTCAAGTCGAATGCCATCGTCTACGTCAAGGGCGGCGCGACCGTCGGCATCGGCGCGGGGCAGATGAGCCGGGTGGACAGCACCCGCATCGCGGCCAGCAAATCCGCCGACATGGCCGAGGCGCTGGGTCTGTCCGAACCGACGGTCAGGGGATCGGTCGTCGCCTCGGACGCGTTCTTTCCCTTCCCCGACGGTCTGCTGACGGCGGCTGAGGCCGGGGCGACAGCGGTGATCCAGCCGGGCGGGTCGATGCGCGATGCCGAGGTGATCGCGGCGGCCGATGCGGCCGGGCTGGCCATGGTCTTTACCGGCCAGCGGCATTTCCGGCACTGAGGGCGGGATGCGCCTTGTCGTCCTGACCGCCGCCGCGACCTTCGCGCTGGACCAGATCACGAAAGTCGTCGTGGTGCAGGGGATGGACCTCTATTCCCGCCAACAGATCGACGTGCTGCCGCCGTGGCTGAGTTTCCGCATGGCGTGGAATCAGGGGGTCAACTTCGGGCTGATGTCCCATTCCTCGGACCTTGCGCGCTGGGCTTTGATCGCGCTGGCGGTGGTGATTTCCGCATGGGTCTGGGCCTGGGTCCGGCGCGAGCCGCACAGCACCA
>DAIOXI010000073.1:0-7010 GCA_036758045.1 Albidovulum sp.
CGGCCCTGCGCGCGAACCTTCAGTGGAAGAAGACACTGGCCGAGTATGAGGCCCCCGCGATGGACGAAGGCATCGACGAGGCGTTGCAGGACTTCGTCGCCCGCCGCAAGGCGTCGGTGCCGGACATGTGGTACTGAGCCGACCGGACCGTCACTGAACCATCGGTACGAGGGCGCGGCGGCCTGTGCGTTTCCCCTTGACTCACCCGCCCGCCATATTAAGTAAGTGACTGCTTACTTACTGGATGGCGACGATGAGAAAACCCGCCGACCTCCGCAAGGCCGAAATCGTGGCGAAGGTCATTGATCTGGCCGACCGCATCGGGCCGGACCGTGTCACCACCGGCGCCGTGGCCAAGGCGGTCGGGGTGACGCAGGCGGCGCTGTTCCGGCACTTTCCCACGAAAGCGGACATGTGGGGCGCAACGGCCGATCATGTCGCCGAAACCCTCTCCGCCGCCTGGACGGAGGCGCTGGCGCGAACGGACGACCCCGTCCTGGGGCTGGAATCCCTGATCGCGACGCAGCTTGACCGGATCGCGGCCACCCCCGCGCTGCCCGTCCTGCTCTTCTCGCGCGAATTGAACGTCGAGAATGCCGATCTGCGCGCGGCGTTTCGCAAACTCCTCGCCGCCTTTCACGGCCATATCGTGCGCACGGCCGCCGCTGCGCAGGAAAGCGGCCAGATCCGGCGCGACATTCCCGCGTCGGATATTGCCGTGCTGCTGTCCTCGTTGGTGCAGGGCGTCGCGATCCGCTGGTCGCTGGGCGCGCGCGGCTTCCCCTTGCGGGAGGAGGGGCTGCGCCTTCTCGACATCCAGCTTCACCTGCTTGCGGCAAGGAACGACTGACCCATGCGGAAATCCCTGATCCATGGCGCGGTTGCCGTTCTCGCCCTTGGCGCCGGGGCGCTGTTTCTGACCGAACGGCCCCTTGAGGTGACGGTGGTCAGCCCCGAAACCGATGTGCCGCTGCGTATCTACGGCCTTGGCACGGTCGAGGCGCGCATCCTGTCGCGCGTGGGCTTCGAGGTCGGCGCGACGCTTGAAACGCTGGCCGTTGACGCGGGCGACAGCGTGCGCAAGGGGCAGGAGCTTGCCGTCCTGCATCAGGGCGAACAGGAAGCCCGCGTGCTGCGCGCCCGTGCCGCCCTGGCCGCCAACGCCGCGAGCCTCGCCAAGTCCACGGCGGCGCTGGACCGGGCGCAGGCGGTTCTGGCACAGCGCGTGGCGGCGAATGACCGGCAAAAGGCACTCGCCCGGCAGGATGTCGCCTCCGCCCAGCGGGCGGAAGAGGCGCAGCGCGACGAAGACGTCGCCCGCGCCGACCTTGCCGTCGCCCATGCCGATCTGGCGGTCATCAAGGCGCAGGGCGATGACGCCGCCGCCGCGCTGATGATGGAGGAAACGCTTCTGGCCCATCATCGGCTGAAGGCGCCCTATGACGCGACCGTCGTCGCCCGCCATGCCGAACCCGGCACCGTCGTCAGGGCCGGCGATCCGATCTTTACCCTGATCGCCCCCGAAACCGTCTGGATTCAGGCCTATATCGACGAAGAGCGCGCCGGTCAGCTTGCCCTTGGCCAGCCGGGAACGATCCGCCTGCGGTCCCAACCGGCGGGGGAGTTCCACGGCACCGTCGCCCGGATCGGCCTGGAAAGCGACCGCATCAACGAAGAACGCCGCGTCTGGCTGACCTGCACCGACTGCCCGCAGCCGATGTATCTGGGTGAACAGGCCGAGGTGCGCATCCTGACCGGCACCCGCGACCGGGCGCTGATGGTCCCCGAACTCGCCATCGACGGCTTCGACGGGCATCGCGGCACCGTCTGGATCGTTGAGGACGGCCGCCTTGGCCGCGCCGATCTGTCCTTTGGCGCGCGCGACGACCGGGGCCGGGTCGAGGTGACGGCGGGCCTGCCTGACGGGGCAGAGATCGTCGCCATGCCGCCCAAGGGCGCGGATGCGGGGCGGCTGGCCCGGATCGGAACCGCGCCATGAACCTTGCGCTGAAAGACATCCGCCACGGACTTTTCCGCTTTGTCCTGACCTGCTTCGGTCTTGGCCTTCTGATGACCGTCGTCCTGGCGATGATCGGCATCTATAACGGCCTCGTCTCCGACGCTCTGGCCGTGGTGAAGGCCCCCGCCGTCGATGTCTGGGTGGTGGAATCCGGCACGCAAGGGCCCTTTGCCGAGGCGTCCTCCATCCCCGCCGACACCCGCGATGCGGTGGCGCGGATGCCCGGCGTGGCCGAGGCGGGCGCGATCAACTACCAGACGGTCGAGGCGACCCATGGCGGCAAGACCCTGCGCCTTTACGTCATCGGATATGAGGCCGGGCGGCCGGGCGGGCCGCTGCACATTGCCGAAGGGCGCGGCATCGGCACCAGCCATTTCGAACTGGTCGCCGACCGCAAGACCGGCCTCACCCCCGGCGATACGATCCGGCTGGGGCGCAACCGCTTTACCGTCGTGGGCCTTGTCGAAGGCGCGATGAATTCCGGCGGCGATCCGGCCGTCTTCATGACGCTGTCCGACGCGATGGGCCTTCAGACCGAACTCTCCCCCGCCGATCAGCGGGTGCAGGCCGCGCGCGGGGCGAACCCGGTCAAATCCGCCTCGGTCGCGGCCATCATCGTCCGTGTCAAACCCGGCGCCGATGTCGATCTTCTGACCGCCACGCTGCGCCAGTGGAAACACCTCTCCGCCCTGACACAGGCCGATCAGGAAACCATCCTTCTCGCCTCTGTCGTGGACAAGGCGCGGCGCCAGATCGGCCTTTTCCTCGGCATCCTTCTGTCGGTCTCGGCCGTGGTGATCGCGCTCATCATCTACACGATGACCATGGAAAAGCTGAAGCAGATCGCCACGCTGAAGCTGATCGGCGCGCCGGACCGCACCATCATCGGGCTGATCGTGCAGCAGGCGCTTCTTCTGGGCATGTCGGGCTGGGGGATCGGGCTGATGCTGATCCTTCTGGTCAAGGACAACTTCCCGCGCCGGGTGGTTCTTGAACCCTTCAACGCGATGGTGCTGGCGGGCATCATCGTCGTGGTCTGCCTTGCCGCCTCGGCCCTTGGGGTGCGCGCGGCGATGAAGGTCGATCCCGCCACCGCGTTGGGGAGCTAGGCCATGCCGCTGGGGGATCTTCTGGTCGAGGTCGCGGGTGTCGCCAAGCATTTCGGCGAGGGGGAAACGCGCGTCGATGCGCTCCGCTCCGTCGATCTTCAGGTCCATGCCGGTGAGGTGATCGCCCTTCTCGGCCCGTCCGGGTCGGGCAAGACGACGCTGCTGAACATCATCGGCTGCATCCTGGCCCCCTCCGCCGGTCGTGTCGCGCTGGACGGGGAAACGGTCTTCGACGGCAAATGGCTGCGCGGCGATCTCAGGCGGCTTCGGCTCGAAAAGATCGGCTTCATCTTTCAGGCGCATAACCTTCTGCCCTTCCTGACGGCGGAGGAAAACGTCTCGGTCGTTCTCGACCTTGCGGGCAAACCGCCCGCCGAGGGCCGCGCCCGGGCGCGCGAGCTGCTCGACTATCTCGAGTTCGGCCACCTCGCCCCGGTGAAGCCCGCGCTTCTCTCGGGCGGTGAGGCGCAGCGCGTCGCCATCGCCCGGGCGCTGGCCAACCGCCCCCGGATCATCCTGGCGGATGAACCGACCGCCGCGCTCGACAGCAAGCGCGCGCAACTGGTGATGGACCTTCTGCGCAAGCTGGCGGTGGAGCAGGAGGCCTGCATCATCACCGTCACCCATGACGAAAAGATCTTTGACCGTTTCGACCGGCTGATCCACCTGCGCGACGGCCGTCTGAGCGACGACTAACCCCGCGCGGCGCTCAGGACGGGGTGCGGCACCGGCCCCGACATCGACCGCAGCGCGCAGAGGGTGAAGACTGCCCAGCCAAGGCACCAAAGCGCCGCCGGAACGCTCAGCGCGACCGGCGTGGCGAACAAAAGCAGCCGGAACAGGGTTGAAATCGTGACCAGCGCGAAGGCCAGCGCCAGCCACGCGCCTACACGCAAGGCCCCCGGCGCGCGGCGCATATAGGCGCGCGCCATCACCGCCATGATCATGCCGCCAATCAACCCCATGGTCAGCGCATGCAACCCCGTCGGCAGGGGAAGGCCCGCAAGCGCGCCCGGCAGGATCATCCCCGCCCCCGTCAGGATCAACCCGACCGGCAGCCACACCCAGGCGATGACCAGCATCAGCAGATCGCCCTGCCCCCCGGCCAGCCCCGCCGCCAGCCGCCAGCGCCCCATCCGCGCCACCTGCCCGGCAGCGGCGGCCAGCAGAAGCCCTCCGGTCACACTGTCTCCGGGCCCCGCAAGATGGCTGGCAAGCGCAAGCGCCAGCACCGCATCCGCCAGCCGCGCCATGGCGGGCAAGGCCCCCCGCTGCGGCGGCGTGGCCTGCCCGGCGCGGGAGGCAAGGAAGGCCGGCACGATCCGCCCGCCGACCACCGCCACGATCAGCGCCATCGCCAGCGCGGCGGCCAACCCGTCACCGTCCAGCCGCAGCCCGACGCCCACCGCAAGCAGACCGACCGGCACCAGCGCGATGGGCAACCGCCGCCAGAGCCGCGCCGACAGAACCGGGATCAGAAGGCAAAGGGCAAGGGTCAGCGGATAGGCCCCGATCCCCAACAGGACCAGCGCGCCATCGCCCGGCTGCGCCGCCGCGATCCGCCCGGCAAGCCATGCCAGCACCAGCGCTTGCACAGCCCGCCGCCCCGGACCCTTCGCCCCCTGCCCGGCCTGTTTCAGCCAATGGGGCAGCGCGGTCAGCAGATAGCCCCCCATCGCCGCCCCGGCAAAGCCAAGGATCAACTCCTGCCGGTGCCAGCCGACGGGGTCGTCCGACAGGTCGGGGATGAGCCAGACCAAAGGCACCAGCACCGCCCACACCGCCGCCAAAAGAAAGAGCGACAGATGCGGCGCGTCCCAGAAGCCCTTGTCCGGCGCCGTGCTCAGCCCGCCACCTCGAACCGCGGGAAGAGGACCGCGTTTTCCAGATGGATATGCGCCACCAGATCCTCGGTCAGCTTGCGAAGTCCGGTGTAAAGCGCGGTCCAGGACCGGCAGGCACCCTCGGGCAGGGTCAGGGAATGGGTCACATGTTCCACCGCGCGCAGCATGTCGGTCGTCGTGTCATGCTCATGCCGCATCGCGGCGATGGGATGCACGATCATCGGATGCCCGCCCTGCCGCATCATCGGAAAGAGGACCTGTTCCTCCTTGGCCATATGGCTTTCCAGATCGTCGCGGAGCGCGATCAGCGCCTCTGTCAGACCCAGCGGCGCGTCATCGTGATCGCCATGCACCGTCTCGACCTTCTGCGCCAGCGGGATCAGCCAGTCCAGTTCCTCGCGATGCGTCGCATGGTACCGCGACAGGATATGGTCGATCAGCGAAAGGGTCTCTTCCGGCGCATCGCGACCGGCGGCGGCGGACAGCGCGCGAAGCTCTGCCAGCAGATCCTCTGCCGCGATCCCGGCCTTCCCGGCCGCCTCGGACAGCGACAGCTTGCCGCCGCAACAAAAGCTGATGCCGTTGCGGCGAAAGACCTCCGCCGCGCCCGGCAGGTCCGAGGCGATGTCGCCGACGATGGCTGTGAGGGCAAGATCGGTCATGGTGCGTTTCCTTCCTTTGGGTCCCAGGCGCGCGCGGCCGGGGCGGCAAGATGCAACAGATCGACGGCGCGCGCGGCGATCTGTGCGGTGATCTGCGCCGTGGTCTCGGGGCGCAGGTAGAAGGCGGGAACCGGGGGCATGACGATCGCCCCCATCTCGGTCACGGCGGTCATGTTGCGCAGATGGGCCAGCGTCAGCGGCGCCTCGCGCGCCAGAAGGATCAGCCTCCGCCGCTCCTTCAACTGGACGGATGCCGCGCGGGTCAGAAGCGTGTCGTCAAGGCCATGGGCAATGGCCGACAGGCTGCGCATCGAACAGGGCGCGACGAGCATGCCCCGGACGGGGGAGGACCCGCTGGCGATGGTGGCGCCCAGATCGGGCACGGTATGCACCCGCGCGGCCAGCGCCGGCAGCGCGGCCACCGCGCCCGGCCCGACCTCAAGCGCCAGCGTGCGTTCGGCCATGGCAGAGAGGACAAGCTCCACCTCCGCCCCCTGCCCCGTCAGGACCCGCGCGCAATCCAGCGCCAGCGCGGCCCCGGAAGCCCCCGAAACGCCAAGAACGACACGCGGGTTCATGGCAGGACCCCGCGAAGGAGGCTTTCCGCCCGCGCCACATGCGCCGGATCAAGCGCCATGACCTGGCCCCAGTCGCGGCCCGTTTCCGCGCCGATCTTGGTGGTGGCGTCGATCCCCATCTTGCCCGCCAACCCTTCGCGCGGGCTGGCGAAATCGAGGTAATCCATCGGCGTGCGGTCCAGCAGAAGGACATCGCGCGCGGCATCCATGCGCGTCGCCATCGCCCAGGCGATATCGTCCCAGTTGCGCGGGTCGATGTCGCGATCGACGACGATGATCGTCTTGGTATAGCTGAACTGCGCCAGCATCCCCCAAAGCGCCATCATCACCCGCCGCGCCTGCCCCGGATAGGCCTTGTCGATGCGCACCACCGCCATGCGGTAGGAACAGGCGGCAGGCGGCAGCCAGAGGTCGGGCACCTCGGGGATCTGCGCCCGGATCATCGGCAGGGCGAGCGTGTTGAACACCTCGCCAATGACCGAAGGTTCATCGGGCGGGCGGCCGGTGACGGTGGTCAGGTATAGGGGATCGCGGCGATGGGTGATCGCGCTCAGCCGCATGACCGGAAACGGCTCTACCGCGTTGTAATAGCCGGTATGGTCGCCGAACGGGCCTTCGGGCGCGACCTCACCGGGATGGACCCAGCCTTCCAGGATGATCTCCGCATTCGCCGGGACCAGAAGCGGCACCGTGGTGGCGGGCGCAAGCTCCGCCCGCGCGCCGCGCAGGACACCGGAAAAGGCCATTTCAGACACGGTTTCCGGCAGGGGAAGGGCGGCCGCCAGCAAGGTGGCGGG
>DAIOXI010000073.1:7020-12427 GCA_036758045.1 Albidovulum sp.
GAAGACCGGATAGGTTTCCGGTGCGTTGTAATAGCCGGTGTGGTCGCCGAACGGCCCTTCGAGCGCGGTCTCTTGCGGCAAGACCGTGCCCTCGAGCACAATCTCGGCGCTGGTCGGCACATGCAGGGGAATGCTTGCGCATTGCGCCACCGGCACCCTGCGCCCGCCGATCATGCCGGCCAGCGCAAGCTCGGAGACGCCTTCCGGCGCCGGCTTGACCGAAGCCAGCAGCGTGGCCGGATCCGCACCGATCACCACCGCCACGGGCATCTCCAGCCCCTTCTCTTGCCATCGGTGGTGGTGGGCCGCGCCGCCGCGCATCGGCAGCCAGCGCAAAATGGCGCGCTCGCGCCCGATGACCTGCATGCGATAGACGCCCATATTGTAAGCGGCTGGATCATCCGCGCCCGGCGGACGGGTGATGACGATCGGCCAGGTGATCAGCGGTCCCGCATCGCCCGGCCAGCAGGTCTGCACCGGGATCGCGCGCAGGTCGGGTTCGGGCTGGACCTGCTGCACGGGCGCGCGCTGCATGAGGCGCGGCCGGGTCGACAGCGCGGCCTTCAACATCGGCCATTTTGACAGCGCGTCGCGCATCCCCTCGACCGGGGGCGGATTGCGCAGGGCGGCAAGGAATTCCCCGAACCCCGGCACCTCGCCCGGTGCAAGGCCAAGTCCCGCCGCCACCCGCGCGGGCGTCCCGAAAAGGTTCGCGATGACCGGCATCCCGGCGGGGTGGCCATCCCTGCGGGCCGCATCGAACCGCAGGACCGGCCCGCCCGCGCGCAAACCGGCCAGTTGCACCGCCGTCATCTCGTGCCGCAGATCCACCGGGGCGGACAGCCGCGCCAGATCGCCCGCCGCCTCGGCCCAGCCGAGAAAGGCGCGAAGATCGTCGAAGACAGGCAGGCTGCGCATCGGGGAAGGTCCTTTTCTGCCCCGATAGCGCCCACAAGGCCCGAGCAAATTGACTAATGTCAAATCAGTGACGACGCCCCTGGCCTATGAATGGACCATCCGTATCGGGACCGATCCATGACTGACCCCTTGCCGCGCCTGCCGCGCCCCTTGCGGCTGGCCGCCCTGCCGCTTCCCCTGCCGCCGCTCAGCCTGTTTCTGGGCGCGGTGACCCGCCGCATGGTGAAATCCCACCCGGACATGATCCGCCGTCTGGGCGACTATGGCGGGCATCGTTTCCTGATCGACCCGGTGGACCTGCCCTGGCTCTTGCTGCTGCATCCCGCCGAGGCCGCCATGACCGCCCATCGCCGCACCTGCCCGCCCGCGCATGACGCGCGCATCGCGGGGCCGCTCTCGGCCTTTCTCGCCATGATGCACGGGGCCGAGGATGGCGATGCGCTCTTCTTCTCGCGCGACCTGTCGGTCGAGGGCGATACCGCCGCCGTGCTGGCGCTGCGCAACGCCATCGACGACGCGGAACTGGACCTGGCCGAGGAACTCGCCGCCCTTTCCGGCCCGCTCGCCGCGCCCTTGCGCGGGTTGCTCAGCGGGGCCGAACGCGCCACCGGCCTGACGCTGCACCGCATGACCCGGCTGGACGATTTCGCATGATGGAACTGGTCTGTCCCGCCGGAACCCCCGCCGCCCTGCGCGCCGCCGTCGAGGCAGGCGCCCATGCCGTCTATTGCGGCTTTCGCGACGAAACCAACGCCCGCAACTTCCCCGGCCTGAACTTCACGCCCGAGGATATGGCCGAGGCCGTCGCCTTCGCCCATGCGCGCGGCGCCAAGGTCCTGGTCGCGATCAACACCTTCCCCCGCGCGGGCGCCGAACCGCTCTGGCACCGCGCGCTGGCCAATGCCGAGGCCGCCGGGGCCGACGCGGTGATCCTTGCCGATATCGGCCTTCTGGCCCACGCGGCAGACCATCACCCGACGCTCCGCCGCCATCTTTCGGTGCAGGCCGCCGCCGCCAATCCCGATGCGATCAACCTTTACGACAGCGCTTTCGGTGTGCGCCGTGTGGTCCTGCCGCGCGTCCTGACGGTGCAGGAAATCGCCGCCATCAACCGCGAGATCGACGTGGAGACCGAGGTCTTCGTCTTTGGCGGTCTTTGCGTGATGGCCGAGGGGCGCTGTTCGCTGTCCTCCTACGCCACCGGCAAGTCGCCCAACATGAACGGCGTCTGTTCACCCGCAAGCCATGTCGCCTATGCCGAGGAAGGCCGCGACCTTGCCGCCCGTCTTGGCGGCTTCACCATCCACCGCACGCCGAAAGGCGCGCCCGCGCCCTACCCGACACTGTGCAAGGGCTGCTTCACCTCCGACGGCCAGACCGGCCATATCTTCGAAGACCCGGTCAGCCTCGATGCCACGCAACTGATCCCGGAACTGGCCAAGGCGGGCGTCTCGGCCCTGAAGATCGAGGGGCGCCAGCGCAGCCGCGCCTATGTGGCGCAGGTCGTGCGCACCTTCCGCGCGGCGGTCGAGGCGCAGGCAGCCGGCCGGCCCATGCCCGAAACCATGCTGGCGCGGCTGACCGAGGGGCAGAAGGCCACCACCGGCGCCTATGCGAAAACCTGGAGGTGACGGCGTGGACCTGACAGTCGGCCCGAATTTCTTCTTCTGGGAGGCAGAGACGATCCGCGCCTTCTATCGCGACCTGGCCACCACCCCGGTCGCGCGGGTGTCCCTGGGCGAACTCATCTGCTCCAAGCGCCTGCCCTTCTGGCGGGACGAGATTCCGGCGGCGGTGGAGGCATTGCAAGCCGCCGGGAAAGAGGTCGCGCTGACCTCGCTGGCGCTGGTGACGCTGAAACGCGAACGCAAGCTGACCGCCGATCTGATGGACCTGGACCTGCCGGTCGAGGTGAACGACCTTTCCGCGCTGATCCACATCCCGGAAGATCGGCCCTTCTGGGTCGGGCCGCTGGTCAATGTCTATAACGAAGGCACGCTGCGCTGGCTGATCCGGCGCGGCGCGCGGCGCATCTGCCTGCCGCCGGAACTGACGCTCGATTCGGTCGCCGTGCTGGCGCAGGCCGGCCGCGACGAAGGCGTCCCGGTGGAGGTCTGGGGCCATGGCCGCCTGCCGCTGGCGATCTCCGCGCGCTGCTATCATGCGCGGCTCCATGACCGGGCCAAGGACAGCTGTCAGTTCGTCTGCGGCGAGGACCCGGACGGGCGCGATGTCGCCACGCTGGACGGCCAGCGCTTCCTGACCGTGAACGGGGTCCAGACCCTTAGCCAATCCACCGCCAGCATGGCGCTGAAGGTCGAGGAGCTGCAAGGCGCGGGCGTCTCCGCCCTGCGCCTGTCGCCGCAGTCGCGCGATTTCGTGGCGATCTGCGCCGCCTATGCCGACCGTCTGTCGGGCGACCTCTCCGGCACCGCGCTTGCGGCGATGCTGCGCCCGATGGTGCCGGGCGGCACCCTGTCGGACGGCTTCCTTTCCGGCCCCGCAGGCGCGGCATGGTCGGGCGAGGGAACAGGCGCGCCCCGCTAGGCGGCCCGACACAACCGGCGGGGCCTGTTCCCGTCGCGCCTATCCCGCGCCACGAGACTATGGCACACTTCCTTCATGGTGATCGGCTGCGATACCTGACTTTGGTCAAGGATGCAGCGCGTTGTGACGGGATAGGTGCGTGCGAGTGAACCACAACAGTCACGGATCGTCGGACATCACATGCCGCATCTTGCGCAGAGGACCGGAAAGGGATCGCCACGCATCCGCGTGACCGCTTCCCCTGCGATCCGCGCGCGGGGCATCGTCCTTGTGATTCTGATGGCTGTCGCGCTGCTGCTGTCTGGCATGGCGGCGGCCACACCCTTCGCGAAAACGCCCGACGGCACGGCCTTCGTGATCTGCGCCGAGGGTGGCTCCGCAACCATCATCCTCGACCAGGACGGCAACCCCGTCGCACCGATGAAGGATTGCGCCAACTGCCCCGACTGTCTGGCCCCGACCGCGCTTCTGACGACACCGTCGCGCGGCCTGCCCCAGCGTTCCGTGACCTATCGCCCGGTGCAGACAGTGGTGAACACCCTCACCCTGCCCGCCCCTCCCCATCTTCGCCCAGAAACCCGAGGCCCTCCACCCGCGGCCCGTGAACGTCTTGATATGGCCCTGACCGGCAAAACCGCCGACATCGCCACCAGGGACGGTCACGGGATGCAACGCTTTCGCGGGCGGACCCAACCGGCAACCCGCTCATGATGATTTTCCGCCTCTTCCTTTCGCTTGTCTTCCTGGCCCTCGCGGCCATTTCCGCCGCCGCAGAGCCTTTTCTGCCGAAATACCTCGCCGAAGTCGCGCCGGCGGAGCTTGTCGCCGACGCCGACGCCTATGGCGCGATTCGCGACGACGTGCCGGTGGCCCCCGTCCTGAAGGGCGGCGAGACGATCGGCTGGGCCTTCATCACCTCGGATTTCGTGTCGACCACGGGCTATTCGGGCAAGCCCATTCACACCATGGTCGCCGTCGACAAGGACGCCAAGGTGATCGGCGTCCAGCTTGTCAAACATTCCGAACCCATCGTCCTGATCGGCATTCCCGACGCCAGGATGAAGGCGCTCGCCGCCGACTACGCCGGGCTTGACCTTGTGGCCGAGGCGGAATCGGGCGGCACCTCCCACGATCTCGACATCATCTCGGGCGCGACGGTCACGGTGATGGTGATAGACGATTCCATCGTCCGCGCCGGGTTGAAGGTCGCCCGTGCGCTTGGCCTTGGTGGGCTGGCCGCCGACACCGCCGATACCGGCCCGAAATTCGAACTGAACCCCGACGCCGAGGCCGCGCCCGACTGGATGACGCTGGAAGGCGACGGGACGCTGCGGCGCCTCGCGCTTGACGTCGGGCAGGTCAATGCCGCCTTCGACGCGCTCGGCGACCCGCGCGCCACCGAGCGCGCCCTGACCGAGGCGCCCGAGACCACGTTTATCGAGATGCAGGCAGCACTCGTCTCCCACCCCGCCATCGCCAGGTCGCTTCTGGGCGATGCCACGGCCAAGAACCTCGCCACCTGGCTGGCGGAAGGCGACAACGCCATCGCCATCGTCGGGCGCGGCCTTTATAGCTTCAAGGGCTCGGGCTATGTGCGCGGCGGCATCTTCGACCGGATCGTGCTGATCCAGGATGACGTGTCGGTCCGTTTCCGCGACCGTATGCACAAGCGCATCGTCTCGCTTGCCGCAGAAGGCGCGCCCGCCTTCACCGAGGCCGATCTTTTCAAGATCCCCGCCGACAGCGGGTTCGACCCCTCCAAACCCTTCCGCATCCAGCTTCTGGTGCAGCGAGAGGTCGGGCCGATCGAAAAGCTCTTCACCACCTTCGATCTGGGCTATCAACTGCCGGAAAAATACCTGCGCGCCGTGGCCGTCGCCCCTGCCCCCGCGGTGCCGGACTCCGTCGCCGAGGTCGCCAATCAGGATGAGGCCGCCGCCCA
>DAIOXI010000074.1:0-6572 GCA_036758045.1 Albidovulum sp.
CACCGCCTGCTGCCGCATGAACGGCCTGACAGAGCCGGAGGGCCTCACGGTTTAGGTCGGAACCATCGTGCCTTGCAGAAGGGCGATCAGCTTGCGCTGGCCGCCCGTTTCCGCCGCGACCTCGGCCGTGACAATGGTCAGGCGGCGGCCCGCGCGAACCACGCGGCCAGTCGCGATCAGCCTTTCACCGGCGGCGGGGGCCAGAAGGTTGATCTTCATCTCCACCGTCATCACCTCGGCCTCGGCGGCAAGCACGGTCAGCGCCGCGTAGCCTGCCGCGCTGTCGCCAAGGCCGAAGGTCAGCGCCGCATGGCCGACGCCGTGCTGCTGGCGCGCGCCGGGCAGGATCGGGGCGGACAGCACCACCTCGCCGGGCGCGAGCGACACAATCTCGGCGCCGAAGGTTGTCATCATCGTCTGGCGCGCGAAACTGTCGCGGACCTTGTCCTCGATCGCGCGGGGCAGGGCATCGGTCATGGGGCATCCTTCGGGATCGGCACGGGAAGCGCCTTGCGCCCCGTGAGGATGGCGATCGCGCCGACCTCCATCAAGCCGGAAAAGGCGAGGCTGTCGGATGAAAGCCCGCCGGTATAGGTGCCGAAGGCGGGCAGGATCACCCGCGTCCCGTCGAGAAGGAAGCAGCGCCGCGACTGTCCGGCGACGCGCATCTTGGGGTGGTAATGTCCCGAGACCTCGCCCCTGGCGCCCAGAAGCGCGATATGGCGGAAGGTCAGCGGGCCGAGTTTCAGTTCGGTCCGGTGTTCGCCGCCCAGATCGACCGGGCCGGGATCGTGATTGCCCTCGATCCAGACCCAGCGCCGCCCCGCCATCAACCGCATGAGCCAGAGCGCGTGATCCTGGGCCAGATCGGCGGCCTCCAGATCGTCGAAACTGTCGCCGAGGCAGATCACCAGACGCGGCGCGGTGGTGGCGATGTCGGCATCGAGGCGCGAGAGGGTTTCGGTCACCTCATAGGGCGGCAGAAGGACGCCACTGCGCCGCGCGATGCGCTCGGACTTGCCCAGGTGCAGGTCCGAGACGACCAGCACCCCCTGTTCCGCCCAGTAAAGCGCGCCGGAAGGCAGCGCTGTCAGGGCCGCTTCACACAAACGGAAATCATACGCACTCATGCCGCCCGTCCTGCCGTGTCGGGCGGGAAAACGCAATCATTCTTCTGGGGGTCGCCTCTTTCCGTCACGACAGCCCCGCCTCGGCCATCAGCCGCGCCGCTGTTTCCTCAAGCAGCCGGTCGCGGGCGGCGCCGTCCACCGGGACGCGCCCGTGTTCAAGGAAGAGCGGCGCGGCGAGCGGCGTCACACGGCCGGGTGTGACATGGTCGATCCGCCCGCCGATGCGGTCCAGCATCTCCTCTATCCGGCCAAAGCTGACAAGGCCGCGCATCGCCTCTTCGCGGGTGATCTGCAAGAGCAGGTGGTCCGGGTCGAAACGGTGCAGCGTGTCGTAAAGGATGTCCGAGGAAAACGTCGCCTGCCGCCCGGACTTGCGCTGACCGGGATGGTTGCGCTGGATCAGGCCCGCGACAAGCGCGACGTTGCGGAAGGTGCGTTTCATCACCGCGTTGCCGTTCAGCCAGGTGTCGAGGCCGTCGCGCAGGGCGGTGCGGTCCAGCAGCCGGGCCGGGTCCGGGACCGGATCGAGGCCCCAGATCAGCGTGGCGTAATCGGTGGCGACGAAGCCGAGGGGGTTCAGCCCCTCCTCCTCCATCCGCCGGGTGAGGAGCAGGCCCAGCGTCTGCTGTGCGGCGCGGCCTGCGAAGCCGTAAAGGCAAAGGTGCGCGCGCCCCTCGGCCGGGAAGGTTTCGACCAGAAGCCGGTCGGGTCGGGGCAGGCCGGAGATCGCGCGCTGAAGCGCCAGCCAGGCGGCGGTATGGGCGGGCAGGCGCGGCCAGTCGGGTTGATCCAGAAGGCGCAGGATGCGTTCGCAGAGCTGGGTGGAGGTGGAAAACTTCGTGCCGGAAAAGACCGCGATCTTCGGTGCGCGCCCCGGCGCGGGCGTCACTTCAAGCGCCATGTCGCGCAGCCCCACATAGCGCACGATCTGGCCGCCGATCAGGAAGGTGTCGCCGGGCGACAGCGTCGCGGCAAAGGCCTCCTCAACCTCGCCCAGGGGCGCGCCGCCATGGCGGTTCTGCCAGCGGACCTTGACCATCTCGGCATCGGTGATGGTGCCTATATTCATGCGGATATCGCGGCTGGCGCGCGGGTCCCGCAGCGTCCAGTTTCCATTTCGCAACATCAGCCGTTGCCAGCGGTCATAGGCGCGCAGGGCATAGCCGCCGGTGGCGACGAAATCGAGGCAGGCGTCGAAATCGGCGCGCGGCAGGGCGGCGTAGGGGCCGGCGGCGGTGACTTCGGCGTAAAGGTCGTCCGCCGCGAAGGGCCCGGCGCAGGCGCGGATCAGGATATGCTGGCACAGCACGTCGCGCGGGCCGGGGCCGCGCGGATCGCCGTCAAGATCATGGTCGCGGACCGCCTCAAGTGCCGCCTGACATTCGACCACCTCCCAACGGTTCGCGGGGACCAGAAGCGCCTTCGAGGGCGCATTGTAGCGGTGGTTCGCCCGCCCGATCCGTTGCACCAGACGTTTGACGTTCTTCGGCGCGCCGACCTGAATCACAAGGTCCACATCCCCCCAGTCGATGCCAAGGTCGAGCGAGCCGGTACAGACCACGGCGCGCAGGTCGCCCCGGACCATCGCGGCCTCCACCCTTTCGCGCGCCTCGCGGGCAAGCGATCCGTGGTGGATGCCGATCGGCAACCCGTCCTCGTTGGCAAGCCAGAGGTCGCGGAAGAACAGTTCCGCCTGCGCGCGGGTGTTGTGGAAGATGAGCGTCGTGCGGTGGCGACTGATCTGGGCCAGGATATCGGGGATCGCATATCGCCCGCCGCCCCCGGCCCAGGGCGGGGGCGCTTCGGTCTCCAGCATCGAAATGTCCGGGTCCGGGCCGGGATCGGCGGTCAGCACCTCACAGGGATCGGGGTGGCGGGCGAGGAAGCGGGCGATGGCGGCGGGGTCCTCGACCGTCGCGGACAGGCCGACGCGACGGAGATCGGGGCAAAGCGTGGAGAGGCGCGAGAGGCAAAGCATCAGCTGATCGCCGCGCTTCGATTCGGCCAGCGCGTGGATCTCATCCACCACAACGCGCGAGAGGCCAGCGAAGATGCGCGGCGCGTCCTCATAGCTGAGAAGCAGAGCGAGGCTTTCGGGCGTGGGCAGCAGGATATGCGGCGGATCGGCGCGCTGGCGCTGGCGTTTGGTGTAGGAGGTGTCGCCGGTCCGGTCCTCGACCCGGATCGGCAGGCCCATTTCGGCAATCGGAGCCCCCAGGTTGCGTCTTATATCGGCGGCCAAAGCCTTCAGGGGAGAGATGTAAAGCGTGTGAAGGCCGCTGCGCGGCGTTTCGGCCAGCTCGACCAGCGTCGGCAGGAACCCCGCCAGCGTCTTGCCACCCCCGGTCGGCGCGACGAGCAGAAGCGCGGGCGCGGCGGCCCGGTCGAGCATGGCGATCTGGTGCGGATGAACCTGCCATCCACGCGCGGAGAACCAGTCGGAAAAGGGCGCGGGCAGGGGGCGCATGGCGGCAGTCTAAAGCGCCGCCGCCCGTGCGCAAGTCAGTGCAGGTGGCGCGCCTTCACGCTGCGCATCACGGTTTCGAACGCGCGTGGCGGGGTCAGGTGCGCCCCGGCCAGCGCGGCGTCGAAGGCATGTTCCACCTCATGCACGAGGTGGTTGATGCTGTCCTCGGTCTGCTGGCCGATGGGGCAGAAGGTGGGGGCGTCGTCGGGCGCCTCGGACCCTTCGCCGCCCCGGCCCGCCATCTCGACGATGCGCGCCTCGTCAATCCCCTGCGCCTCGGCCCAGTCGAGCGCGATGCGCGTCACGGCATTGTTGGTCGCGGCGAGGAAATCGTTCATCACCTTGGCCGCCATCGCCGATCCGAATCCGCCCATCCGCACCGTCTTGCGGGTCAAGAGGTCGAAGACGGGTTTCAGAGACTGGATCACGTCAAGCGGGCCGCCGAGGAACATCGTCAGGCGGCCATCGTCGGCGGCGCGCCCGGTGCCGATCACCGGTGCGTCGATCAACGTGATGCGCGCGTCGATCCGGCCCCGCAGCGCACGCACATAGCGCGGCGACAGGGTCGCGGCGATGACGATGGCGCTTAGCGATTTGGCGTTGCGGGCAAAGGCCTGCTCCTCGAAGAGAAGCGCCTCGGTTTCCGCAATGTCGGCGGGGACCAGGATCAGCGTCCTCAGCCCGGCGGCAAAACGCTGCGCGGCCCGCTGGGTGCGCTCGCCTCCGCCATCGGGCGTAGCCAGTCCGAAGGTCGCTGCACTGATCCCGGCGTCCGAGAGACGGGTGGCGAATGACCGGGCGATCCGCCCCGATCCGGCGATGCCGATCCCCTCCATCAGTGCACAATCTTCTCTTCGCGGACGAACATGTTCGCCCAGGCGCGGTCGATGAGTTCTGGCGTCATCTGGTACGGAATGCCCTCGAAATTGCAGATTGCGATCATCTGGTCGATGAGGAAGACCGGCTGATAATTCGCGTAGATATTATCAATCGTGGGGTATTTTGTCTTCAGAAGGTGCAACAATGCCTTCTCATTCAAGGGCATTTTCTTCTTTTTGGCAACCATCGCGAAGATCTTCAAGAACATTTCCTGGTTGGGCCCGTCAATCTTGATCTTGAAGAAGATCCGGCGAAGGGCCGCCTTGTCGAAGATTTCGTTGGGGTGGAAGTTGGTCGAGAAGATCACCAGCGTGTCGAAGGGCACCTCGAACTTCTCGCCCGATTGCAGGGCGAGGATGTCGCGGTTTTCCTCCAGGGGCACGATCCAGCGGTTGACGATCTTCTGCGGCGGCTCGGCCTGACGGCCAAGGTCGTCGATGATGAAGACGCCGCCGGTGGCCTTGAGTTGCAGTGAGGCGGTATAGGTCCGCGCCGTCGGGTTGTAAGTCAGGTCCAACATGTCGAGCGAGAGTTCGCCGCCGGTGATGACGGTCGGCCGGTCGCACAGAACATAGCGGTTGTCGAACCGGTTCGAGGACCGGCGCAGCGCGGTCGGGTCGTCCTCCGACGCCTGCGCGGCGGAATGGACGATCGGGTCATAAACGGTGATGACCTGGCCGGAATACTCGATCGCGCGCGGGATATAGATCTTGTCGCCGATGGCGTCGCGGATCCCGTTGGAGATCGAGGATTTCCCGTTGCCCGGCGGCCCGTACATCAGGATCGACCGTCCGGCGCCAACCGCCGGCCCGAGATGGTCGAGCAGCTCATCGGGCAGGATCAGGTGGCCCATCGCCCCGGTCAGGCGTTCGCGCGAAATCTGGATGTTGCGGATCGACTGCTTCTTCACCTGCTCGCGATACATCACGAGCGGGACCGGCATGGCGCCGTAATATTCCGACTGCGCCAGCTCGTCGAGTGCGCGGGCCTTGCCGGCATCGGCCAGCTGATAGCCCATCTCGCCGCCCGAATTGGCGTGCAGCGTCCCGGTCGCCTCAAGCAGTTTCTGGCTGCGGGCGAGGTCGATCAATTCCTGCGTGACCGGGATCGGCAGGGCGATCTGGCGCGAGATTTCGGTCGCCGTCTCAAGGTTCATGCGGAACATGGTCTTGAGAAGGATGTCGCGCATCATCACCATGCCGATACCCGTATCGGCCATCGAGCGTGGCGCCATCGGCGCGATCACAGTGGGCACCTGCATGTTCATCGGCTGCGCTCTTTCCTGGGCGTCATGGGGCGGGTGCGCCGGGCCCTGCGTTGGCGTCCGACCTGCCCACCTTTGGGATTCACAGGGGCAATCTGACCGGGTAATGTGGCCAAAAAATGGAAACAAAACAGGCATTGAAAGACGAATGAGCAGAGCGAAGACAACATGGGTCGCCGCCGCGATGGCGCTTGCTGTCCTCGTGTTCGGGGGGCTGCCGCTGTTGAAGGGGGGCTTCTATCTCGGCAAGCACGAAGGCGATGCGATGCATCTGGCCGACCTTGTCCTGAGGATGGCGGACGGTCAGTGGCCCCATCTCGATTTCATGACCCCGATCGGCGTTCTGGCCATCGCCCCCATCGCCCTTTTCGTGAAGGCGGGATTTGGCATCGGTCATGCGATCTTCTATGCCCAGATCCTTGTCGCGCTGATCCTGTTCCTGCCCACGCTTTATGTCGCGAGGACCCGGCTGACGGGGATCTGGCCCTATGCCTATGGCGTTTTCGTCATGCTGCTGCCGCTGGCGCTGGTGCATGGTGAGGCACAAAGCGCGATCTCCATCTCCATGCATTATAACCGCTGGGCCTGGGGCGTGGCCTATGTCCTTGTCCCGCTGGCCGTGCTTGCGCCGCTGGGCCGTGATCGGCGCTGGCTGGACGGTGGGCTGATCGGGGCCGGGCTTGGCCTTCTGGTGCTGCTGAAGATCACCTATTTCGTGGCGCTTTTCCCCGGCATCGTGGTGGCGCTTCTGGCGCGGCGGAATGGCTCGGCCTTCGTTGCCGCGATCCTTGCCGGGCTCGCCGTGGCGGCGGTCACGACGGCGCTCGCGGGG
>DAIOXI010000074.1:6582-12334 GCA_036758045.1 Albidovulum sp.
GGGCCGGTCTTCTGGCTGGCCTATCTGAAGGACCTGCTGACGGTCGCGACATCCGAAGGGCGGCAGGCGCCGGGGGAAAGCTTTGCGGGTGTCGTCACCCTGCCGCTTTACGTCGGCGGCAGCCTTGCCCTTGTCGCCACGGTGATCTTCCTGCGCCAGTCGGGCCGCATGGTGGAAGGGCTGGCGCTTTTGATCCTGATGCCGGGCTTCTTCTACATCGCCTATCAGAATTTCGGCAACGATCCGCAATGGATGTACCTGCTGATGCTACTGGCTTTCGTGCTGCGTCCGGGGCCGGAGGTGACGAACAGCCATGGCTGGAACATGCGCAGGGCGCTTGGCACCATCGGCGTGATGGCGCTGGCCTTCGGCGCGCCCTCGGCGCTGAACCTCGCGTTCAGCCCGTTCCGGCATCTGGCGTCGGACACCGAAAAGACCGCGCCCCTCCTGCCCGCCCTGCCGCAACATGCCGACCTGCGGACCGAGGCGCAGCGGATCTACACCGCCAACCTCATGCGCCCCTACGACAACCCCGGCGACCCCTTCGCCGCCTATCGCCAGACCGCCGAGCGCAAGGACCCCGACACGCTGAATGGCGAGGTCCTGCCGATGTGCCAGTTCGAGGGCGGCATGACGCCCTGGTTCGAGGTGGTCGCGGCTGATCTGGAACAGGCGGGCTATGCCGGGTCGCGGATCATCAGCACCGACCTTTATTCGGCCTATTGGATGTTTGGCGATTTTCAGAGCGTGAAGGGCGCGGCGCCGTGGTATTACGGCGGCCTGCCGGGGATCGAGAATGCCGATTACATCGTCGTCCCGCTTTGCCCGATGTCGCAATCTCTCCGCCATGAGATGCTGAGCGCGCTGGAGGAGAAGGGGTGGACCCTGCGCGAAGTACGCAGGACCGATCTTTACATCCTGATGGCGGCCAGCAAGGTCTGAATGGCGATCATCATCGACGGAAAGGCCATCAGCGCCAGATAGGTCATCAGCGTCCCGACCAGCGCAAGGCCCATGGGAAAGTCCTTGCGCTTCCACGACACCCAGTCGGGCGCCATCGCCCGGACCGCCGGGATTGCCCGCAGGATGCGGTGCGCAGTGAAGGCGCCCAGCAGGAAGGCTGCGAAAAGGATCAGGATCAGGTGATCCATCCGCTGCGCCGCGAAGGGCGCGGCGGCGGCGGCGAACTTGGCATCGCCCGCGCCGACATTGGCGATCATGTTCAGGATGAAGCCGATGGCAAGGACGACGGCAAAGCTCGCCCACCGCCAAAGCCATGTCTCAAGCGGAAGGACCATCAGGCCGGAGAAGAAGTAGATCACCAAGAGCGTCAGCACGGCCTTGTTCGGGATCTTCTTCAGGTCGGACCAGGCCACCCAGGCACAGACCGGCAGGCAGAGGAAGAAAAAGACCCTATAGGCAAAGGCCGCGTATTCGAGCGTGTCGAGCGGATAGGGGTTCAGCATCTATCAGCCCTTCACAACCTGCGCGTTCAGCGCATCGAGCGCGCGCTGCGCCTGTTCGAAATAGCGCGGGCTGGTTTCGACCGCATCCTCCAGAAGCCCCTTGCCGGTCGTCACGTCGCCCTGCTTGATCGCGCCGAGCGCCGCCGTGTAAAGAAGCTGCGCGCGTTCCTCCTGCGTCATGGAAATGATCGGCAGGTCGTATTTGCGCTGCCCCGCGCGGGCGAGGACGAGGTTGTTCTTGGTCGTGAAATTGCTGCTGTCATAGCTCAGCGCCTGGGTGAAGAGCTTTTCCGCGCCGACGAAATCGCCACGCGTCAGTTTCGAAAAGCCCCAGTTGTTGAGGACGCCGGCGGGCTTGGTCGTCAGACCAAAGGCGGTTTCATAGAAACTGTCGGCCTTGGTCCACTTCTTGTTGGCATCCGCGACCATCGCCTCAAGCCGGTAACGCTCGTAGGTTTCATGCGTCGGCGGGATGGTGTTCAGCGTCGTCTCGGCCTTGGCCCATTCGTTGCTGCGGATATAGGCGTCGGCCAGTTCGACCTTGTCGTCATTGGTGCCTTCGGCGCTCGCCGCGACCTCGGCCCAGACCTTCGCGCCCTCGAGCGGCTTCTTGGCCCGGATCAGCGACTTGGCCAGCCCGCGCTTCAGGTCGATCCGGTCGGGATTTTCCTGCGACGCCTTGGCAAAATAGGTCACCGCCTCATTCGGGTCGCCGACGGTCAGCATGATGTCGTTGAGGTTGGTTTCGTCGATGACATTCACGCTTTTCAGCGCGCGCTTGACATCCGCGTCGCTGTTACGGTTGCAGCCGGATAGACCGACCGCCCCTGCCATGCAGAGCAAAATCAGGATAGGGTGGCGCATTATCTGCGTCCTTTTCTGCTTCGTGCCTCAAGGTGTGGTGAGCAGCAGGTATTCCCCGGTCCCGCGACGCACCAACGAGAATTCGTTATTATTGGGCGGATCATATTCAGGTTGCTTCATCTTGGCGAGCGCCAGCCGCAGATTTTCGCGGATGGCGTCCGATTCGCCACTGTCGAGCGCATAGGCCGTGCGGAAGACCTGGCTCGCCTCGCCGATCTCGCCCTTCTCCATCAGCACGACGCCAAGGTTGTTCCAGGCCGGGACGAAGGTTTCGTCTTGATTGAGGGCGCGGCGCAGCATCGTCTCGGCCTGACCCAGCCGGCCAAGCTTGAGGTTGGCGGAGCCGATGGCCGACAGCACATCCACCGTCGCGCCATGTTCCGTGGCGCCGCGGTAATAGGCCTTGAGCGCCAGTTCGTATTCCCCCGCCTCCATCAGGCGATGGCCGACGATCAGCCCATCGACGGAGTCCTCGCCCCGGACGGTGCCGGTCGGCGCGAAAGGGGAGGATTTTTCCTGCGAAAAGCCGCCTGTCGACTGACAGGCGGCCAGAAGACCCGTAAAGGCCAGAATTGCCGCGCTGCGTACTGCCATGACCCTTACGGTTGGAAGTTCTGGAAGAGTTGCAGCATATCGTAAACCGAGGGACCCACAAGGATCATCAGAAGCGGCGGAACCGTGAACATCATGGTGCCGAGCGTCATCTTCGTCGGCAGCTTGTTGGCGGCCTCCTCGGCGCGCATCACGCGCTTGTCGCGCATCTCGGCCGCGTAGACCCGAAGCGCTTCGGCGATGGAGGTACCGAAGGATTGCGACTGGATCATCACCGTCACGAAGGAGGCGACGTCGGGCACGCCGGAACGTTCGGAGAAGCCGCGCAGAACCGTGGTCTTGTCCTTGCCCGCCTTGACCTCCTGGGCGACGATCTCGAATTCCTCGGCCAGGGCAGGGTAGCCCGCCTGAAGCTCTTTCGACACGCGGATGATGCCCTGGTCAAGCGATTGACCGGCCTCGACGCAGACCAGCAGCATGTCGAGCGCGTCGGGGAAGCCGTTCTGGATTTCGCCCTGGCGTCCCTGGATGCGCCGTTCGACCCAGTATTTGGGCAGGTAATAGCCGATCGCGCCGGGCAGCATCACGGCGATGATGAGCGTCGTCGTCGAAATCTCCCCCGTGGCCGAGGCGACGATGGCGTAGATCACGCCAAGGATCAGGAACACGATGCCAAGGATGAACTGAATGGCGTGGAACTTGCGCACCGCGTCGCGGCCGCGATAGCCCGCGCGGGTCATTTTCAGACGCCAGGTGCTTAGCTCCTCTTCGGTCTTCGGTTCGAGGAAGTTGGCGAACTTGTCGAGCTTCTCGGAACTCTTGCCCTGCCGCAGCGCCTTCTTCTGGCCCTTGCCACCGGCCTGCGCCGCGGCCTGGACCATGGCGCCGCGCAGCTTGGCATAGGGATCGGCGCGCTTCTTCAGAAGCGTCGGCAGAACGGCGGCGATCAGGATGATGCCCAGTATGCCGACCACCGCGAGCGGGCCCAGCGGCCCGAGGGATTCGGTCAGCATGTCCTTCAGTGTCGTCAGCCCCAGGAAGGCGAACACGATAAGCGCAGCCGGCACGAAGGCGGCGGTGTCCTTCACCGTGTCGAAATAATCCGGTTTCAGGATCTGGATGACCGCCAGCACGCCCAGCGGGAAGCCGGACAGGAACATGCCCGACCATTTCGCCTCGGCGGTGATGGCGCGCACGCGGCGGAACAGGCGGAAGCGCGCCCGGATCACCTTCGCCAGACCGTCGAGGATCTCGGCCAGGTTACCGCCCGATTGCTGCTGGATCGTTACCGCGACGGCGAGGAAGCGCAAATCCTGCATGTCCATGCGTTCGGCAAGTTCCTTGAGCGATTCCGACACGTCGCGGCCATAGGCGCTTTCGTCGGCGATCATGCCGAATTCGGTCCCCAGCGGATCGGGCACCTCTTTCGCGACGATCTGGATCGCCGAGGAAAACGGGTGGCCGACGCGCAAGGACCGCACCATCAGTTCGACCGCGTCGGGGAGCTGTTCCTCCACCATGTCCATGCGCTTCTTGGCCTTGCGGTTGACCCAGAAATAGACCGCGCCGACGCCCATGATGATCGAAACCGCGATCTGGACCGGGGTCGAGGCGCTGGTGCCGATCTTGAGGCCAAGGAAGGCCACGACCGACAAAAGCCCCATGATCCCCAGAAGTGCCTGGGGCGAAAAGGCGATATTGGCCTTCTGCGCCTTGGTGGCGAGGATCGAGTAGAGCGGGATGCCCTTGGCCTTCAGGTGCTGGCTGGCCTCCTTGCGGAGCTGTTCCAGAACCTGTTCGCGCTGGCCGCCCTTTTCCAGCAGGTCGAGACGCCGGTTGACCTTGGAGTTGAGGGAAATCGACTTGCCGAAGACGACAAGATAGAGCCCTTCCACCAGCAGCAGCACGGCGAGGAAGATCAGGCCATAGATGATCGGGGTCGGACTGATGATCATGTCTGTTACTCCGCCGCGACGGGTTCGTAGATCGACGCTGGCAGGTCATAGCCCCAGGACCGGAAGCGATCGGCATAGGCGGACCGGACGCCGGTCGCGGTGAAACGGCCAATGATCTTGCCGTCGGGCGCAAGGCCCAGGCGCTCATACCGGAAAATCTCCTGCATGGAGATGACGTCGCCTTCCATCCCGGTAATCTCGGTGATCGAGGTCATCCGGCGCGAACCGTCCTGAAGGCGCGAGGCCTGAACGATCAGGTTGACGGCCGAGGCGATCTGGCTGCGGACGGCCTTGATCGGCATCTCGATCCCGGCCATGGCGATCATGTTCTCCAGACGGCTTATACCGTCGCGGGCCGAGTTGGCGTGGATCGTGGTCATGGACCCGTCGTGGCCGGTGTTCATGGCCTGCAACATGTCGATGACCTCCTCGCGGCGCGTTTCACCGACGATGATCCGGTCGGGACGCATCCGCAGGGCGTTGCGCAGACAGTCGCGCTGGGTGACGGCGCCCTTGCCCTCGACGTTGGCGGGGCGGCTTTCCATCCGGCCCACATGGGTCTGCTGAAGCTGAAGTTCCGCCGTATCCTCGATGGTCAGGATGCGTTCGGAGTTGTCGATGAAGGAGGACAGCGCGTTCAGCGTGGTCGTCTTGCCCGAACCCGTACCGCCCGAAACGATGACGTTCAGCCGGCAGGCGACCGCGGCCTGTAGGTAGGCCGCCATCTCTTCCGTGAACGCCCCGAATCTCACCAGGTCGTCGATGGCGAGCTTTTCTTTCTTGAACTTACGGATCGAGACCAGCGACCCGTCCACCGCGATCGGCGGCACCATCGCGTTGAAACGCGAGCCGTCGGCAAGACGGGCGTCCACATAGGGGTTCGACTCGTCCACGCGCCGACCCACGGCCGATACG
>DAIOXI010000075.1:0-2575 GCA_036758045.1 Albidovulum sp.
CTGACTGAGCGGAGCCGGCGATGGCGCGGAAGCGCTTTCCTTGCCGCAGGCGGAACAGAACCGATGGCTGCGATGCCAGCCAAGGATCGCCTTCGCGGTCGCCGCCCAGTCGGCATCGGCGCGCGGCAGCATCGCCATGACGCCGCGCAACTCGGTCAATCGCCAGTCATCGGGCAGGCCGGGAATGCGCTGTTCGCTCAGGTCGAGGAAACCGGGCTGCGGCATGTCGGTCCCTTCCGGCGGCTGCCAGGAGGAGATGTCGCGGGCAAAGATCGCGCCGCTATCGTCGAGGCCAAGAAAGACGGTTTCGCCCCCGGTGGCGGTCAGGAACGGATGGGTCGCGGGCAGGAACCCGGCGCCTGCGTCGCAGATCAGCGGCTTGCCGCGCCAGATCGGCAGCACGCGGGTGGCAGGGTCCGCAAGGTGCCGCGCGATCGCCCCGGCATCGCCGCGCAGCCAGGCGGCGCGGTCGTTCGACGCGCCCGCAAAGGTCACCGATTCTGCGATCCGCATGGCATACCCCCGGTTTTCGGGCGATGTTTCACGCGGCTGTTGGAATGTAAATCGGCCGCAATTCTTCCGCTACGTCAACATTATCAACCCAGGGCTGTAAAATGCAAAACATTGGCATCCATCGGTGGTGATTTCCGTCGTCACGAGATAGATTCGTTCCATTGCTAGAATAGTTTAGGATGACCCCCGACAGATGATGGGAGACCTGCCATGGCCGCGCCTGAAATCACCCGCCGCACCTTCCTTGCCACGACCGGAGTCGGGGCAACCGTGATCGCGCTCCATCCCTTTTCGGCCCGCGCCGCCGCCAATCAGGCCCATCTGAGGATCATGGAAACGACGGACATCCACGTCCATGTCTTTCCCTATGACTATTACTCCGACAAGCCGGTCGATACGGTCGGTCTGGCCCGCACCGCCGCCCATGTGAAGGCGATCCGGGCCGAGGCGACAAATTCGCTTCTGCTCGACAATGGCGATTTCCTGCAAGGCAACCCGATGGGCGATTACATCGCCTATGAGCGCGGCATGAAAGAGGGCGACATGCACCCCGTCATCGCCGCGCTGAACGCCGTGGGGATCGAGGCATCGACCCTTGGCAACCATGAATTCAACTATGGCCTCGACTTCCTGATGAAGTCGCTGGCAGGGGCGGCATTTCCCGTCGTTTCGGCCAATGTGGTGACCGAACTGGGCGCCGATCCGACGAAGGATACCGGGCTGCTGAAGCCTTACGTCATCCTTGACCGCATGCTGAAGGACGGCGACGGGGCGGAACATCCGATCCGCATTGGCCTGATCGGTTTCGTGCCGCCGCAGATCCTGCAATGGGATCGCGGGCATCTGGAGGGCAAGGTGCAGACCCGCGACATCGTTCAGGCGGCGCGGGCCTGGGTCCCGGTGATGCGCGAGGAGGGGGCGGACATCATCATCGCGCTGTCGCATTCCGGGATCGGCGCGGCGCGGCATACGGACGGAATGGAAAACGCCTCGGTCCCCTTGGCTTCGGTCGATGGTATCGACGCGCTGCTGACCGGGCATTCGCATCTTGTCTACCCGTCCCCCACCTTCGACGGCTTCGACATGGTCGATGCGAAGACGGGCCTGATCCATGGCAAGCCTGCCGTCATGGCCGGGTTCTGGGGCGACAATCTTGGCGTGATCGACCTGCTTCTGGAGCGGGACGGCGGGGAATGGCGTGTCGTCTCAACGGCGGTGGAGACGCGGCCGATCTACAAGCGCAATGAGGATCGCTCCGTCACCGCGCTGGTGGACTCCGTGGCCGGGGTCGAAGCCGCCGTCGCGCCGCATCATGCGGAAACGCTGGCCTATGTCCGCCGTGCCGTGGGCAAGACCTCCGCCCCGCTTTACAGCTATTTCGCGCTGGTGGCCGACGATCCCTCGGTCCAGATCGTCAGCCAGGCGCAGGTCTGGTATATCGCCCAGATGCTGAAGGGGACGGAGTATGAGGGCCTGCCGCTTCTTTCTGCCGCCGCACCCTTCAAGGCCGGCGGGCGCGGTGGGCCGGAGTACTATACAGACGTGCCTGCGGGCGATGTGGCGATCAAGAACGTGGCCGACCTTTACCTCTATCCGAACACGATCCGCGCGGTGAAGGTGACGGGGGCGCAGTTGAAGGACTGGCTGGAACGCTCGGCCGGGATGTTCAACCAGGTCACGCCGGGCGGGCAGGATCACCCGCTCCTCAACCCTGACTTCCCCAGCTACAATTTCGACGTCATCGATGGCGTGACCTATGGCATCGACCTGTCGCAGCCGTCGAAATACGACGCCAAGGGCGGCGATCTGAACCCCGATGCCAGCCGGATCGTGGATCTTTCCCATGACGGCAGGCCGGTGGGTCCGGCAGATGAATTCGTCATCGCCACCAACAATTACCGCGCCAGCGGCGGCGGCGATTTTCCCGGCGCGAAGGGGGACACGATCATCTTCGAAGGCCCCGACACCAACCGCGACATCATCGTCCGCTTCATCGTCGAACAAGGCACGATCAACCCGACCGCCGATGCCTCGGCGTCCAGCAGCTCGGGGGCGGTGAATG
>DAIOXI010000075.1:2585-3452 GCA_036758045.1 Albidovulum sp.
CCCGACCGCCGATGCCAACTGGCATTTCAGGGCGCTGCCGGGGACCAGCGTCCTGTTCGATACCGGGCCGAAGGCGGTGGCCTATCTGGACGCGGTGAAGGGTCTTCAGATCGAAGCGGCGGGCGACGGGCCGGACGGCTTCGCGCGGTTCCGCATCCGGCTTTGACCAGGCCCTTGTCGCGTGCCGCCCCGGCGGGGCATAAGGGGCGCGTGGGCCGGGCAGGGGGGCATGATGCGGCTGTTTATCGGGTCTCTCGTGATATTGGCGATCGCCGCCGGGGTGGCCATGATGACAAGGCCGGGCGAGGCAGAGTTCGACGCCATGTTGAAAGAGGCGGTGCAGCAAAAGATCGCCACGACCGATATAGGCAGTCAGGGCGAGGATGCCATCGGCACCGTCGCGCTGATCGGCTGCAAGCTGCGCCCCACCGACTGCGTGAACCGCCTGCGCGACGCGCTGGACGTGACCGTCAAAGACCATGCGCTTTTCACCAGCTTCACCGTCAAGGGCATGAAGCGCGAAACCACCTGTACCGGCGCCTTCACGAAGATCTGGTGCCGACGCCCGGTGATGGGGGACTAGCGGCCCAGGCATATTGCGCGTCGGTTTCCACCGCGCAGGGCCGGGCGGCGCGCAGGCGGGGCAGGGCGATCTCTGGCGCCTCGCCCAGTTCTACCATCAGCCGCAGGACCGCCATGCCCGACCGGCCGCAACCGCCCCGGCAATGGACCAGAACCCGCCCGCCCTGCGCAAGGATGCCTCGCGCCTGGGCCGAGGTCGCCGCCCATCCCGCAGCCAGCGCCGGACTGTCGGCGTGGTAGTCATCGACCGGCAGGTGGCGCCAGACGATGCCCTTCGCCTGCAGG
>DAIOXI010000075.1:3462-4461 GCA_036758045.1 Albidovulum sp.
CATAGGCCCCCCGCATGCTGGTACCGGCTGGTGAGCGCCGATCCCGGCGGCGCCGAAGCGTGTCAGTTCCGCCTCCGTGGTCATCGTCAGGACCAGCGCCGGACCCCAGCCGTTCACGCTGGCAAGATCGCCCGCGTAATCCCCGCCCGCGCCCGGCAGCGGACAAAGCGCCAGCCAGCCGGCCCCTGCCTCGACCGCCGCGATTTCGAACGTCGTCATCGGACCCTCCGTTATTGCCTTCCATCCTGCCCTGCCCTATATCGGAAGGCGAGAGGTTGGCGCGGGCGAGCGCCTCGCCAACCCGGTCAGGTCCGGAAGGAAGCAGCCGTAACGAGCCCCGCTTGGGTCGTTGTCCAGCCTCTCACCCTCTCAACCCCGCGAAGGAGTCGAACATGGCAGACCTTGTTTCCCTCCGGGCCGGGGCTGTCTGAGACCGGACCTGTCCCGCCCGTCCCGACACCATCCGCCCGCAGCCGAAGCTGCCGGGCCTTCGTATCGGTTTGACCAAAGGACAGATCCTTGACCCCGCATGCCACGCTTGCCAGCCTTGGCTGGACCCCCGAGTTTCAGCGCCAGATCGACCCTTCCGAGCTTGAAACCCTTGCCCCCGCCCGCGTCACCGGCGTTCACCGGGCGCGGCTGTCCGTCCTGACGGAAACCGGCGCTGCCGACCTGACCTTGCCGCCCGACCTTGCCGCGGGCGATGTCGCGGTCGGCGACTGGGTGCTGGCCGATCCCGCCACAGGCCGCGTCGAGCGGCTTCTGGACCGGCATTCGCGGATCTTCCGCCGCGCGGCGGGCGATGCGTCGCGCGAACAGCTTATCGTGGCGAATGTCGACGCCGTCTTCATCACCACCTCCTGTTCGGAGGAATTCAACGAGGCGCGGCTGGAACGCTACCTTGCGCTTTGCCATGCCGGGGGTGTTCCGCCGGTCTTCGTGCTGACCAAGATCGACCGATGCGAGGACCCCGACAGCTATATGGACCGCCTGCGCGCC
>DAIOXI010000075.1:4471-5231 GCA_036758045.1 Albidovulum sp.
GCCGAGGCGGTGGCGGCGCTAGGTCCTTGGTGCGGCCCCGGACAGACGGTCGCCTTCCTCGGCATGTCGGGGGTGGGCAAATCCACGCTCGCCTCGGCGCTGACGGGCCTCGCGCTTCAGACGGGCGAGGTGCGCGAGGACGACATGAAGGGCCGCCACACCACCACCGCGCGCGAGATGCTCGCCATTCCCGGCGGCGGCTGGCTGATCGACACGCCGGGGATGCGGGAGTTGCGGTTGACCGACATGGCCGAGGGGATCGACGAGGCGTTTGCCGAGATCGCCGGGCTGGCGGACCAGTGCCGGTTCCGCGACTGCACCCACGGGCCGGAGCCGGGCTGCGCGGTTCAGGCGGCGGTCGCGGCGGGGCAGATCGACGCGGGAAGGGTGGACCGCTGGAAGAAGCTGCGCAGCGAGGATGCCGAACACACCGCCTCGGCCCTCGACCGCAAGCGCAAGGGCAAGTCGCTGTCGAAGCTGGTGAAACAGGCGAAGCAGGCGAAACGGGTCAAGCGGCACGATTAAGACCCCGGCGCCGCCGATGATCGGGGCGCCGGGGCCGGGGTTGGTGGCCTCAGCCGATGGTCGCGCCATCCTGACGCCAGACCGCGATCACCGAGGATCGCGGCTTGCCCGCGCCATCGGGCCAGGACCCGCCCGGATGCTGGATGCCGACAAAGGCGGTCTTGCGATCGGGCGAACAGGTCAGCCCGGTCACCTCGGCGCCCGCAGCCAACAGCCGACCGATGTGCCGCCCGGT
>DAIOXI010000075.1:5241-8091 GCA_036758045.1 Albidovulum sp.
TCGGCGCCGTTCGGGGCGGTCAGGAAGCGGGCGATCTCGCCGGTTTCGGGGTTGCCGACAAGCATCTGGTTGTTGCCCATGCCCGCGAAGTCGCCCTCATTGCTGTCCTCGCCATCGGTCTGGATCCAGAGCATGCCCTGCGTGTCAAAGGCCATCCCGTCGGGAGAGTTGAACATGTTGCCCGGCGTGATGTTGGCCGACCCGCCATAGGCGTTGTCATAGACCTCGGGGTTGCCGGCCATGACATAAAGATCCCAGGCGAATTTCGCCGCGCCGTGATCCTCGCCCTCCGGGCGCCAGCGGACGATCTGGCCGTATTCGTTGGTCTCACGCGGGTTGACCGCGTTCACCGCCATGCCCTCGCCACCGCGCTTTGAGTTGTTGGTCAGCGCGCAATAGGCCTCGGCCTTCATCGGATGGGCGGCGATCCATTCCGGGCGGTCCATCGTGGTGGCCCCGACTTTCGTCCCTGCGATCCGGGCATGGACGAGCATGTCGGCCAGTTCCATCCCGGTGGTCTCGGGCGTCAGCGCCAGCCATTCGCCGGTCATGTCGTCGTTGAATTTCGCGACGTAAAGCGTGCCGTCCGACAGAAGGCCATCGGGCGGCTGACCCTCGGCCCAGGTGCCGTTGGAGACATAGCGGTAGATGAACTCGCCCCGCTCATCGTCGCCCATGTAGACGACGACGCGCCCGTCCTTCGCCTGCACCATCTCGGCATTCTCGTGCTTGAAGCGGCCCAGGGCGGTATGCTTGACCGGCGTGCTGTCCGGGTTGGCGGGGTCGATCTCGGTCACCCAGCCGTGGCGATGAGGCTCATTCGGCTCCTTCGAGATATCGAAGCGCGGATCGAACTTCTCATAGGCATAGCGGCTTTCGCCGCCGATGCCGTAGCGGTCGAAGCCCTCGGTCGTCTGCTGCGCCGGATCGGTGGTGCCGAAATAGCTGTTGAAGTTCTCCTCGCAGGTCAGATAGCTGCCCCAGAGCGTCTTGCCCGACCCGCAATTGTTCAGCGCGCCGCGCAGAAACCCGCGTCTTGAGATGGCCGCTTCGACAACGCGGTCAAAGTCGTTCCCGGCAGGGCGCGGGTCCCGCAATTCGTCGAACTCGTCAAAGGAAAGGTAAACGGTGGATTTGGTATCCATGATGATGCCCCCGGTTCGAAAATCTGGCGTGGCCCCGAGACGCGCCGGGAACCGGGCCGGACCCTAAGGCCGGGGGGTGACAGCCGTTTGACACCGGCGGGGTCGGCTTCCCTATGGCAATAGTAGCTGCGGAAAACCTACGGGAAACCTATGAAAAGACCACGGGGTTCATACCTCGTTCTTTCAATGTTTTCAGTGCTATGTGCGTAAACCGCGTCTGCGTGCATGGGTCACGTTAACCTTCTCTCGACCTCCCTCATGCCGTCAGATCAGCCGGTGCGGCACGACGACCTTGTGGCCGCTGCGCGAGGTCAGGAACTCTGGCGCGACGCGATAGCTGGCCCGGATGGCGGGTTCAGAGAGGACCGCCCCCGCCATCCCGGCCGCGCGCAACCTGCCGTCCGACAAGAGGATCAGCGACCGGCAGAACCGCGCCGCCAGCGTCAGGTCATGCAGCGCCAGAAGGATCGCCGTGCCGGTCGCGGTGGCGTGGTGGGCAAGCAGGGTCAGCACCTCGATCTGGTGGCCCACATCCAGCGCGCTGGTCGGTTCATCAAGGATCAGAAGGCGCGGGGCGCGGTACAGGCGCTGGGCGATAAGCGCCAATTGCTGCTGGCCGCCCGACAGCCGGTCCATCCGTTCGCCTGCCAGATGCGCGATGCCGCAGCGAGTGAGGACATCGCCCGCCGCGCGCCGCGCGCCGGGCGGGATGCGCCAGCCAAGCCCCTCTCGCCGCCCCAGAAGAACGCACTCCTCCACCGTCAGAGAGGCTTTCACGGCATAGGCCTGCGGCAGAAAGCCGATCTCTCCCTGCGACAGGGTGCGGTCGCCAAGCTGCCAGTGTCCCGTATGTGGCAAAAGACCCGAAATCGCCTGTAAAAGGGTCGATTTCCCGGCGCCGTTCGGGCCGATGACGCCGATCATGCCGGCGGTGTTCAGCACCGTGTCCACCGGCGCCAGAACCTGCCGCCGCCCGCGCTGGACGGCGAGGTTGCGAAGGGTCAGAACCGTCATGCGCGTCGTCCCTGTCCAAGGATCACCGCCATCAGCATCGGGATGCCCGCGATGGCGGTGATGATGCCCACCGGGATCACCGCACCGGGGGAGATGAGTTTTCCGATGACCGAGGCGGCGACAAGGATGATCGCCCCGAAAAGCCCCGCGATGGGCAGGGCAAAGCGGTGATCCTCCCCCACCAGCGCACGGCCGACATGGGGCGCGATCAGGCCGACGAACCCGATGGTCCCGGTGAAGCTGACGGCAGCGGCGGTCAGCAGCGCGACAAGGACAAAACCCCGCCGCCTGAGCGCCTGGATGTCAAGACCAAGGCTCGCGGCATTCGCATCGCCGAGGCGAAGGGAGGTCAGGTTCCAGGCGTCGCGCAGGATCAGCGGCAGCGACAGAAGCAGGATGGCGGTGATGACCTGAACGCTGGTCCAGCTTGCCTTCAGGAGGCTGCCGAACAGCCAGAAGACGATTTGTTGCAGCACCTCGGGCGCGGCCATGAACTGAAGCAGGGACTGGAGCGACTGAAAGAAGAACAGGACCGCGATTCCGGCCAGAACCAGTGTCTCGGGCGCCGCGCCGCGAAAGCGCGCGATCGCATAGACGATGGCGCAGGCCGTGAGGGTGGACAGGAATGCCGCAAGCGGGATCTGCACCCAGATCGCAATCGGCAGCGCCGCGCCGAACAACAGCCGCGCCT
>DAIOXI010000075.1:8101-12295 GCA_036758045.1 Albidovulum sp.
ATCGCCAGCGCGGCCCCGAACCCGGCGGCGGCCGAAAAGCCCAGCGTGTAGGAGCTTGCAAGCGGGTTGACGAGGATCGTCTGCATCATCAGCCCGCCCAGCCCGAGGCAGCCCCCGACCAGCGCCCCGGTCAGGGTCTATGGCATGCGGATCGACCAGAGGATCGTGGCGACGGTCCGGTCCGCGCCGCCCGGCCCGGCGGCAAGGCCCGCGATGACCTTGTTCAGCGGCATGCCCGAGGGGCCGGTGACGAGATCGCACACCATCAGAAACACAAGCAGGGCGGCGGCGCAAAGCACCGCCGCCGCCCGCCCGACCCGCGGCATGCGGGGCCGCGCCGGGGACCGGGACACCAGCATCACTCGTACTTCACAACAAAGATGCCGGCCGCCTCGATCGGCAGCCAGTCATGGTAATGGGCAGCAATCTCGGCCGCCGGGTCCACGTCGGCGAAGGCCTCCGGGTACAGGGCCTTGGCGATATAGCGCACATAGACATAGTCAGAGAGCGTGCGCGTCTCGCCATGGTAGATACCGTAGACCTCCCCCGCCTTCACCGCCGGAAGCTCTGACCAGCCGGGCCGCGCCAGATAGGCCGCCATCCGCTCCTGCGCCAGTGCGGCATCGGCGCCGAAGCCCAGCAGCACGGCGGCGGGCTTGTTCAGCCATTCCGACCCGGCCAGCAGGATGATGTCGGGCTGCTCGGCCAGGACATATTCGGGCGAGAGCGGCCCCCAGTTCTCGATCTGGCCCTTGGCGATGTTCTGGCCGCCGACCATCTCGATCACCCCGGCCCACATGCCCTTGCCATAGGTGTTGCCGACCTCATCCGGTCCTTTCTGCGCCAGTTCGACATAGACTTTCCTGGTTGAGGGACCCGCCTTGGCGACACGGTCCAGCGTGTCCTGCATCCGTGCCTGGTAAAGCGCGGCCAGCTTCTCGGCCCGCTCGGGCTGGCCCATCACGGCGCCGAGAACGCGGGTGGACAGCACATGCTTTTCCACCGTCTGCGCGTTGTAATCGAGCGTCACGACAGGAATGCCCGCCGCCTCGAACTGCGCGACATTTTCGCCCAGCGCGTCATATTGCCAGCCGGCCAGCAGGACCAGATCTGGCCGCGCCGCGATCGCCGCCTCGACCGAGAAGGTGGCGCTTTCGGTATCGCCGACATCGGGCAGGTCGTTCAATTGCGGGAAGGCGGCGGTATAGGCGGCCCATTGTCCGGGGCGCCAGTCGGCCCAGGGGGATTTCGACAGGGCGACGATGCGATCGACCGCGCCGGGGCCGGTCACGGCCAGGAAATCCTCATAGTAAAAGCCAAGCAGAACGCGCTCGGCGGGCTTTTCCAGCGTGACGGTGCGGTCGCGCAGATCGGTCACGGTGATCCCGGCTGTGGCCGGAAGGGTCAGGCCGAGGAAGAGGGCGGCACTCGCAAGGCCGCGGGTGAACATGGTCATGGTATGTCTTTCCGTTCGGGCGCACTGGCCCGGAATATGAGGCCCCTTGGGGCGGTTCAGATCAGGGAAAGACGGGCTGGCGGCGCCCGATTCGGGGGCCAGAACGTGTGCGTCGTGGAAGGCGGGGCGATTGTCCCCGGCGGCGGCAGAAAGACGGTGCGGGGCGCGGGCAGCGCGCGCGGGGTGACGATGCGGGCGGGCAGGATCGCGGTGGCGACGATGGTGCAAAGCGGGCAATGCGCCGGGGCGGCGTCGTCCGGCCCCGGCGGGTCGCCGCAGAAGCCGTCGAGGAAGGCGATGTCATAGCCATTCGCCGAGGGGCGAGCGACCTCGGCCGAGCCCGCCAGCGCCAGCGCGACGAAGAGAACGGCAAGGAAGAGGCGTCTGAGGATCACGTTGCCGCTCCCTCCGGCGGGTTATCGACCCCCGGCAGCCAGGGCTTGATGTCGAGGATCGGCGTGCCGTCGAAGGCCTCGATCGCATCAAGCGTCAACACCCCGGCGCCGACGTCGAAGGCAAGGATCCGCGTCACGGCCAGCGCAACCGGGTTGGGCCGCGCGGGAGAGCGAAGGGCAAAGGTCCCGGCGGGATCGGGCCGGTGCGCGGGCGCCTGCACCAGAAGGTCGCGCCGCGCCCCGCCCATCCAGTAAAGGACGATTACCGCGTCGCCTTCGGCCAGACCCGCCAGTGCAGGCCGCCACTCAGGGTCTATTTCGGCCGAAAACGCCCCGCCACGGTCCCGCGCCTCACGCAGGTTCCTGGGGCAGTCGCCCTTGCGCCAGGGGCTGCGCAGCCGCCCGATGAAGGTGAGCGTGGCATCGGCCCGGTCCGCAGGGGTCCAGGGACGGGAAACCTCACCGGGGCGGGGGGTGTCGGGTGACATCTCTGTCCGTCCTTTCCTGCGCCTGTGGTTTCGTTGTCGCCGCTACTCTGGCCGGAGCCGAAGGGCAGTTCAATAGGATTGGATGTCGCGCATATCCCGTTGACAGGTTTGCGCGCCGCAATTTGTGAAAATGACGTCAGTTTCATTTCCGAGGGCAAGATGACCATCCCCGCACCCGCCCCGCCTGACCGCCCGGTCCTGTCCTTTCCGCAGTTCCTCTCCAGTCAAAGCGAGGGCCGCCCGAAAGGTGAACGCACGCGGGCGCAGTTGCAGATCGCCGCCTGCGCCATCCTGCGCGACAGCGGGCCGGAAGGGTTGACCATCGCGGGCATCTGCGACGGGGCGGGCGTGTCCAACGGGACGTTCTGCATCTACTTCCCGGATCGCCATGTGCTGCTCGATACCCTGTTGACGGATTTCGTGGCTTTTCTTCAGCTTTCGATGCGCGGGGCGAGCGAGCGCGGGCTTCAGGACGCGCCCCTTGCGGCGACGCGCGCCTATCTTGACCTGTTCGAGCAGAACGGGGTTGATGCGCTGTCTCGTCCAGCCGCCCGACAGTTTCCCCGAGGTGCAGGCAGCGTTCCAGTGCGCGAACCGGGAATGGATCGACACCGTCGTCGCCTCGGTCGAGCGACGCCAGCGGCAGGAGGGCACCGCCAACCCGATCCCCCGCGCCGAGCTGTTGCGCCGCGCCTACGCGCTGGGCGGGATGGTCGATCAGTGTCTGTCGAACCTCTTGCTGCCAAAAGACCCTAACCTTGCCGAAATCTCGCAGGACCGCGAGGCGGTTCTGGAAACTCTGTCACCGGTCTGGTAACGAGGAATGTCGCGATGAGCATCGTCACCGATACCGAAAAGCTGTCAGCCGCGGAGCTTGCGCCGCATATCGAGACGGCGTGGCAGGCGCAGCGGGCGCATGTTGCCGCCTCGCCCTTGTACCGCGCGCTCTGGCAGGGGCAGACAGTGCCAAGAGACCTGCGCGACCTGCCGGAGCTTCCGCTGTCGGACAAGTCGCAACCGCGCCAGTCGCAGGCTGACCATCCGCCCTTGGGCGACTACCTCGCCACGCCGCCCGCGCTCGCCAACCGCCTGCACCGGACATCCGGCACCACGGGGCAGGCTATGAAGCGGGTGCTGAACCAGGCGGCGCTGCCCGACCTTCACTGCGCGCTTCAGCTTGAGACGGACGCCGCCTTCGCGGGCTTTCTCGACCCGGAAACAACACGGCGGCTGAAGGCGTTCTGAGGTTGCGGGAGGGTTAACGGACGCTATGAGTTCGGGCGCGGATTTTGGTTAGGGTGCTGAAATCGTTAGGGAAAGTGCGTGGGAAGGCCGTGGGTTTTCCGTAGGATTGCCGAAGGGTTTTTGTAGTTACGGGTGTGGGGGCGAATGTCCGCAAGGAGACCTTCGTGGTCACTCCCCCTGCCCGGAACAAGGCGCGTCCCGCGCCGCCGGGCATCGCCCGACCGCCCCACCGGGCGGGCGATACGCCACCGTTTCAACCCGAACAGCCGTTGGAGGCTGGCCTCACCATAAAGCGCTGCCAAATAACCCGCAGGACGCCCGCCCGCGGTCGGGCGATGCCCGGCTTCCCCCCTACTCCGCCGCTTCCGCCTTGGGTTCTGCCAGCGCCACGATGTCGAACATGATCCGGTTCAGCTCGAAGTCCTTCGGCGTGTAGACGCGGGCGACCCCCATCCGGGCCAGCCGGACCGCGTCCTCGTCGGGGATGATGCCGCCGACGACGACGGGAATGTGGGAGAGGCCGGCGCTGCGCATCCTTTCCATCAGTTCCTCGATCAGCGGCAGGTGGCTGCCCGAGAGGATCGAGAGGCCGACGACATGGGCGTTCTGG
>DAIOXI010000076.1:0-12177 GCA_036758045.1 Albidovulum sp.
TGGGGGCGGGGATGCTGACCGGGAAATATTCCGGCGACGCGACGCCCGCGGGGTCGCAGCGCGAGAACCAGCCCGACCTGAACGGCCGCATGACCCCGCGTTCGGTCGCGGCGACAGAGACCTATCTGGCCATCGCGCGCGGGGCGGGGCTTGATCCGCAGCAGATGGCGCTGGCCTGGACCCTGACGCGGCCCTTTCCGGCGCTGCCGATCCTGGGCGCGACGCGGCTGGCGCATCTGGAAAACGCGCTGAAGGCGGCGGAGCTGCCACTGCCTGACGATGTGCTGGGCGCCATTGCCGAGGCCCATCGGGCCCATCCCATGCCCTATTGACGCGCCACCGGGCGGGTGGTGCGCCTGAGGGCCGACGCCGTCATGCCGAAGCGTGCGCGGAAGGCGCGGGCAAAGGTCGCCTGACCGGAAAAGCCGGTGCGCAGCGCAATTTCCTGCACCGACATTCGCGTGTCGGTCAGAAGTCGCCGCGCCTCATCCAGCCTGAGGTCAAGGAAGAAGCGCCCCGGACTGACCCCCAGCCGGTCGGCAAAGAGCATCTCCAGCCGCCGTTGCGACAGGCCGATCCCGGCGGCGATCGCGGCAATGGCTGGCGGGTCCTCCACCCCTTGCTCCATCCGTGCGATGGCCTGACCCAATGCCGGGTCGGCGCGGGCGATGCGGGCGGCGGGCAGCGCCTGCTGCGGCTGGGCGGCGGTCTGGAACGGTTCATACACGAACGCGCCCGCGACGCGCAGCGCCAGTTCCGCGCCCCAGCGCGCCCGGATCAGGTCGAGCATCATGTCAAGGCAGGGCGCCGCGCCGCCGGTGGTGATGTAGCGGCCCGAGATGACATAGCGGTCGGCCCGCGTCTCGATCGCCGGGAAGCGGGCGGCGAAGGTTTCGAGGTCTTCCCAATGCACGGTCGCCGCGTGCCCCTCCAGCAGCCCGGCAAGGGCCAGGAACCACGGGCCGCCGTCGATCCCCGCCATGCCGCGCAGTTGCGGCGCAAGACGGCGCAGGCGGGCCAGAAGCGCGGGCGTCGCCTGTTCCAGGATGCGAAAGCCCGCGACGACCATCAGGAGATCGTCGCCCGGCTTTTCGGGCATCCGTTCGGTCGGGATGGTGAACCCGGCGGTCAGCGGCACCGGCCCGCCAGTGGCGGAGACATAGCGCCAGTCGAAAAGCCTTTGCCCCGCGCGCCGGTTCGCCGCGCGCATCGGATCGACGGCGGCGGCGAGCGAGAAAAGGTTGGTGTCGCCCATCACAAGCACGGCAACGCGCAGCGGGCGCGGATCGGCGACGAAGAGGGGGCTTTCGGGTTTCATCAAGCCTTTCGTATTGCGCAAATCCCGGCGCGGCAAGCGGCGCTTGCGGTCCGGCGCTGCGCGCGCGATGGTCGGGGCCCGACCCTGCGGAGTGTCCCCATGCGCCTTGCGTTCCTCTCGCCCCTTCTTCTTGCCGCCCTTGCCGCCTGCGCCCCCGCGCCGCAGGGCCTTCGGTCGCCCGATGCGCCGATCTCCTCCGCCGCCGCCTTCGATCCGGCGCGCTTTGGCGATGTCTGGCATGTCGTGGCCGCCTATGGGGATGAGGTGCGCTGTGGCCCGCTGGCGGAGACCTGGACCCGCGCCGGCGCCGACAGTTTCCGCGTCACCGGCACCATGTGCGGCCCGAACGGCGCGCGCGCCTTTGTGGCGCCCGCGCGGATGACCGGGCCGGGGCGGATCGCGCGGGCGATGCCGGGCGGGGAAGAGGCGCTGTGGGTGCTTTGGGTCGATGCCGATTACCGCGTCGCCGTCATCGGCACGCCCGACGGCCGCTTCGCCCGTGTCCTGTCGCGCACCCCCGCCGCGCGCGAGGACCTGATGCGCGCGGCCCGCGATGTTCTGCGCTTCAACGGCTATGACCCGGCGGGGCTGACGCCGGTCTGAAGTCCCGCATCGCCCGCGAGGTCATTGAGAAGGCTCACGAAATCGCGCGCGCCGCTGTCGCTTTCGCGCACCAGCCAGTCGAAATGGGCCGAAAAGCTTTGCACCCGCGCGGTGTCGCGGAAGGCGATGTAATGGCGGCCAAGGTAGAGGACCGCCAGCAGCGGCCCGAAGACCGTCAGCGGCGCGGAAAACACCCGCCGCGCGTCGAAGACATAGATGCGCAGCGCCGGGTAAAGCTGGGCATAAAGGTCGCGTAAACGTGCGATCTGCCCGGCCCTGACCTCGGCGGGCAGGCCCGCGTAATACCCCTCGGCGCGGGTGAAGGAGATCAGTTCGTGCAAGGGCAGCGCGATTTCGTAGTCGGAGCCTGAGCGGCGCATGAGGGAAAGGCGGTCCTCACTGGCGCCGATGGCCTGTTCGGCGGTCCGGCCCAGTTGCGGCTCATATTCCCAGCGCAGCATGGCGTGGGTCTTCAGCATGTCGGGCAGGGTCGCGGGGACGTGGCGGATCTTGTAGCCCGCAGCCTCCTGATGCCAGTTGAAGATCGTCTCATCAATGAGCGCGCGGGGCGCCTCGGTCATGGTCAGCGAGGTGGCGAGAAGGTCGGCCAGCCGTTCGGGCCGTTCGGTCAGGCCCAGCAGCCAGTCGGCGGAAACGCCAAGGGCGGCCGCGCATTCCGCCACGACCTGCGCGTTGGGAAGCCGCGCGCCCTGGTCCCCCAGAAGCTGCGAGATGGTGGAACGGTCGACGCCGACCGCCCGCGCCAGCCCGCTTTGCGTCATCTCCCGTTCGGCCATGCTTTGCGCCAGACGGTCGCGGAACAGGGAGGCGCGGTCGCGTTTGTCGATATTTGTCTGCATTGCTGATAAGTATCACTTTATGTGACAAATGTTAATCATATTCGGAATTCGCAACCGATCCGTTTCCCGGTCATCTGTCGGCAGGGGAAAGGACGGTCATGGAAACGGCAAAACGCTCTGTTCTCAAAGCAGTTTTATGGAATGTGCTGGGTCTTGCGTCGATGACGCTGACCGGGTTCGTGCTGACAGGCTCCGCCTCGGTCGGGGGCGCGCTGGCGGTGCTGAACACCGGGATCGGCTTTGTCACCTATATCGGCTACGAACGGGTCTGGTCGCGGATTTCGTGGGGTCGCCATGCGTGAGGCGCCCGGTATCGAATGGCCGACCCTTGCGCTGATCCTTGGCTGTTACGCGCTATGGGCGCTGGGGACGACGGTCCTGTCGGCACTGTGGCTGCCGCTGGGCTTTGTGGTCACGATGCTGGCCATCACGCTTCATTCCTCGCTTCAGCATGAGGTCTTGCACGGCCACCCCTTCGCCAGCCGTCCGGCGAATGAGGCGCTGATGTTCCTGCCCTTGGGCCTGATCTACCCTTACGGCCGCTTCCGCGACCTGCATCTGGCGCATCACCGGGACGAAAACCTGACCGATCCCTATGACGACCCGGAATCGAATTACATGGACCCGAAGGTCTGGGTGCGGCTGTCGCCCGCGCTTCGGATGATCCTGCGGGCGAACAACACGCTTCTGGGGCGGATGCTGATCGGGCCGATGGTGTCTGTTTTCGCGCTGTTGCGCGGCGATCTGGCGGCGATAAGGGTCGGGGACCGGGCGATACGGCGCGACTGGCTGCTGCATCTGGCGGGGATGGTGCCGGTGCTGGTCTGGCTGGTCACGGTCGCGACGATCCCCTTCTGGCTGTTCGTGCTGTCCTGCTACGGGGCGCTGTCGATCCTGAAGATCCGCACCTTCCTGGAACATCGCGCGCATGAGCTGGCGCGCGGGCGGACGGTGATCGTCGAGGGGCGCGGCTTTCTGCCGTTCCTGTTTCTTTACAACAACTTCCACGTCGTTCATCACGCAAAGCCCAGCCTTGCCTGGTACCGGCTTCCGGCGCTTTATGAGGAGCGGAAAGAGGAATATCGCCGCCGCAACGATGGCTATGTCTATAGTTCCTACGCCGAGGTCTTTCGCCGCTATTTCCTGCGCACCAAGGACCCGGTTCCCCATCCGTTGAGGCCAGGGCACTAGGCCCCTTCCGCGCCCGCGCGGGCCGTGCCAGAAGGGGGCATGAGCGCCTGGATTCTGTTCACCCTTGCCGCCGCGGCGATGCAGACGGTCCGCTTCATGCTGCAAAAGCAGTTGAAGGGGGCGGGGCTGTCGACGGGCGGCGCGACCTTTTCGCGCTTTCTATATGCCGCACCGATTGCCGCGACGGCGGCACTGGCGGCACTTTGGCAGGCGGATTGGGCGCTGCCGCCACTGGGCCCGCGTTTCGCGGGCTTCCTGCTGATGGGGGCCCTGGGCCAGATCGTCGCGACCTTCCTGACCGTCGCGCTTTTCTCGCTGCGCAATTTCGCCGTCGGCATCGCCTTCACCAAGACCGAGACGGTGCAGGTCGCCGTCTTCTCCGTCCTGCTTCTGGGCGAACGGGTCGGGCCGGTGGGCTGGCTTGCCATCGGGATCGGGCTGGCGGGGGTTCTTCTGCTGTCGCGGACACCGGAACCCGGCGCCCGGTTCTTTGGCCGCGCGGCGCTTTACGGCCTGCTGGCGGGTGGGCTTTTCGGCCTGTCGGCGATCGGCTACCGGGGTGCCACGCTGGCGCTTGAGCCGTTGCCCTTCCTGACCCGCGCGGTGGTGGCGCTGGCCGCAGCGACGATCACGCAGACGATCCTGATGGGCCTCTGGCTCTGCTGGCGCGAACCGGGGGAGCTGGGCCGCGTCGCGCGCGGCTGGCGGCGGACCTTGCCGGTGGGGGTGACGGGGGTCCTTGGCTCAATGGGCTGGTTCGCGGCCTTTTCCTTGCAGAACGCGGCCTTCGTGAGGGCGCTGGGGCAGGTGGAGATCGTCTTCACCCTCATGGCCTCCTCCCTCTTCTTCCGCGAAAGGCTGAGCGGACGTGAAGGCGCGGGCATCGCGCTGGTCGTCCTGTCGGTTCTGGTCCTGATCCTGGGGGCGCGCTGAGCATGGGGGCGATCTTTCTGGCCATCGCGCCGACCTTCCTCTTGATCCTGCTGGGCTATGCCCTCCGGCGTGGCGGCATCCCGTCGGTGGAGTTCTGGAACCTCAATGACCGGCTGGTCTACTGGGTTCTGATGCCGGCGCTGTTCTTTGCCAAGATATCTGCCGCCGATCTGGGGGCGCAGCCCCTGGGCGCCTTCGCCTCGCTGCTTTACACGGGCTTTTTCGCCGCCGTCGCCTTTGGCCTTCTGGCGCAGCGGCTGGCGCGGCTGGCGCCACCGCAGGGGACGGATGTCGTGCAGGGCGCGTCGCGCTTCAACACCTTTGTCGGCCTTGCGATTGCCGAGGCGCTTTACGGCGCGCAGGGCTTGCAGGCGGCCGTTGTCGGCTCGGCCATCCTGGTGCCGGTGGTCAATGTCGTGATCGTGACGGCGCTGGCGCTGATGCTGCCACGACGGCGGGGGAATATCGTCCTTGGCACGCTGCGCGATCTGGCGCGCAATCCCTTGATCCTCTCCATCGTGGCGGGGCTTTTGTTCAACATGATCGGGCTGCACGATGTCCCGGTGCTGCATGACACGGCGCTGGTTCTGGGGCAGGCGGCGCTGCCGGTGATGCTGCTGGCGGTCGGCGCGAACCTGAAGATCCGGGGGATGGACGCGCATTTCGTGCCGATGATGCTGTCGGCGCTGGGCAAGCTTGTGGTCTTCCCGGCGGCAGTGTTGCTGGTGGCCGCCGTGATCGCGCCGGGGGCGATGCCCTTGCAGATCGCGATGATCTACGCGGCGCTGCCGGTCGCGGTGTCGGCCTACACGCTGGCGCGTGAGATGGGAGGCGATGCGCCCTTGATGGCGGGGATCATCACGGTGCAGACGCTTTTGTCCTTCATCACCATCCCGGTGACGCTGGTCATCGCCGAGCGGCTGTTCTGAGCGTTCAGGTCAGGCGGCGAAAGGCCGGGCGGTCGGTGGAGTTGTCGAAGAAGGCGACCCCGGTCTGGTCCAGCCTGTCCTCGCGCAGAAGGGCCGCCACCTCGCCCAGCACCACCTCGGTGATGAAGGGCAGGCTCAGCGCGCGCACCTCGGCCAGCGGAACCCAGTGCAGATGGGACAGTTCGTCCGAGGCGCGGGAGAAATCGTCGGGGTCGCCGGTGATCCGGGCGGCATCGGCGATAAAGAAGCGCGCGTCGAAGCGGCGCGGGCGGCCCGGAGGCGTTATGGCGCGGAACAGGAAGCGCAGCGCGCTGGCATCGGGGACAAGGCCGGTTTCGGCGAAGCTGGTCCAGTCCTCGGGCGGGGTGCCGGGCCAGGTGCCGGGCTGGCCAAGGCGCAGGCCGGTCTCTTCCCACAATTCGCGGATTGCAGCGGCGGCAAGGGCGTGGCCGCGCCCCGTGGCGCCGGGCGGCAGGTCAAGGCGCGCGGTGCAGGCGGGCGCGAGGTCCCCCGCCAGCGGGATCGCCGCGTCGCCCGCATCGACCGCGCCGCCGGGAAAGACATATTTGTTCGGCATGAAGGCCGCCCCGGCGCCGCGCATCCCCATCAGGACGGCGGGCGCGCCGGTATCCTGCCGGATCACGATCACGCTCGCCGCGTCGCGAACGACAAGCGATTTGGGATCGACCGGGGCGGCGGTATCGCTCATCCGTGCTCAGTCGCCCTTGGGGGCAGAGCCGAAGCCGTGCATCCGCTTGGCCCACTGGATGCCGACGATCACCCCCTTCAGCCGGGGCAGAAGGTAAAGCGACAGCGCCACGCAGCCCGCCGAGAAGGCCGAGGCGAGGACAAGCGGGCTGGGCCGGAACTCGACAAAGGCGACCATGATGAGCGGCGCCATCAGGTGGCCCACGATCAGGATCGTCAGATAGGCCGGCCCGTCATCGGCGCGGTGATGGGACAGGTCCTCACCGCAGGAGGGGCAGGCGGGGCGCACTTTCAGATAGCCCTCGAACATGCGGCCTTCGCCGCAAGCGGGGCAGCGGCGGCGCCAGCCGCGCAGCATGGCAGGGCGCAGGGGGCGGTCGTCGTCCAGTTGGGCGGTCATATCGGTCATCGCATGTCTCCTGTAGCGGGGGGTGTAGCATTTTCGGCGGCGACGGCAAATCACGGAATGGAGGTTGCGACGGAATCCCGCACCCGGCGCGTTTGACGGGTATCAGACGGCTCCGGCCGTCATGGCAGTTTGAAAGGAAGACGAGCAATGACAACGAAAACCTATCTCACCGCTCTGGCCCTGATCCTTGGTGCTGGCGCGGTCGCCGTGCCGGTTCTGGCGCAGAACGCCGATGGCGGCGGCAATGGCCAGCAGATGATGCAGGGCCAGGGGCAGGGAATGGGCCAAGGCCAGGGCATGGGTCAAGGTCAGGGCATGCATGGCGATGGCCCGATGTTCGACTTCGACGGCGCCGATGCCAACAGCGATGGCAAGGTCACCAAGGAAGAGCTGTCGGCCTATCGCCAGACGATGATATCGGGCGTGGACGCCAATGGCGATGGCATGATCTCGACCGAGGAACTGGCCACGCATATGAAGGCGCGGATGGCCGCGAAGATCGACGAACGCGCCAAGGCGCGGGTCGCCTCGCAGGACCTGAACGGCGATGGCATGCTGTCGGCCGAGGAACTGCTCGCCCCGCCGATGCCGACCCGCATGTTCGACCGGCTTGACACCGACGGCGACGGCGCGGTCAGCCAGCAGGAGATTGCGCAGGCCAAGGCGAAGATGCAGCAGCGTATGGGCGGTGGCCGCGACGGTCAGCGCGGGATGCGTGACGGGCATGGCCATGGCGACCGTCAGGGGCAGGGTCAGGGTCGCCACGGCCTCGGCGAGGGCCGGTTCGACTGGAATGGCGACAACTGATCCCGGCGGCGGGCGGGCCGGTTGCGCCCGCCCGTGACCGGACTGCCGCGGTGGCGCCCACATGCCGACCCGGCAAACTTGGACCTTGGAGGCGCGGCGCCTTCGGTCTAGGGCTTGGGACAGGATGCAGATGCCCTTCGACGCCAAGGACGACAGGCCCGACGAAGCCTTGCTGGCCCTCTATGCCAAGGGGGACCGGGGCGCGGCGCATGCGCTGGCGCAAAGGTTCACGCCCATCGCCCTCAGGGTGGCGCAGCGGATGCTGGGCGACGCGGCCGAGGCAGAGGATGTGGCGCAGGAGGCGATGCTGAGGCTCTGGCGCATGGCGCCGGGCTGGCAGCCGGGGGCGGCGCGGGTGTCGACCTGGCTTTACCGGGTGGTCGCCAACCTTTGCACCGACCGGCTGCGCAAACGGCGCTGGGTGCCGCTTGACGCAGCACCCGAGCCGGATGACGGCGCGCCCGGCGTGGCCGAGCGGATGATCGAGGCCGACCGCGCGGCGGCGCTGGAAGGGGCGCTGTCGGCGCTGCCGGAAAGGCAGCGGCAGGCGGTGATCCTCCGGCATCTCGAAGGGTTGTCGAACCCCGAGATCGCCGAGGTGATGGAGGTTGGCGTCGAGGCGGTCGAAAGCCTCGTCGCACGGGGGAAACGCGGACTGGTCGCGGCGCTTTCGGGGCGCCGGGCCGAACTGGGGTACGAACATGGCTGACAAGGATCCGGGCGAGCACGATCTTGATCTTTTCTTCGCGGCGGCGCGGAACCGCGCGCCGGAACCGTCCGCGGCGCTGATGTCCCGCGTGCTGGACGCGGCAGAGGCCGCGCGCCCGGCGATGCGCGACCTGCCGTCGCCCGCCCCGGCGCGGCGCGGCGCGATCGCGTCGCTGATCTCGGCCATCGGCGGCTGGGCCGGGGTTGGCGGGCTTGCCACGGCGGTCGGTGCCGGGGTCTGGATCGGCGTCGCGGGGCTGGCCGATCCGGTGACGGTCACGGGCGATCTGTTCGGACCGGCGCCGCTGACGGTGGAACTGATGCCGGGGGCGGACAGCTTTACGGTGGCCGGGGGGACGGGATGGTAAAGATGGATGAGACACAGAAGACCGGCGGCACCGGACGCGGCGTGAAGATCGCGCTGATCCTGTCGCTGGGCCTGAACCTTGCCGTGCTGGGCATCGTCGGCGGGTCGATCATCGCCCATGGCTGGCGCGACGATCCGCGCCGGGTGCGCGACGTGGGCTTCGGCCCCTATACCGAGGCGCTGTCGCCCGAGGATCGCGCGGAACTGCGCAAGGCATTTCTGAAATCCACCCCCGATTTCCGTCAGCGCCGCGAAGAGATTCGCGCCGATATGGCCGCTCTGGCCAAAGCGATCCGCGCCACGCCCTATGACCGCGCGGCGGTCGAGGCGATGATGGCCACCCAATCCGCGCGGATCGAGGAGCGTCTGACCCTCGGCCGTTCTCTCCTCCTCGACCGGCTCGACGCGATGAGCCCCGAGGCCCGCGCGGCGATGGCCGACCGGCTTGAGACGGTGCGGCGCAAGCATCGCGACTAGGGCAGGGGCCTATTCCTGCCGCAGGTAATCGGCGACCACCCCGACCTCTTCGGCGCAGCCGAAGACAAGGGCGGTGTGGCCGTGCAGATCCCCCGGCATCCGGTCGAGGATCGGGACCAGCCCGTCGGTCGCCCTCCCGCCCGCCTGTTCGATCAGGAAGGCGATGGGGACCGCTTCGTAGATCAGGCGCAGGCGGCCGTTCTCATACCCTTTCCGGCCGTCCGCGGGATACATGAACAGGCCGCCCAGAAGCAGGATGCGATGCAACTCGCCCACTGCGGCGGCCAGCCAGCGCATGTTGAAATCGCGCCCGCGCGGGCCGTCCTTGCCCGCCCTGAGGTCGAGCGCGTAGCGTTTCAGCCCCTCGGGCCAGTGCCGTTCGTTCGAGGCATTGTAGGCGATGGTCTTCGCGGATGACGGCAGGCGGACCTGTTCATGCACGACGCGAAAGCCGCCAAGGGCGCGGTCGAAGGTCGCGATATGGACACCGTCGCCCAGCGACCAGCCGAAATCGGTCGAATGCCCGAAGGAGACATATCCCGCCGCGACCGCCGCCCGGCCGGGGCGCAGGAAGCCTTCCGGCGCGGCGGGGAGGATGGAAAAGAGCAACCCCAAAGGCGCGCCGATGCCGATGGAGCCGGAACCGTCGATCGGGTCGATGGCGACGTCGAAGCCGCCGCGGGGGTTCAGGGTGGCGACCGCGGTCTCTTCTTCCGACAGGACCTGCCTCACGCCCGCCTGTGCCAGCGCCGCGATCATGTGGTCATGCGCGCCCTGGTCCAGCGCCTTCTGCCTGTCGCCGCTTTCATTGGTGCCGATGATGGCGGCCGGGTCGCCGTAAAGGCGCCCGGCGGCAAGACGGTCGGCCAGTGCAGGCGTCGCCCGCGCGATGGCCAGCACGATGGCGGCGGCGCCGTCATCGGCCAGCGCCGTTTCAAGCGGGCGGCCCGTGGCAGGGCCGTCATTGGGAAGGGTCAGCATCGCCCGTGGCTTCAGCGCGCGTTATACTTGGCGTCCACGTCGTCGATCGCCTTGACGTTCCCGGCCGAGCGGCCGTTGGCGTCGAAGCTTTCCTTCAGGAAGGCATCGGCGATGGATTTCGCGAGCTCCGCCCCGATCACCCGCGCGCCCATGGTGATGATCTGGGCATTGTTCGACAGCGCCGCGCGTTCGGCGGAATAGGTGTCATGGGTCAGCGCGGCGCGGATGCCCGGCACCTTGTTGGCGGCGATGCAGACGCCGATGCCGGTGCCGCAGACAAGGATGGCGCGGTCATAGGTGCCGTCGAGAACCGCGTTTGCCACCCGGTCGGAAAGGTTGGCGTAGAAGGCGTCCGCCCCCAGTTTCATGATGTCATCCTCACAGTTTGGCGGCGCATTTGGACAGGATGTCGAGATAGCCCCCGACGTTCCAGGCCGAACGCCCGATGAAAAGCCCGTCGATATGCGGGCAGGAGATCAGTTCCTCGCAGTTGCCCGGATTGACCGAGCCGCCGTAGAGGCAGGGAATGCGGCGGCCAAGCACGTCTTCGGCAACCGCGATGATGTCTTTCTGGCGCGCATCGGCATAATCCGACGTCGCCGGAATGCCGCCCGCGCCGATGGCCCAGACGGGTTCGTAGGCCAGCAGGACCGGCGCGGTTTTCTGGCTGTCCGACAGGCGGCCAAGGGCGCCGCGCACCTGCGCCTCCAGAACCTGCCCCGCGCGCCCGTCTTCGCGCTCGGCCAGCGTCTCGCCGATGCAGATCAGCGGGATCAGGCCGTGGCGGACGGCGGCCTCGGTCTTCAGCCCGACGGTTTCATCCGTCTCGCCGAAATGCGCGCGCCGTTCGGAATGGCCCAGTTCGACGATGTCGAGCTTGCAATCGGTCAGCATCACCGGGCTGACCTCGCCCGTCCAGGCGCCTTCGTCGGCCCAGTGCATGTTCTGCGCCCCGACCTTGACCGTGGTGTCGGCCAGCATCGCCTTGACCTCGCGCACGGCGGTGAAGGGCGGGATCACGAAACGCTGGATGCGCGGGTCGGCGTCGGCCGTGCGCAGCCCTTCGGCAAAGGCGCGCGCCTCGGCCAGCGTCTTGTTCATCTTCCAGCTTGTGCCGATCCAGGAGCGCGGTTCCATCGGTCAGTCCTTTGCAAGGGTCAGGGTCAGGCCCGCCGCGCTCAGCGCGTCCTTGGCCGGGGCGGCGGGCGGGGCATCGGTGATGATCGTGTCGAATTCGGCCAGATCGGCCAGCGCGTGCAGCGCCGACTGGCCGAAACGGCGGTGGTTGACCAGAAGGCAGCGCCGGTCCGCCGCCGCCATCATCGCGCGTTTGGCCCGCACCACGGCGTCGTCCATGTGAAAGGCGCGGGTGCCGTGGACGGCGGGGGTGGAGATAAAGGCGATGTCGGCGCGCAGGTGGGACAGCGCCTGTTCCGTCACGACGCCGAGAAAGGCGTTGAACCGGGCGCTGAAGGTGCCGCCAAGGGCGATCAGGGTGATCCCGGTCTCGGTCCGGGCGCTATCGAGGATCGCGGCATTGTTGGTGATGACGGTGACGGGGCGGCGATCGGACAGCCGCGCGCCCAGAAGGGCGGCCATGGAGCCGTCGTTGATCATCACTGTCATGCCGGGTTCGATCAGGTCGAGCGCCGCGCGCGCCATGCGCGCCTTCGCCTCGCCATCCTGAAGCGCGCGGATGCGGAAATCGCTTTCGAATTGCGTCCCGGCCTCGATCGTCGCGCCGCCGCGCACCTTGCGGAGAAGGCCTGCTTGCTCAAGCTCATCCAGATCGCGGTGGATCGTCATTTTGGAGACGGCGAAGCGGTCGGCCAGCGCGTCAAGTTCAACCGCGCGCTCGGCGAGGAGCGCGTCCATGATGGCCTGCC
>DAIOXI010000077.1:0-5039 GCA_036758045.1 Albidovulum sp.
TTACGGTGGGAAACAGCGGTCTTTTCGCGCCCGTCGGCGGTGGTCAGCACCTCGACCGCAAGCGCCGCCAGTGTCACCCCGGTCACAGCGCGCGGGCCGCGTCCAGCACCTCATCGGCGTGGCCGTTGACCTTCACCTTGGGCCAGACGCGGGCGATGGTGCCGGCCGCGTCGATCAGGAAGGTGGTCCGCTCGATCCCCATATAGCTGCGGCCATACATGTTCTTTTCCACCCAGACGCCATAATCCTCGCAGACCTGCCCATCCTCGTCCGAGCCGAGGATGATGCCAAGCCCGTGCTTCTTGCAGAACCTGTCATGCGCCTTGACGCTGTCCTTGGAGATGCCGACGACGACGGTCCCGGCGGCAGCGAATTCATCGGCCAGACGGGTGAAATCCAGCGCCTCGGTCGTGCAGCCGGGGGTGTCGTCCTTGGGATAGAAATACAGCACGACCTTCTTCGGGAAGAGGCCGGTCAGCGAAACCTCGCCCCCGCCATCACGGGGCAGGGTGAAGTCGGGGGCCTTGTCGCCTTGGCTGGGCATGGCAGCGATCCTTTGCCGGTGTCGGACGCTTTATGTTTTAATCGCTGTGGCGGAAGTTTAAAGGGAAGCCCAAGCAAAAAGCGCGGGCGCGGGCAGGGCGGTCATACCGGCGATGGACGAAGAGCAGGATGCGGGCAAGGCGGTCCGGCGCAAGCCGGTCCACAAGCGCATCCATGTCTGGGCCATCGGGCTGGCGCTTCTTGTCCTTCTCGGCGGGCTGATCGTCGTCCTGGGCCTGACCGAACGGGTGCTTCCCGCGCCTGGCTGGGTCGTCGCAAAGGTCGAGGCGCGGGCGAATGAGGTGCTGAAGGGCGAGGGGCGCGCGAAGGTCGGCGGGCTGGAATTGTTCGTCGATGAGAATTTCGTGCCGCATGTGCGGATGACGGAGGTGGACCTGTTCAGCCGCAAGGGTCGGCGGATCGCGCGCCTGCCCTCGGTCCGCAGCACGCTCGATGGCGGCGCGGTCCTGCATGGCCGCTTGCAGCCCCGCACGATCAGCATCACAGGGGCGGAGATTGCGCTGACGCGGAACCTGGACGGCACGCTCGACTTTTCCCTTGGCGAGGGGGCGGCGGAGGAGCCAGCGCCCGCCATCGACCCGGTCGCGGCCGTCGATGCCTTCGACCGCGCCTTCACCCTGCCGGTCCTGCGCGACATCGACACGATCGAGATCGACGACCTGTCGATCGCCTTCACCGACCGCCGCGCGGGCAAGCGCTGGCTGGCCGAGGGAAGCTGGCTGCGGATGAACCAGACGGCGGACAGCGTGACGGTCAATGTGGCGGTGTCCGTCTCCGAAGGCGGCGGGACGCCCGCGCGCGCCTCGGTCAACCTGATCTCGGCCAAGGGCAGCCATGTGGCGACGCTGTCGGCCGATGTCCGCGACGTGTCCTCGCGCGATCTGGCGGCGCAGTCACCGGCGCTGGCCTGGCTTTCGCCGCTTGACGCGACGATTTCCGGCGCGTTCTGGTCCTCGGTCGATGACGCGGGCCGGATTCAGCCGATGAACGCGACGCTGAAGATCGGCAAGGGCGCGCTGCAACCGAATGACACGACGCGGCCGGTGGGCTTTGACGGCGTCACCCTGGCGATGACCTATGACCCCGCCGTGCAGGAGATACGCTTTCGCGACATCGAGGTCGATGGCCCGGCGCTGCGGGTGAAGGCGACGGCGAATGCCTGGCTGAAGGATATCACCGGAGGGGTGCCGAATGCGCTTGTCGGGCAGATCGCCATCAGCGATTTCAAGGCTGACCCTGCCGGGCTTTTCGAGACCCCCGTCAGCCTGACCGAGGGCGCGGTCGATTTCCGCATCCTTCTTGACCCCTTCACTCTGACGCTGGGCCAGCTTGTGCTGGTTGACGGCGATCACCGGATTGCCGCGAAGGGAGAATTCAAGGCCGCCCCGCAGGGCTGGCAAAGCGCCTTCGACGCCACGGTCGATGCCATCGAAAGCGACCGGCTGCTGGCGCTTTGGCCCGTGGGCGTGGTGCCGAAGACCCGCGACTGGCTGCGTCAGAACGTGGCCACCAGCGAGTTGTTCAACGTCGTCGCCGGTATCCGCGTCACGCAAGGAGAGGAGCCGCGCTTTGCGCTGAGCTACGAATACCGCGCGACCGATGTGACCGTGATCCGCACCCTGCCGCCGATCCGCGACGGGGCGGGCTATGCCACGATCATCGACAATGCCTATACGCTGGTCGTTGACAGTGGCCATGTGACGGCCCCGGACGGTGGCGGGATCGACATGTCCGGTTCGGTCATGCAGATCCCTGACCTGCGGGTCATCCCGGCAGAGGCGAATATCACGCTGCGCACGAAAAGCACCATCAACGCGGCGCTGTCCTTGCTGGATCAGCCGCCGTTCGAGTTTCTGAAAAAGGCCGGGCAGGGGACCGATCTGGCCGAAGGGCGGGCCGACATCACCACCAACCTGTCGCTGCGGCTGGTGGCAAAGTTGATGCCCGAGGATATCGCCTATTCGGTCAGCGGCACGTTAAGCGATGTGCGCTCCGACAGGATCGTGCCGGGCAGGCGCGTCACGGCCGGGGCGCTGAAGGTGACGGCCGATCCCACGGGCCTGACCATCGGCGGGCCGGGGACCTTTGACGGGGTGCCGGTCGATGTAAGCTGGCGGCAGGATTTCGGGCCGGAGGCGAAGGGCAAGAGCCGCGTCACCGGCAAGGTGGAACTGTCGCCCCGCGCGCTGAAGGCCCTTGCCATCGGCCTGCCGGATGGTGCGGTGACGGGGACCGGCTGGGGCAGGATCGACCTGCACCTTGCCAGGGACAAGGCGACACGTTTCGACCTGACCTCGGACCTTTCCGGGCTGGCCCTGTCGATCCCCGAGATAGGCTGGAAGAAGGGGCCGGACGCGAAGGGGGAGTTGCATGTCGCCGGCGCGCTGGGGCAGCCCGCGACCATCGACAAGCTCAGCCTTTCGGCGGCGGGGCTGGCGGTCGATGGCAAGGTGGCGCTGACGAAAGACGGCGGGTTCGAGGCCGCCACCTTCCCCAAGGCACGGATGAAGGACTGGTTCGACGGCGCGGGCGTGCTGCGCGGGCGCGGCAAGGGCCGCACCGTCGGGGTGGAGATCGCGGGCGGAACCCTCGACATGCGCAAGGCGAGCTTTGGCGGCGGCGGCAAGGGCAGCGACGCGCCGGTCACCGTCGCGCTTGACCGGCTGCGGGTGTCCTCGGGCATCGCGCTGACGCGGTTTCAGGGCGCGTTCGGCACCAAGGGCGGCTTCTCCGGCCGTTTCGCCGCGCGGCTGAACGGCTGGGCCGAGGTCACCGGCGCGGTGGAACCGCGCGCCGGTGGACGTGTCGCCATTCGTGTCCGCGCTGCCGATGCCGGGGCGGCGCTGCGCTCGGCGGGGCTCTTCAGCCGCGCCAATGGCGGGACGGCCGCCCTGCGCCTTGACCCCGCCGCGAAGGCCGACAGCTATACCGGCCGCCTTGTCCTGAAGGATTTCCGCGTGACGGACGCGCCCGCGCTGGCCGCGCTTCTCGATGCCATATCGGTCGTCGGGCTGCTGACCCAGCTTGACGGGCAGGGCATCTTCTTCACCGACGCCTCGGGCGATTTCCTGCTGACCCCCGGCGCGGTGGAGGTGCGGCGCGCCTCGGCCGTCGGGCCGTCGATGGGCATCTCCGCCGCCGGGGTCTATCAGTTCGCCAATGACCGGATCGACATGGAGGGGGTGATTTCCCCCATCTATGTCCTCAACGGCATCGGCAAGATATTCTCCAAGCGGCGCGAGGGGCTTTTCGGCTTCAACTACAAACTGACCGGGACGACGGCGGCGCCGGATATAAGCGTCAACCCCTTGTCGATCCTGACGCCTGGTGTATTCCGCGACCTGTTCCGTGCCGACCCGCCGAAGCTGCCAGAGTGACCGACACGCCATGAAGTTGAGCGATTTCGATTTCGACCTGCCCGAGGGGCTGATCGCCACCCGGCCCGTGCGCCCGCGCAGCGCCGCGCGGCTGTTGCTGGCCGAGGGGGACGGGATGCGCGACCTGCATGTGCGCGATCTCGTGGACCTGCTCGGCCCCGGCGACCGGCTGGTCCTGAACAACACCCGCGTGATCCCGGCCCGCCTTCAGGGGACGCGCCGCCGCGTGACGCCACAGGGCGAGGCGGTGGCGAAGATCGAGGTCACGCTGACCGAACCGCGCGCGCAGGGCGGCTGGGCGGCGCTGATCAAACCCCTGCGGAAGCTGAAAGAGGGGGAGGAGATCGCCTTTGCCGGGGGGCTGTCGGCGCGCGTGGCGGAGATCGCGGACGGGCAGGCGGCGCTGGTCTTCAACCTTGAGGGGGCGGCGTTCGACGCGGCGCTGGCAGAGGCGGGCGACATGCCGCTGCCGCCCTATATCGCGGCGCTGCGCGCCCCAGACGCGCAGGACCGCGACGATTTCCAGACCGTCTTCGCCCGCCATGCCGGTGCCGTCGCCGCCCCCACCGCCTCGCTGCATTTCGACGATGATCTGCTGGCCGCGCTCAGGGCCAGGGGCGTCGCCTTTACCGAGGTCACGCTGCATGTCGGTGCGGGCACCTTCCTGCCGGTGAAGGTGGAGGATGTGACGACCCACCGGATGCATGCCGAATGGGGCGAGGTGACGGATACCGCGGCGGCCGAGATCAACGCCACCCGCGCAGCCGGGGGGCGCGTGATCCCGGTCGGGACGACAGCCCTTCGATTGATCGAAAGTGCGGCGGGGGAGGATGGCAAGATGCGGCCATGGCGGGGTGCCACCGACATCTTCATCTATCCCGGTTACCGTTTCCGTGTCACCGACGGGCTGATGACCAATTTCCACCTGCCGAAATCCACGCTGCTGATGCTCGTTTCCGCGTTGATGGGGGTAGAGAGGATGCGCCGCGTCTATGACCATGCCGTCGCCACGGGCTATCGTTTCTTTTCCTATGGCGATGCCTCTCTGCTTCTGCCATCACGCCGCGACGAAGGAACGGCAAGTCGGCATGAAGCCTG
>DAIOXI010000077.1:5094-12149 GCA_036758045.1 Albidovulum sp.
ATCGAGGGGTTTTCGACCGCGCAGATGTCCTATGTCATGGCGGCCTATTTTGCGGGCTTCCTGATCGGCAGCCGCATGGCGCCCGAGATGATCCGGCGGGTCGGCCATGTGCGGGTCTTCGCCGCTCTCGGCTCGATGATTTCCGCCGTTCTCATCATGTATGCCGCCGCGCCCGACTGGATCGCCTGGGCGGCGATGCGGGTCCTGATCGGGTTTTCCTTCTCCGGCGTCTACATCACCGCCGAAAGCTGGCTGAACAACTCCGCCACGAACGAGACGCGCGGTCAGGCGCTGTCGCTTTACATGATCATGCAGATGGCGGGGATCATTGCGGCGCAGGCGCTTTTGAACTTCGGCGACCCGTCGGGCTATATCCTTTTCGTCATCCCCTCGGTCCTCGTCTCCATCGCCTTCACGCCGATCCTGCTGTCGGTCAGCCAGGCGCCCGCCTTCGAGACCACGAAACGGTTAAGCTTCGCGGCCCTCTACCGTGCCTCGCCCTTGGGCTGCGTCGGCATGTTCCTGCTGGGGGGCGTCTTTTCGGCGCAGTTCGGCATGTCGGCGGTCTGGGGGACGGCGGAAGGGCTGACGATCAGGCAGATCTCGATCTTTGTCGCCGCGATCTATGTCGGCGGCCTTGTGTTCCAATACCCGATCGGCTGGGCGTCCGACCTGCTGGGGCGGCGGCAACTGGTCTTGTGGCTTTCTGCCATCGGTGGAGTGGCGATGCTGCTACCTGTGGTGTTCAGCCTGAATTTCACCAGCCTTCTGGTGATCGCGCTTCTGATGGGCGGCGTTTCCAACCCGCTCTATTCGCTGCTGGTCGCCTATACGAACGACTTTCTTGACCTCTCGGACATGGCGGCCGCCTCGGCCGGGCTCTTGTTCATCAACGGGCTTGGCGCGATTTCAGGCCCCGTCATCACCGGCTGGGTGATGGAGCAGATGGGGCCATCGGGTTACTTCCTGCTGATGGGGGTGCTGTTCCTCGCGCTCGCGGGCTATGCCGCCTGGCGGATGACGCGCCGCCGCGTCACGCGCGCCGATCAGACGGCAAGCTACACGCCGATTTCGCCCACCTCCGCGGCGCTGGCGGTCGAGGCGGCGATGGAGGCCGGGCAGGAACATTCGGACGAGGCCAGGGCGCCCGCGCCATAGGGGCTGGCATTCCGGGCGGCATCCTGCAAAGCTGGCGCCAACAGCGTGAGCAAGGGGAGGGAAGCCATGTCCGAACCGGAAGCCATCATCGAGTTCTGGCTGCATGAGGTGGGCGAGGGCGGCTGGTACAGGGCCGTGGATGAGGTCGACGCCGAAATACGCGCCCGCTTCCTGCCCGCATGGGAGGCGGCAGAGCGGGGCGAGCGGGACTTCTGGCTGAACGGCCCGCGCGGATCACTGGCCTACATGATCCTGACCGACCAGTTCCCGCGCAACATGTTCCGGGGCGATGCCCGGTCCTTCGCCACCGACGCCCGCGCGCGGGCCGGGGCGCAGATGGCCATCGACCACGGCTGGGACATGGCGGTCGCGGAACCTCAGCGGGTCTTCTTCTACATGCCGTTTGAGCATTCCGAGGATATGGCGGATCAGGACCGTTCCATCGAGCTGATGACGCAGAAGATGCCCGAACACGGGGCGGAGTTCGGCCTTCACGCCCGCGCCCATGCCGAGGTGATCCGCCGCTATGGCCGCTTTCCCTTCCGCAACGCCGCCCTGGGGCGGAAATCGACGCCGGAGGAGATCGCGTTTCTGGAACGGGGCGGCTATGGCGCCATCGTGGAAAAGCTGAAACAGGCGGATTAGCGCGCCATGCGCTGTGTGCATGGCGCTACGGCATGGCGCGCGTTGCGCTGGTTTTGGAAATAGTTTAAGGCCAAACTACTTTTTCTCAGGGAGGGAAGACATGGCTGCCAAGACCTTCGACATGATCGTGATCGGTGCCGGGCCGGGTGGCTATGTCGCCGCGATCCGGGGCGCGCAACTGGGCCTGAACGTCGCGATCGTGGAACGCGAGCATCTGGGCGGCATCTGCCTGAACTGGGGCTGCATCCCGACCAAGGCGCTTCTGCGTTCCGCCGAGGTCTTTCACCTGATGCACCGCGCCAAGGAATTCGGGCTGAAGGCCGATGGCATCGGCTATGACCTTGACGCGGTCGTCCAACGCTCGCGCGGGGTGGCCAAGCAACTGTCGGGCGGCATCGGCCATCTGATGAAGAAGAACAAGATCACCGTCTTCACGGGCGAGGCGACGCTACCGAAGAAGGGCGTGGCCTCCGTCAAGACCGACAAGGGGACGGAAGAACTGACCGCCAAGGCCATCGTGCTGGCCACCGGCGCGCGGGCGCGCGAACTGCCGGGGCTTGAGGCCGACGGCGATCTGGTCTGGACCTACAAGCACGCGCTGCAAGCCAAACGGATGCCGAAAAAGCTGCTGGTCATCGGGTCGGGCGCCATCGGCATCGAATTCGCGAGCTTTTTCAACACGCTCGGCGCCGATACGACCGTGGTCGAGGTCATGGACCGCGTGCTGCCGGTCGAGGATGCCGAAATCTCCGCCTTTGCCAAGAAGCAATTCGTCAAGCAGGGCATGACGATCATGGAGAAATCCACGGTCAGGAAGCTCGATCGCGCGAAGGGCAAGGTGACGGCCCATATCGAAGCGGACGGCAAGACCGAGACGATGGAGCTCGAAACGGTGTTTTCCGCCGTCGGCATCGTCGGCAACGTGGAAAACCTCGGGCTGGAAGCCTTGGGCGTTAAGATCGACCGCACCCATGTGGTGACCGACGAATACTGCCGCACCGGCGTCGAGGGACTCTATGCGATCGGCGACATTGCCGGCGCGCCCTGGCTGGCCCACAAGGCGTCCCATGAAGGCGTCATGGTCGCCGAACTGATCGCGGGTCAGCACCCGCATCCGATCAAGCCGAACTCCATCGCCGGCTGCACCTATTGCCATCCGCAGGTGGCCAGTGTGGGCCTGACCGAGGCCAAGGCGAAAGAGGCGGGGCATGAGGTCAAGGTCGGCCGCTTCCCCTTCATCGGCAACGGCAAGGCGATTGCGCTGGGCGAACCCGAAGGCCTGGTCAAGACCGTCTTCGACGCCAAGACAGGCGAGCTGCTCGGCGCCCATATGGTCGGCGCGGAAGTGACCGAACTGATCCAGGGCTATGTCGTCGGCCGCACGCTTGAGACGACGGAAGCGGAGCTGATGGAGACGGTCTTCCCGCATCCGACGCTGTCGGAGATGATGCACGAATCCGTTCTCGACGCCTACGGGCGCGCGCTGCACTTCTGACGCCGGGCGGGGGCCAAGTGGACCGGACCGACTGGCCCCTCATCGCCGCGCTGTGGTTCGCCGGGCTGACGGCGGCGGGGCAGTTCGCCAAGATCGGCGTGATCTTCGACCTGTTGCGCCCGGTCTGGCCGGGCGCGGGGGTCTGGCTGGGCCTTGTCGTGTCGGTCGTGGGCTTTGTCGGCATCGTCTTTGGCAGCTCGGCGGGGATCGCGGTCGCCCGCATTGGCCCGCGACGGATGCTGCTGGCGGCGCTGGCGGCGGGGGCGGTGCTGTCGCTCATCGAAAGCCTGATGCCGCCCTTGCCCCTGATGATCGCCCTTCGCGCGCTGGAGGGGATGAGCCATCTTGCCATCGTCGTCGCCGCCCCGGTGCTGATCGCGGCCTCCGCCCGGCCCGACGATCAACCGGCCGCCATGACGCTCTGGTCCACCTTCTTCGCTGTGGCCTTTTCGCTGGCGGCCTTCCTCGGCCGTCCGCTGGTTCTGGCGCATGGCCCGGCGGCGTTTTTCGTCACCCATGCCGGGCTGATGGCGCTGGCCGGTGGCGTCTTGTGGCGCATGCTGCCCGCAAGCGCGCCGCCGCCCGCCAATACCATCGCGCGGGTGGGCGTGATCGAGGCGCATCGGCGCATCTATGCCTCCCCCCGGATCGCTGCGCCTGCGCTGGGCTTTGTCTTCTACACGCTGATGTTCGTGGCTTTCCTTACGCTCCTGCCCGATGTGATCGCGCCCGAATGGCGCTACCTCACGGCGACGGTGATGCCCTTGGCCTCCATCGTCGTGTCGCTGGCCCTCGGCGTGCCGCTGACCCGGCGGCTGGGCGCGGTGGAGACGGTCCAGATCGGCCTTGCCGCCGGGGCGCTGGCGCTGATCGCCTTTACCGTCAGCGGTGGGGCGGGGATGCTGGCGCTGATCTCGGTCATGGCGGTGTCGGGCGCGCTGGGCCTTGTGCAGGGCGGCAGTTTCGCCGCGATCTCGGAACTGAACCAGACCGGCGCAGCGCGGGCCGAGGCGGCGGGCGCCATCGCGCAACTGGGTAATGTCGGTACCACGCTGGGAACGCCGGTCCTGTTGCGCATGACCGATCTTTGGGGCCTGCCCGCGGTCTTGTGGTTCGGCCTGCCGCTGTGCCTTGGCGGCATCGCCACCCATGCCTGGCTGGCGCGGCGACGGGCGCGGCTCAGCGCGTGATCTCGCCGCCCGCCGCGTGCCAGTCGTAAAGCCCGCCGAGGTTATAGACCTCCTTGTAGCCCATCTGCGCCATCATCTGCGCGGCCATCTGGCTGCGCGCGCCCGAGGCGCAGTAAAGCGCGACCGGCTTGTCCAGCGACAGCTCGGCAAGGCATTCCGGGCTGGACGGATCGCAGCGCATCCTGAACGCAGCCAGCGGCACATGCAGCGCCCCCTTGGCCTTGCCCGAGGCGGCGATCTCGCTCCCCTCGCGGATGTCGATCACCAGAAGCTCCCCCTTTGCGGCGCGGGCGATGGCGTCCTTCGCGGCGATGCGGGACACGGAACTGCCGCCGGGGCGGAGGAAGGAAAGCATGGGGGCGCCTTTCATTGCGGGGTGCGCCGATGATCTGGCGCGCGGGCCGGGGTGATTCAAGTGCTTCCGGGAAGTTAAATTCAAAAGGGTGAATTTGTATAGGGTCCTGATGTCGCAGAGATGGGCCGAACCGGAACAGAGAGGTAAAATGTTCCGCTATTGTTCTCGATTTGAGGTTGGAGACTCGTCGCCCATGCACTATCTGTTAATTTCTGATCTCCGGGGGCAGTCATGGCCGAGCAGAAGTTCATCGAGGTGCGCGGTGCGCGCGAGCATAACCTCAAGTCCATCGACGCGGATATTCCGCGCGACCGGTTGACGGTCATCACCGGGCTGTCCGGGTCGGGCAAGTCCAGCCTCGCCTTTGACACGATCTATGCGGAAGGCCAGCGGCGCTATGTCGAAAGCCTGTCCGCCTATGCGCGGCAGTTCCTTGACATGATGGGCAAGCCGGACGTGGACCACATCACCGGCCTGTCGCCCGCGATTTCCATCGAACAGAAGACGACGTCGAAAAACCCGCGCTCGACGGTCGGCACGGTGACCGAGATCTACGACTATCTGCGACTGTTGTTCGCGCGCGTGGGCACACCCTATTCCCCCGCAACCGGCAAGCCGATCGAGGCGCAGCAGGTGCAGGACATGGTCGATGCCGTCATGGCGATGGAGGAGGGGACGCGCGGCTATCTGCTCGCCCCGGTGATCCGCGACCGCAAGGGCGAATACCGCAAGGAATTCCTGGAATGGCGCAAGCAGGGCTTTCAGCGCGTCAAGGTGGACGGGCAGTTCCATGACCTTGAGGAACCGCCCACGCTCGACAAGAAATACCGCCATGACATCGACGTGGTGGTTGACCGGATCGTGGTGCGCGAGGGGCTTGAGACGCGGCTGGCCGACAGTTTCCGCACCGCGCTGAACCTCGCCGACGGGATCGCGGTGCTTGAAACCGCGCCGACCGAGGGCGAGGCGGAGCGCATCACCTTCAGCGAGAATTTCGCCTGTCCCGTCAGTGGCTTCACCATACCGGAGATCGAGCCGCGGCTGTTTTCCTTCAATGCCCCCTTCGGTGCCTGCCCGAAATGCGACGGGCTGGGGGTGGAGCTGTTCTTCGACGAACGGCTGATCGTGCCGGATGTGACGCTGAAGCTGAAGGACGGCGCCATCGCGGCCTGGTCGAAATCGAAAACCCCCTATTTCCTGCAAACCATCGACTCGCTGGCCAGGCATTACGGCTTCGACGCCCGCAAGCCGTGGAAGGACCTGCCGGAGAAGGTGCAAGACCTGTTCCTGCGCGGATCGGGCGATGAGGAGATCAAGTTCCGCTTTGACGAGGGCGGCCGCGTCTATGAGATCAGCCGCACGTTCGAGGGCGTGATCCCCAACATGGAACGCCGCTACCGCGAAACCGACAGCGCCTGGAGCCGGGAAGAAATGGAGCGGTTCCAGAACAACCGCCCCTGCCATGTCTGCGAAGGCTATCGCCTGCGGCCCGAGGCGCTGGCGGTGAAGATCGCGGGGCTCCATATCGGTCAGGTGGTGCAGATGTCGATCAAGGAGGCCTATGCCTGGATCGACACCGTCCCCGCGAAGCTGACCAGGCAGAAGAACGAAATCGCCCGGCTGATCCTGAAGGAGATCCGTGAAAGACTGGGTTTCCTGAACAACGTGGGCCTCGACTACCTCACCCTGTCGCGCAATGCCGGGACGCTGTCGGGCGGCGAAAGCCAGCGGATCCGGCTGGCAAGCCAGATCGGGTCGGGCCTGACGGGGGTGCTTTATGTCCTCGACGAACCCTCCATCGGGCTCCATCAGCGCGACAATGACCGGCTGCTCGGCACGCTGAAAAACCTGCGCGATCAGGGCAATACCGTGCTGGTGGTCGAACATGACGAAGAGGCGATCCGGGAGGCGGATTACGTTTTCGACATCGGCCCCGGTGCGGGCGTTCATGGCGGGCAGGTCGTCAGCCATGGCACGCCGGAAGAGATCGCTGCCGATGCCGCCTCACTCACCGGGCAGTATCTGTCCGGCGCGCGCGAAATCGCGGTGCCGCGTCACCGGCGCGAGGGCAACGGCAAGAAGCTGACCGTCGTGAAGGCGACCGGCAACAACCTGAAGGACATGACGGCGGAGTTCCCGCTGGGCAAGTTCGTCTGCGTCACCGGCGTATCGGGCGGCGGCAAGTCCACGCTGACGGTGGAAACGCTGTACA
>DAIOXI010000078.1:0-577 GCA_036758045.1 Albidovulum sp.
GACTACGCGATGCCGGCGAGCATCGGTGCCGGCGATCCGGTCCAGAACCTGTTCGGCGGCGCGCGACAGGCGTTGGGCGCGGTTCTGGATGATGAAATAGGGCGCGACAGAGATCGTGTCGGCAAGGTCCAGCGCGACAAGGCCGGGAAGGGGGCTGCCGCGCGTCAGAAGGCCCGCGACCTCCTCGCTGAGCGTCGCGATGGCGTCGGAGGTGTCGATGATCGCCAGCATCACCAAGAGCGACGAGGTGTTGGTGACATTGGCCGGGGTCGGCGCGCCGGCCGCATGGAAGGCGCCGTCGATGGCGGTGCGGATGGGGGAGGCGCGCTCCTGGATCACCCATTCATAGCCCGACAGTTCCGCGATGGGGATGGCGCGGCGATAGGCCAGCGGGTGTTCGGCGCGCACCACCAGCGACACGACCTCGGCCCGCGCGGGGGTGACGCGGAAGGCGCGGCTGTCATAGCCGGGCGGAAAGCGCGCGAGGATGAAATCGAAGCGTCCTTCCTCAAGTCCCCGGACAAGGTCGGAAGAGGGCGCGACCTCGATCGTAGGCTCGATCCCCGGCGCGATTTCC
>DAIOXI010000078.1:861-2969 GCA_036758045.1 Albidovulum sp.
CAGGATCAGCCGCAGATGGGCGGGTTTGAGCTTTCGTGACAGGGCCATGACGGATTGCCATATCATTTTCGGTATGTAGATCACGATTAATGCGATTTGGAAGATATGCAAGCCTCGGCTAATCCAGGGGCGGGGTTGGAGGGCCCTCACCAATCAACACATCGCATCCGGGAGCAAATGGATGCGTGCCACCCGTGGAGGATTAGATGAAATTCAAGACAGTTCTGGCGACGGCCGCGGCCGCCGTCCTTGTGGCATCCGGCGCCTTTGCCGACGGGCTGGTCGGCATCGCCATGCCGACGAAATCCTCGTCGCGCTGGATCTCGGACGGCAATTCGATGGTCGAACAGTTTCAGGCCGCGGGCTATGAGACGGACCTGCAATATGCCGAGGATGACATCCCCAACCAGCTCGCCCAGATCGAAAACATGGTGACCAAGGATGCCAAGGTTCTGATCATCGCCTCGATCGACGGCACCACGCTCTCGGCCGTGCTCCAGCAGGCGCACGACAAGGGCACCAAGGTCATCGCCTACGACCGCCTGATCCGCGACAGCCCGAATGTCGACTACTACACCACCTTCGACAACTTCAAGGTCGGCGTGCTGCAGGCGGACTCGCTGGTGGCCGGTCTGAAGGAGCGCTTCGGCGACCAGAAGCCGTGGAACGTCGAGCTGTTCGGCGGCTCGCCCGACGACAACAACGCCTTCTTCTTCTACAACGGCGCGATGTCGGTCCTGCAACCGATGATCGACGCGGGTGAGGTCGCCGTCCCCTCGGGCCAGATGGGCATGGACAAGGTCGGCACGCTGCGCTGGGACGGCGCGGTGGCGCAGGCGCGGATGGATAACCTTCTGTCGGCCAATTACACCGACAAGCAGGTCCACGGCGTGCTGTCTCCCTATGACGGGCTGTCGATCGGTATCCTGTCGTCGCTCAAGGGTGTCGGCTACGGGGCTGGCGACATGAAGATGCCGATCGTCACCGGGCAGGATGCGGACCTTCCCTCGGTCAAGTCGATCCTCGCCGGTGAACAGTTTTCGACCGTCTTCAAGGACACCCGCGAACTGGCCCGCGTGACTGTCGGCATGGTCGATGCGATGCTGAAGGGCGGAGAGCCGGAGATCAACGACACCACCACCTATGACAACGGCGTCAAGGTCGTGCCGTCCTATCTGCTTGAGCCGGTCTCCGTCGATCTGTCCAACTGGGAGGATGTGCTGATCGGCTCCGGCTATTACAGCAAGGACCAGGTCGAGTAATCCTGTGACAGGCCGTCCCGCCCCGGTTTCGGGGGCGGGGCGGAACCAGGGGGGGAAGCGATGCAGCCGCTGCTTGAGATGCGCGCCATCACCAAGACCTTTCCGGGGGTCAAGGCGCTCGACACCGTCAACCTGACCGTGATGCCGGGTGAAATCCACGCGCTTGTGGGCGAAAACGGCGCCGGAAAATCGACCCTGATGAAGGTGCTTTCGGGCGTCTACCCGGCGGGCAGCTATGACGGGGAAATCCATTACGACGGCACTCTGGCCGAATTTCGCAAGATCGCCGACAGCGAGGCGAAGGGCATCATCATCATCCATCAGGAACTTGCTCTGGTCCCGTTGCTGTCGATTGCCGAAAACCTGTTTCTGGGCAACGAACGCGCCGGGAAAGGTGTCATCGACTGGCACGAGACCTTCGCCCAGACCGAAAAGCATCTGGCCCGCGTGGGGCTTTCGGAACCCCCCTCGCGCCTGGTGGGCAAGATCGGCGTCGGCAAGCAGCAGCTGGTAGAGATCGCCAAGGCGCTGGCCAAGGACGTCCGGCTTCTGATCCTGGATGAGCCGACCGCCGCGCTTCAGGAAAACGACAGCGAAAAGCTGCTCGACCTGCTTCTGGAACTGAAATCCCATGGCGTCACCTCGATCATCATCAGCCACAAGCTGAATGAGGTGCGCCGCGTCGCCGACCGGGTCACGGTGCTGCGCGACGGCACGGCGGTGGCGACGATGGATGCGCGGACGGAGGAGATTTCCGAGGAACGCATCATCCGCGACATGGTCGGCCGCGACATGGCCCACCGTTACCCCGAACGCGACCGCAATATCGGCGAGGTGCTGATGGAG
>DAIOXI010000078.1:2979-8567 GCA_036758045.1 Albidovulum sp.
CGGGGCTGGAACGTCTGGCACCCGGAACAGACCGAACGCCAGATCATCAGCGATGTCGGCTGCACCGTCCGCAAGGGGGAGATTGTCGGCATCGCCGGGCTGATGGGCGCCGGGCGTACCGAACTGGCGATGAGCATCTTCGGACGCTCCTACGGGCGCAACATTTCCGGCACCGTCGCCATGAACGGGACGCCTGTGGATACCTCGGACGTGACCCGCGCCATTGCTGCCGGGATCGCCTATGTGACCGAGGACCGCAAGGAGCTTGGGCTGATCCTTGAAGACCCGATCTCGCGCAATATCACGCTGGCGAACCTTGAAGGCGTGTCGGCGGGGGGCGTGCTGAACAAGGCCGAGGAACAGCAGGTCGCCGAACGCTACCGGGCCGCGATGCGCATCCGCACGCCGGGGGTGCATCAGAAGGTGATGAACCTCTCGGGCGGCAACCAGCAAAAGGTCGTCCTGTCGAAATGGCTTTTCGCCGGTCCGCAGGTCCTGATCCTCGACGAACCCACGCGCGGCATCGACGTGGGCGCGAAGTTCGAGATCTACAACATCATGAACGAACTGGTCGCGCAGGGGCGCGGCGTCGTGATGATCTCTTCCGAGATGCCCGAGCTTCTGGGCATGTGTGACCGCATCTATGTGATGAACGAAGGCCGGATCGTCGGCGAACAGGCGGCGCGGGACGCAAGCCAGGAACGCATCATGGCCCATATCCTGAAGAGCTGAGGGACGAGAGATGGCGAATTCGACCGAGACCGCAACCGCGCCCGCATCGAAGGGGATCGGCGCCTATCTGGGCAGCCACCTGCGCGAATACGGGATGCTGCTGGCGCTGCTGCTCATCATGGTCTTCTTTCAGGTGGTGACCGGGGGGACGCTTCTGAAACCCGTCAACATCACCAACCTGTTCCTGCAAAACAGCTATATCATCATCATGGCGCTGGGGATGCTGCTGGTGATCGTGGCCGGGCATATCGACCTGTCGGTCGGGTCTGTCGCGGCCTTCGTGGGCGCGGTCTCGGCGGTGCTGACGCTGAATGTCGGGCTGCCGGTCTTTCTGGTCATCCCGATCTGCATCGTCGTCGGCATGGCGATCGGGGCGGCGCAGGGCTACTGGATCGCCTATTGGCGCATCCCGTCCTTCATCGTGACGCTGGCCGGGATGCTGGTCTTTCGCGGGCTGACGCTCTGGCTTCTGGGGGGGCAGAACCTTGGCCCGTTCCCCAAGGCGTTTCAGTCGCTGTCGACCGGGTTCATTCCCGACCTGTTCGGCGTCGGCAGGCCCAACGTCACCGCCATCGTGCTGGTCGCGGTCGCGGCGGTGGCGCTGGTCTGGCAATCGCTGCGTGCGCGGCGCCGCAACGCCGCCTATGGGATCGCGCAGGAACCGGGCGCGATGTATGCGCTGCGCAACGCCGTCGTTGTCGGCGCGCTGCTTTTCGTCGGGCTGCAACTGGCGAATTTCCGCGGCCTGCCCAATGTGCTGATGGTCATGTCGGTGCTGATCGTGGCCTATGCGTTCTTTACCGAAAACACCGTGACCGGGCGGCGCATCTATGCCGTGGGCGGCAACCTCAAGGCCGCGCGGCTGTCGGGGATCAACGCCGACCCCCCCCCCCCCCCCCCCCCCCCCCCCCCCCCCCCCCCCCCCCCCCCCCCGGCAAGATCGTCGGCGTCGTGGTCGGTGCCTTCATCATGGGGGTGATGAACAACGGCATGTCGATCATGGGCATCGGCATCGACTACCAGCAGGTGATCAAGGGTCTTGTCCTGCTCGCCGCCGTGATCTTCGACGTCTACAACAAAAGCAAGCAGGGCTGAGCCATGACATTCAAACCCGCCAAATGGCCCCGCAAGCTGCGCTCCCAGGAATGGTACGGCGGCACCTCGCGCGACGCGATCTATCATCGCGGCTGGATGAAGAACCAGGGCTATCCGCACGACCTGTTCGACGGACGCCCCGTCATCGGCATCCTGAACACCTGGTCGGACCTGACGCCCTGCAACGGCCATCTGCGCGAATTGGCCGAGAAGGTGAAGGCGGGGGTCTGGGAGGCGGGCGGCTTCCCCGTCGAGGTGCCCGTCTTCTCCGCCAGCGAAAACACCTTCCGCCCGACCGCGATGATGTTCCGCAACCTCGCCGCCATGGCGATCGAGGAACAGATGCGCGGCCAGCCCATCGACGGCGCGGTGCTGCTGGTGGGCTGCGACAAGACCACGCCATCGCTTCTGATGGCCGCCGCCTCCACCGACCTGCCGTCGATCATCGTCACCGGCGGGCCGATGCTGAACGGCTGGTTCCGGGGCGAAAGGGTGGGGTCTGGCACCCATCTGTGGAAATTCTCCGAAGCCGTGAAGGCGGGGGAGATGACCCAGGCCGAGTTCCTTGAGGCCGAAGCCTCGATGAGCCGCTCGACCGGCACCTGCAACACGATGGGGACGGCCTCGACCATGGCCAGCATGGCCGAGGCGCTGGGCATGGCGCTGTCGGGCAATGCCGCGATCCCGGCGGTGGACAGCCGCCGCCGGGTGATGGCGCAGCTTTCGGGGCGGCGCATCGTGCAGATGGTCAAGGACGACCTGAAACCTTCCGACATCCTGACGAAACCGGCCTTCGAGAACGCGATCCGCACGAATGGCGCGATTGGAGGCTCCACCAATGCCGTGATCCACCTTCTTGCCATCGCGGGCCGGGTCGGGGTCGATCTGACGCTGGACGACTGGGACCGCTGCGGGCGCGATGTGGCGACCATCGTCAACCTCATGCCTTCGGGCAAGTACCTGATGGAGGAATTCTTCTATGCCGGTGGCTTGCCGGTCGTTCTCAAGAGATTGGGTGAGGCCGGGATGCTGAACAGGGAAGCCCTGACCGTCTCTGGTGGCGCGATCTGGGATGAGGTGAAGGACGCCGTCAACTGGAACGAGGACGTGATCCTGCCGGTCGAAAAGGCGCTGACGCAGCATGGCGGGATTGCCGTCCTGCGGGGCAACCTCGCGCCGAAGGGGGCGGTCCTGAAACCCTCTGCCGCCTCCGAACATCTCCTGACCCATCGCGGCCGCGCCGTCGTGTTCGAGGATATCGACGATTACAAGGCCCGGATCGAGGATGAGGCGCTCGATATCGACGAAACCTGCGTCATGGTCCTGAAGAACTGCGGGCCGAAGGGCTATCCCGGCATGGCCGAGGTCGGCAACATGGGCCTGCCGCCAAAGGTGCTGCGGAAGGGCATCACCGACATGGTGCGGATTTCGGACGCGCGCATGTCCGGCACCGCCTATGGTACGGTGGTCCTGCACACCTCGCCCGAGGCGGCGGCCGGTGGCCCGCTGGCGGTGGTCCGGGACGGCGACATGATCGAGCTGGACGTGCCGAACCGGCGGTTGCATCTGGACATCTCCGACGCAGAACTGGCCGCCCGGCTGGCGGACTGGAAGCCCGGCCATGAGGTGCCGGAGGGCGGCTATGCCTGGCTGCATCAGGCGCATGTCGAGGGCGCCGATACCGGGGCCGATCTGGGGTTCCTCAAGGGCTGCCGGGGCGCGCCGGTCGGAAAGGATTCGCATTGATGAAGATCGCGCTGGTCGGGAGCGGGAAAATCGCGCTGGATCAGCATGTTCCCGCGATTACCTCATCGCCGGACTGGGTGCTGGCGGCGACGGTTTCGCGCCATGGCGGGGTGGGTGGCGTTCCGGCCTATACCGATTTCGCGGCCCTTCTGGCCGAACGGCAGGACATCCGTGTCGTCTCGCTCTGCCTGCCGCCGGTGCCGCGCTACGCCCATGCCGCCGCCGCGCTGAAGGCCGGGCGGCATGTCATGCTGGAAAAACCGCCGGGCGCGACGCTGTCGGAATGCCACGCGCTTGAGGGGCTGGCCCGCGCCGGGCGCCTGTCGCTTTACGCGACCTGGCATTCGCGCGAGGCCGCGCAGGTCGCGGCGGCGAAGGCCTGGCTGGCGGACAAGGCGCTGCGCCGCCTCAGCGTGACCTGGAAAGAGGACGTGCGCCGCTGGCATCCGGGGCAGGACTGGATCTGGGAGCCGGGCGGGCTTGGCGTCTTCGATCCGGGGATCAACGCGCTGTCCATCGTGACCGCGATCCTGCCCGACCCGATCCACCTGACCGGCGCGACGCTTTCTTTCCCCGACAACCGCCAGACCCCGATTGCCGCCGACCTGCGTTTCCATCACCCCGGCGGGGCCGAGGTGACGGCGGCCTTCGACTGGCGCCAGGAGGGCGACCAGACCTGGACGATTGAGGCGGTGACGGATGCCGGCACCTTGACCCTGACCGATGGCGGCGCGCAGATGGCCGTGGACGGGGTGCGGGCGACAGCCCTGGACGATGCCCCGCTGACCGGGGAATATCCGCGTCTTTACAGCAAGATGGCGCGACTTGTTCAGGCGGGCGGGATCGACATGGACCTGTCGCCGATGCGCCATGTCGCCGACGCCTTCACCCTTGGCCGCCGCGTGACGGTGGCGCCCTTTCACTGGTAATTCGCGGACCCGACCATGACCCAAGCCCTGACCGGCATCCTGCCCGTTGCGCCCACACCCTTTCACGATGACGGCAGCCTTGACGAAGGCGGTATCCGCCGCGTTCTCGACTGCATGATCGACCAGGGCGTCGATGCGATCTGCATCCTTGCCAACTACTCCGAACAGTTCCTGCTCTCGGATGAGGAACGCGCCACGGTCATGCGCATCAGCCTCGAACATGTCGCGGGCCGGGTGCCGGTGATCGTCACCATCAGCCACTTCGCGACCGCCATCGCCGTTGCCCGCGCGCGGGCGGCAGAGGCGATGGGGGCCGCGATGGTGATGATGATGCCGCCCTATCACGGCGTCGGCCTCGTCCCCGCCGAGGCCGGGATCGTTGAGCATTTCCGCGCCGTCAGCGACGCGATTTCGATCCCGATCATGGTGCAGGACGCGCCGCTGTCGGGCGTCAGCCTGCCGGTGCCGCTTCTGGTCCGGATGGCGCGCGAGATTGAAAACGTGAGCTATTTCAAGATCGAAACGCCCTTCGCCGCCGACAAGCTCGCCGCGCTGATCGAGGCGGGCGGGCGCGACATCATCGGCCCCTTCGACGGGGAAGAGGCGGTGACGCTTCTGGCGGACCTTGACGCGGGCGCGACCGGCACCATGATCTCGGGTCTGCTGCCGGACAGGATCCGGCCCATCGTCATCGACTACCGCGCCGGGCGGGTCGATCAGGCGCTGGATCAATGGCGGGTCTGCCTGCCGCTTATCAACCACGAAAACCGTCAATGTGGCCTTCGCGCCTGCAAGACTGTATTCGCGGCGGGGGGCGTGATCGGGTCCGACCATGTCCGCCACCCGCTGAAACCGCTCGGCGAGCGCACGAAGGCGCGGCTCCTGCAACTCGCGGCGGAGCTGGACCTGATCGCGCTCCGCTGGGGCAAATGACGAAAGGGACGACGATGCCGGACACCTCCATCTTCACCCCCCACGGGCGTCACCTGATCGCGGGCGACTGGGTTCTGGGCGCGGCGAGTTTCCGGTCGGAGCCAGCGCATGGGGCGGCGCATGAGTTTGCGGTGGGGACGCCGGAACTGGTGG
>DAIOXI010000078.1:8577-12116 GCA_036758045.1 Albidovulum sp.
GGACCGGGCCTGCCAGGCGGCCGAGGCGGCGTTCTGGTCCTATGGCTATGCCTCGCGCGAGGATCGCGCCGCCTTCCTCGACGCCATCGCCGATGAGATCGAGGCGCGGGGCGATGCGATCACTGAAATCGGGACGTCCGAGACCGGCCTGCCGGAGGCGCGGTTGCAGGGCGAACGCGGGCGGACGACCGGGCAGTTGCGGCTTTTCGCCAGCCACATCCTGAAGGGCGATTACCTCGACCGCCGCCACGACCCCGCGCTGCCGGATCGCCAGCCCTTGCCGCGCCCCGATCTGAAGCTGATCCAGCGGCCCATCGGCCCGGTCGCGGTCTTCGGTGCCTCGAACTTCCCGCTCGCCTTTTCGACCGCGGGTGGCGACACGGCGGCTGCGCTCGCCGCCGGGTGTCCGGTCGTGGTCAAGGGCCATTCCGCCCATCCCGGCACGGGAGAGATCGTGGCCGAGGCGATCCATGCCGCGATCCGGCGCTGCGGCATCCATCCAGGCGTGTTCTCCCTTATCCAGGGCGGCAGGCGCGATGTCGGGCAGGCGCTGGTCCAGCACCCGTTGATCCGCGCGGTGGGCTTCACCGGCTCGCTCGCCGGGGGGCGCGCATTGTTCGATCTGTGCTGTTCGAGGCCCGATCCGATCCCCTTCTTCGGGGAGCTTGGTTCGGTAAATCCAATGTTCCTTCTGCCGCATGCGCTGGCCGCGCGGGGGGTGGAGATCGCCAGGGGCTGGGCCGCCAGCCTGACCATGGGCGCGGGGCAGTTCTGCACCAATCCCGGCATCGCGGTGGTGATCGACGGACCCGATGCCGATACCTTCACGACGGCCGCGACCGAGGCCCTGTCACCCGTCGGCGCGCAGGTCATGCTGACCGAAGGGATTGCGGCTGCCTACCGCCAGGGCCGCGACCGGATCGCGGCGACGGCGGGGGGGCGGGCGGTGCTGACCTCGGTCTGCGACCGGAGGAACGCCACGCCTTGCCTCTATGCCACCACCGGCGCGGAATGGCTCGCCAATCACGCGCTGGGGGAGGAGGTCTTTGGCCCGCTCGGCCTGATCGTGCGGGTGGCGGATGCGGCGGAGATGGAGGCCGTGGCGCGGTCGCTTCAGGGCCAACTGACCTGCACGCTGCATCTGGACACGGGCGACACCGCGCGGGCGCAGCGCCTGATGCCGGTCCTTGAACGCAAGGCCGGTCGCGTGCTGGCCAACGGCTTCCCGACCGGCGTCGAGGTCGCCGATGCCATGGTCCATGGCGGGCCATACCCGGCCTCGACCAACTTCGGCGCCACCTCTGTCGGGACGCTGTCGATCCGCCGCTTCCTGCGCCCGGTCTGCTACCAGAACATCCCAGACGCGCTCCTGCCGGGGGACATGGGGGAGGCATGATCGCGCCCGACTGGATCGCCGTCGATTGGGGGACGAGCAGGCTGCGGGCCTGGGCCATGGCTGCGGATGGCGCGGTTCTGGCAGAAGGCTCCTCATCCGACGGCATGGGCGCGCTGGATGCGGGCGGGTTCGAACCGGCGCTCATGCGGCTGGTGGGGGACTGGCTGCCGGACAAGGGCGCGCCGGTGCCCGTCCTCGCCTGTGGCATGGTCGGCGCCAGGCAGGGCTGGCGCGAGGCGCCCTATCGCCCCGTCCCCTGTGCGCCTCTGGGCGGTGGCATGGCGGTCACCACCGCCGATCCGCGTCTGTCTGTCCGCATCCTGCCCGGCCTTTCCCAAGCCACCCCGCCCGATGTCATGCGCGGGGAGGAGACGCAGATCGCCGGCCTCCTGTCGCATATGGCCGATTTCGACGGCGTCATCTGCCTGCCCGGCACCCATACCAAATGGGCCGAGGTCAGCGCGGGCGAGGTGGTGAGCTTTCAGACCTTCCTGACCGGCGAGATGTTCGACCTGCTCGCCACCCGCTCGGTCCTGCGCCATTCGGTCGGCAGCGGCGACCTTGACCGCGCCGCCTTTGCCGTGGCGGTCACGGATGCCATGACCGCGCCGCAGAAACTCGCCGCGCGGCTTTTTGCGATCCGGGCGGCGGGGCTGTTGGAGGGGCTGCCAGAGGCAGAGGCGCGGGGGCGGCTTTCGGGCCTGCTGATCGGGCTGGAACTGGCGGGGGCGCGGCCCTACTGGCTGGGCCGGAACGTCGCGGTGATCGGCGCGGTGGACCTTGCCGGGCTTTATGCCGAGGCGCTGAAAGGCGCGGGCGTGACCGTCGCGGTGCTGGAGGCGACAGCCATGACGCTGGCCGGTCTGGGCGCGGCGCGGCGGGGAATGAGGGACGCATGAGCCATCGCAACATCATCGCCATCCTGCGCGGCATCCGGCCGGAAGAGGTTCTGGCGGTCGCGGAGGCCCTGATCGGCGAAGGCATCACCAGGATCGAGGTGCCGCTGAACTCCCCCGAAGCGCTGGCCAGCGTCGCGGCCCTTGCCGGGCGGTTCGGGGGGGACGCGGTGATCGGCGCGGGGACGGTCCTGACGCCCGGCGATGTGGACCGCGTGCAGGCGGCCGGCGGCAGGCTGATCGTCTCGCCGGACGCCAACCCGGCCGTGATCGCGCGGACCAGGGCGCTTGGGCTGCTCTCCTATCCCGGCGTGATGACGCCCACGGAATGTTTCGCGGCGCTGCGGGCCGGGGCGCACGGGCTGAAGCTGTTCCCCGGTTCGCTGATCGGCCCGGCGGGGCTGAAGGCGCTGCGCGCGGTCCTGCCGGAAGGGACCGAGGTTCTGGCCGTCGGCGGGGCGGGGCCGGAAAACTTCGCCGCGTGGTTCGCCGCCGGGGCTACGGGCTTTGGCATCGGAACGGCGCTTTACCGGCCCGGCGACGGCGCGGGTGAGGTCGCGGCGCGCGCGCGCGGGATCGTCGCGCAGTATGACGCAGGCCGGGGATGAGCGCGGAGGTCTTCGACAGCCGCCCCTGCGAACTGGGCGAAGGGCCGCTCTGGCACCCGGAACGGGGGCAGCTTTTCTGGTTCGACATCCTCGGCCACCGGCTGTTGTCGCGGCAGGGGGACAGGGCGCTTGACTGGGCGCTTGGCGAATGCGCCTCGGCCGCCGGGTGGGTCGACCGCGACAGGTTGCTGATCGCCACGGAAAGCGGGTTGTACCGGTTCGATATCCGCTCTGGCGCGCGCGAACGGGTGGCGCCGCTTGAGACGGACACCCCCGCGACCCGGTCGAATGACGGCCGCGCGGACCCGTTCGGCGGCTTCTGGATCGGCACGATGGGCAAGCGGGCAGAACCGGGGCTTGGCGCCATCTACCGCTTCCACCGGGGCGAGGTGGTGAAGCTGCATGACCGTATCACCATCCCCAATTCCATCTGTTTCGCGCCGGACGGCCGCACAGCCTATTTCGCCGATACGGCGGAGGGCAGGATCTTTCGCCAGAGGCTCGACGTTGAGGGTTGGCCCGCCGCCGCGGCGGAGGTCTTTGTCGATCTGTCCGGCGAAGCCTTCGGCCCGGACGGCTCGGTCACGGATGCGCAGGGCGCGCTCTGGAACGCGCAATGGGGTGCGGGGCGGGTGGCGC
>DAIOXI010000079.1:0-12081 GCA_036758045.1 Albidovulum sp.
CATGAGGGCGCCAAGCGCGCGATCCATCCCTTGCCCCGTCCCGCCCATCAGAAGTTATCCGTTTTGATCAAGGGGCGGTTTCGGCCCATTTTCGGTCATCCCTGATCAGGGCGTTTGCGAGGATCAGGAGCTTGCGCATCACGGCGGTGATCGCGACTTTCGCGGGGTTTTCCGGCGCTGCAGAGCGCCCGATAGGTCTGGCCAAGCTGCCTGTTGTGCCGGGTGGCGACGAGAGACGGCATGTAGAGCGCCCGGTCCGCCCGGCCGCTGCCGCCACGGTCAAGGCGCAAAAGCCGCGTCGTCACCTCACCCCCGCCATGGGACAGTGCGACGGTCCAGCCCAGGTTGCTGTCGATGGTGGTGCCGTCATAGGTCACCGTGACCGACCCGGCCTTCGGGCGCGCGATGATCGCGCGGGCGGACGAATAGCATCGCGGGCCTCGGACCTTGGTCTATTGCCGGGGCGCGAAAGCTCTGCGACGAAGGACATGCCCACCCCGCTGAAGCCGCGGCGGGATGGCGACAACAGAGGGGGCCAGGCGTGCGGCACAGCGATGAAGAGTTGGGCGACGGGGTCGGCGCGCTGTGGTCGCGGGCCACGCTTGCCACCCGCTTCGCCGTCGCCGGGGGGATCGTCATGATCCTTGCCAGTCTTGCCATAGGCAGCGCCGTCACCCGGCGGATCGAGGCGAGCGTGGTGCGCAACACCGCCATTGCCACCGCGCTTTACATGGAAAGCTTCGTCGCGCCGATCAGCCAGGACCTTGCGGGCGGGGGCCCTCTATCGCCCCATGTCGGCCGCGCGCTTGAGGAGGTGTTTGAGAACACGCCCCTTGGCCAGCGCGTCCTCAGCTACAAGATCTGGGCGCCCGACGGCACCGTCCTGATCGCCTCGGATGCCGGCATCGTCGGGCTGCGTTTTCCGGTCGACAGCCAGTTGCAGGCGGCCCTTGGCGGCACGGTCGCGGCCAGCTACGACGACGCGGGCGATGGCGAGGACGCCGCCGAGGCTGCGCTTGGCGTGCCGCTGCTGGAAATCTACAGCCCGATCCGCGAGGCATGGTCGGGCCGGATCGTCGCGGCGGCGGAGTTCTACGAGGCCAACCCCCAGCTTGCCGCCGACCTCGCGCAATCACGGCGCGCCGCCTGGGCCTGGGTCGCCGGGGTGACGCTGGCGCTCGGGCTGGTCCTGCACCTTATCGTGCTTCAGGGATCGCGCACCATCGACCGTCAGCGCCACGCGCTCGACCGCAGGCTGGCCGAACTGCGCGAGTTGAACGCCCGAAACAGCGACCTCAGGCGCAGGGTGCAGGAGGCGGCCGGCCGCGCGGCAGCAACCTCGGAACACGCGCTGCGTCGCATCGGCGCCGACCTGCATGACGGCCCGGCGCAGCACCTTGCCTTCGCCGCGCTGCGACTGGACGCGCTGCGCGACGGCGAGGGCGAGGGCGACGACAAGGGCAAGGGCCGGCAGGCCGAGCTTGACGCGGTTCACGGTGCGCTGAGCACGGCGATGGCAGAGGTGCGCGCCATCTCACGCGGGCTGATCCTGCCCGATATCGAGACGAAGGATGTGGAAACCATCGTGCGGATGGCGGTTTCGGCCCATACCGGCCGGACAGGGGAGACGGTGGCGCTGGACATCGCGATGCCCGCACCGCTCAGCCTTGGCGCGGCGAAAAGCATCGGGCTTTATCGCTTCGTGCAGGAAGGCCTGAACAACGCCAGCCGCCATGGCGGGGCGCGCGACGTGACGGTCGCCTTGCAGGCCGATGGCGCGGGGCTGGCGCTGGCCGTGCGCGACCGCGGCCCCGGTCCCGGCGACAGCGCGCCGGGCCTTGGCCTCAGCGGCTTGCGGGACCGGATCGAGGCCCTCGGCGGCAGCTTCCGCAGCGCCGCCCGTCCCGGCGGTGGCACCGAGATCGAGATGCGTTTTGACGCGGGAGGCGGCGAATGAGCATGAAGCGTGTGGTAATCGCGGACGACCATCCGATCTATCGCGACGGCCTGGCCCGGACCCTGAGCGACAGCGGCAGCTTCGAGGTGGTCGGCTGTGCCGCCTCAGGGCGCGAGGCGGTGGAACTGGCCCAGCGTCTGGCGCCCGACATCGTCCTTCTGGACCTTTCGATGCCCGATGGCGGGGTCTGGGCGCTTGGCCGGATCGCGGCACTGGACCCCGCGCCGGCGGTGGCGATGCTGACCGTGGCCGAGGGCGAGGAAGAGGTGGTCGAATGCCTTTCGAAAGGGGCGGCCGGGTATATCCTGAAGGGCGTCGGCGGGCGCGAATTGCTGTCGGTCCTGAACGACCTTGCCGCCGGGCGCAGCTATGTCGCGCCGACGCTGGCCGGGCGGGTCCTGACACGACTGCATTCCCCCAGCGCGGCAACGCGCGACCCAGGACCGATCGAGCGATTGTCGCACCGCGAGGAGGAAATCCTGAAACTTGTCGCCCATGGCCTGTCAAACAAGGAGATCGGGCTGCGGCTGGCGATTCAGGAAAAGACCGTGAAGCATTACATGACCCAGATCATGCAGACCTTGCAGGTCCGCAACCGGACCGAGGCGGCGCTTGCGGCCGAGCGGCACTGGGGCGCTCAGGGCCGGTAGCCGAAGAGGCGCGAGCGGTCGGCGCCCCGCGCCGGGCGGTCTATGACCGTTCGCCGGCGTGGATCGGTCATGATATAGCGCCCGCCCCGGATGCTTTCGCGCCAGCCGTCTGTATAGGCGACCGTGATGTCACTGCCCCGGATGACGATCCGCGCCGCGCCGGAGCCGCCGCCCCCGCGCCCCGAACGGCCCCCGTGGTCATCATCATCGTGATCATCGTCATGGTCATCGCCGCCACCCCGGCCGGAGTGGCCGCCCGAGCCGGAACTGCCACCGTCCTTGGCCCAGGCGACCGAGAGGGCAAACCCTGGACCCTCCACGAGCCTGACCGGCAGGGATGCGAAAGCCAGCACCATGGCGAGGCAGCGCAGACCCCGCGCCAAGGCGCCCCTCCTGCCCCCTTGCCTCTTCACGCCGCGCCGCTTCATGCCTTCCCCCTGCGCCGCGGAATCGCCCCGGCCAGGGTTATTAGACCACGCCGCGCGCATGCCGCCTTCGGACCTAGGTCGGACGCACTCGCCTGACCGACCTCGGTCGGGGTCGATCCCCCGACCATGGTCCGAAGTTCCGCCCGACCTGATGCCGTGGCGAAACCGCTCGGCCAGGGCGACAGTGGACCGGCCCACAGCAAAAACATGGAGCAAACAAGATGAAACCGATCCTTCTTCTTTCCGCCACCGCGCTCGCCTTCGGCCTTGCCGGGACCGCGGGCCTTGCCGCGCTCAGCGACGGGTCCGCGCTGACGGCGCCCGACCGCAGCGCGCCTGTCACGACCTTCGATCTTGCGCGCCGGGGTGCCGATGACGGGCCCGGTCACGATGCGGGCGACGATCATGGCGGGCGCGGTCGCGGCGGCGACGACAGCAGCGGTCGTGGACGTGGCGGCGATGACGACAGCCGGAATGACGACGGCCATGGCGGGCGCGAGCGCATCCCGGGCGGGTCCGGCTGCGACAGCGCAGGCGACATCGCCGAACACGGCGGATGCAGCGGCTGACCACCACCCACCACCACGGGCCTGCATCCGAGAAACGGCCCGCGCCCACGCGCGGGCCGTCTTGCCGACCCGACCGCTTGCCGTTTGTCTGTCCCGCACAAAGCGCCTAAAGTGGCGCAGGTGGCAGGTTCCCACGAGTTTTCGAGATGCGGCCTTTCGACAGGCGCCAGATCATTCATGCCCTTGATGTACTGACGGTCCTGATCGCGCGGGACCAGAAGTCGCGCTACAAGAGCACGGCGATGGGCGTCGTCTGGGCGGTGGCGAGCCCGCTTCTGTTTCTCTTGATCTTCTACTTCCTCTTCGCGGTCATCATGCCCCTGGGCATCGCCAATTACGCCTCCCATGTCCTTGTGGGCATCGTCGTCTGGACCTGGTTCCAGACCAGCCTGAGCGAGACGGTCACCTGCATTCCCTATAACGCGACGCTGGTGAACCTGCCGCGCTTTCCGGTCGCCGTGCTGCCGGTGGCCTCGGTCCTGTCGAACGGCGTGACCTTCCTGATGACCTTCCCGATCCTCCTGAGCCTCGTCTGGGTGCAGGCGGCGGGGCCATCGCTGCCCTATCTGGCGCTGCCGGTGCTGATGCTGGTGCAGGCGGTCCTGACGCTGGGCCTTGGCTATTTCGTCGCCGCGCTGAATGTCAGCTTCCGCGACATGCGCTATATCGTGCCGATCCTGCTGCAACTGGGCTATTTCCTGACGCCGATCTTCTACGATGTCTCGATGGTCTCCGAACGCGGCCGGATGGTGCTGTCGCTGAACCAGCTGGTGGCGCTGGTGACAGCCTATCGCGCGGTGCTGATCGAGGGGCGCTGGCCGGACTGGGGCGCGGTCGCTGCGGGCTTCGTCTTCTCCCTGCTCCTCCTGGCGCTGACGCTGCGGTTCTTCCGCCGCTCCAGCGACCGTTTCCTGGAGGAGATCTGATGGCGCCGATCCTGCGGGCCGAGGGGCTGGGAAAGGCGTTTCTGCATCGCGGGCGCCATCCGACGACCTTGCGCGGTTTCGTCGAGGGCGGCTGGCGGCGGGCGCGGGCAGGAGAGCGGTTCTGGGCGCTGCGCGATGTCGGTTTCGAGGTGGCACCAGGGGAGATGCTGGGTGTCGTCGGCCATAACGGGTCGGGCAAGTCCACGCTTCTCAGGTGTCTCGGCGGTGTGATGCGGCCCGATGAGGGGCGGGTCGTGGCGGGGGCGCCGGTCAACGGGCTTCTCGACCTCAACACCGGGATGCATCTCGACCTGTCGGGGCGGGAGAATATCCTCATCAGCGGTGTGCTGGCCGGGCTTTTGCGGTCCGAAGTGCGCGACAGGTTCGATGAGATCGTGGCCTTTGCCGAGCTTGCGCCCTTCATCGACGACCCCGTGCGGACCTACAGCGCCGGGATGCGCCTTCGGCTTGGTTTCGCGACCGCCGTCCATGTCCGCCCGCGCATCTTGCTGATCGATGAGGTTCTGGCGGTCGCATCGGCCGGTTCCGGGCCGAAGGTTGTGCCATCGTCTTCATCTCGCATGACATGGGCCAGGTGGAGCGGGTCTGCGACCGGGCGATCTGGCTCGACCATGGGGCGGTCAGGGCCATGGGCGGCGCGGCAGAGGTGGTGGGTGCCTACAAGGCCACGCTGATGGAGACCAGCTGCCGCCTGACGCCCGAGGGGCCGCAAGAGGTGACCTTTCAGGGCCGCGCGCTGATCGCGGGGGAAAACCGCATCGGTTCGGGCGAGGTGCGGCTGGACAGGGTGCGGCTTCTGGGGCCGGAAGGTGCGGTGACGGGCAGTATCGCGCAGGGACAGGGCGTGACCGTTCAGGCGCGGGTGGATGTGGCCCGCCCGGTGCCACCGGCCTTCTTCAGCATCACCATCACCGACGCCGCCGGTACGCTTTGCTTTGACACCAACAGCCAGGTGGACGGAATCGCGCTGCCCGACCTGAAAGGCGGCGAGATGATCGAACTGACGCTTGACCGGCTCGACCTGTCGCCGGGCAGCTATACGATCAGCCTTGGCCTCTGGCACAGCGACTGGAGCCACGCCTATGACTACCACGCGGACGCCTATAGCCTTGAGGTCAGCGGCGCGGCATCGAAGGGGCCGCTGGCGCCGCCGCGCCGATGGGTCATTCATCCCGGCGGGGCGTAGCGCCTATTCCGCTGCGGTCTCTTGCGCGGAAAGGATGCGGTGAAGCCGCGCCAGCCCCTCATCGAGGGAAATCCCCGCGCGCCAGTCCAGAAGCGCCCCGGCCCGGGCCGGGATGCCGCAAAAGCCGCGCACGTCGAAGCTGCGCGGCGGCAGGGCGACGATGTCGGCCTCGCGCCCCGCCACGGCGCATGCCTTTTGCGCCAGATCCCGCAGGCTGGTCGGGATGCCGGTCGTCAGTTGGATCGGCGGCAGGTCTGCGGTCCCGTCTCCAAGCCGCTTCATCGCGCTCAGCATCCCCGTGACGCAATCCGCGACATGGACGAAGTCGAAGAAGATGTCCTGCCCGGTAATCCGCAGTTCCTGCCCGTGGATCGCGGCGGTCAGAAGCGCAGGCACCGCGCGGTCGGGATGGTCGTTGGCGGTGCCGTAGACATTCGACAGCCGGATGATCGCGGTGCGCAGCCCGTGACCGCGCGCGGCATCGACCAGCGCCTCGCCCGCCGCCTTCGAGCGCCCGTAATGGTTGGCCGCGTTCATTGGCGCGTCCTCGGTCACCGGCAGGATGTCGGGGTCGCCGTAAACCTCGCGCGAGCTGGCGAAGACCAGCCAGGGGGCGCGCGGCTGTGCCAGCGCCGCCTCGATCACCCGGCGGGTGCCTTCGACATTGACGCTGTGGCACAGTTCCGGGTCCCTCTCCCCCCAGGCGACGCGCGAGACGGCGGCAAGGTGAAAGACCCCGTCGCAGCCCCGCATCCGGTCGTCCAGGGTGCGCAGGTCGCGAATATCCTCGACCGCGCCATCGGCGGGGGCGCGCGCGATGTCGTATTCCACGACCTCATGCCCGCGCGCGCGCAAGGCCGCCGCCATTTCGGCGCCGACAAGGCCGCTGCTGCCCGTGATGAGAATTCGCATGGCTCCGGCGCTCCTCTCAGGCGACGCCGGGCCGCGGGCGCGGCCGGGGCGGTGGCGGGATGAAGGCGAAGGGCGCGGCGCCCTCGTAGCGGTAGCTTTCGACCGGGACCTTGGCGGGCAGCGTGCCGGTCAGATTGCCGTACCAGACCCGTAGCTTCATCCGGTGAAGCTCGCGCAGCGAGGGGTTGGTGAACCAGAACGGGTTGAGCAGATAGGACTGCACCAGCATCCAAAGGGCGGTGCCGTATTTCTTCTTGGCCAGGAACGCGCCCAGAAGCCAGCCGTTCATGGTGACCTGCCCGTCGGCGATCTGGCGGCGGCGGATTGCGGGGAACTCTGCCGCGATATCGGCCATCACGGCGCGCACCGCGCGCATCTGGCGCGCGGGGTCGCCCTGCGACATGCCTTGGGCCACGAAACGATAGCCGACATAGGGCTTGGCCATCAGCGCGGGCGTGCCTTGCGCGCAAAGCTTCAGGCCAAGCTTCCAGTCCTCCGCCCCCCAGGCGTCACGGGCGCGCATCCCCTCATCAAAGCCGCCCACCGCGCGGGTGGGACCGGCGCGGAAGAGCGCGGCACTGCCATTGCCGACGACATTCAGCGTCAGCATCCCGGCGAAATCATGCCGGGGCGGGCGGCGCCAGAGCGGCGGGCCGAAAACCATGTTGTCCAGATCGAAGCGGAAGGAATAGGCAAAGGCGAAAGGCGCGGCGGGGTCCGCATCCAGCGCGTCCGCCGTTGCCTCAAGAAAGCGCGGGTGCCAGATGTCGTCGGCGTCGATGAACCCGACATAGCCCGCCCGCGCCTCTTGCAGCCCGCGATTGCGCGCCCCGGCAAGGCCGCGATTGTCCTGCCGGATCACCCGGATGCGCGGGTCTTCGGCGATGTGCGGGGCCAGCACGGCGGCAAGATCGTCGGTCGAGCCGTCGTCGATGACGAGGATCTCGATATCGTTCAGCGTCTGGTGACGGACAGAGAGGATCGTGTCGCCGATCAGCCAGGCGAGGTTATAGGCGGGAATCACCACCGACACGCGCGGCAGCGTCGCGCCCCGATCCCCGGCGCCGGAGACCGCCGCGCCGCTCATCGGACCGCCGCCGATGTGTAACAGCACAGGGGCCGGATCGTTCCGGCCGTCGTCACCAACACTTCACGCCCGCCATTGTGGAAACTCGGCAACCGAGTCAGGGTCCCGTCGGGACGATTTCTACCCGCACCGGGCGGGACTTGGAAGACGGCGGAAGGCCTGCCGCATCAGCGTCAGGGCGACTTCGCGCCGATGGAGAGCGGGATTACATCAACAATACATGGGATTTGTCAAAATTGATGCCTTATTACGAACGATAAGTCCCCCGGAAATCACGATGCCGGGACAGGGCCACCCCTGCCCCGGCACCGCCGTCCGGTTCACATTCTGTCCCCTGCATCGCCCACCCCGATGACCCCATCACCAACGCCGACTTCGGCAACGGTTCACGGCATCTGTGCGACACAGGACCCGGCCGGATTACCGGCTTGTACCCAGGGGACAACAATGAAACTCATTCGCAAGATCTTGAAGGTCCTGTCCCAGCGGCAGGAAGAGCGCGATCTTCAACGCTTCAAGCAGGGAATTGACCGGAAAACCCCGCAAGGCGGATGGAAGGGTGTATTGCCTGAGGACGAGTTCGAAGCGAAGCATGGCGCGCAGGCCGAGGCCACCGAACGGCGCGCCGAGCATCCAGGCGCGCCGACCATCAGCATCGTCGAAAGCGCGTGATCCGGGCCGCACGGGCCGCCTGAAAACCCGGCTGGACTTTTGCCCGCGCTGCCATCAGGGTCGCGCGGCGCGAAACAGGGCCGGTCATGCCGCCACAGGGGAACCACGACACACGGGTGCATCACCCGCTCTCGGCGTTTGGACCGGCGGTGGGCCGGGCGACGCGGGCCAGCCTTGCGCGCGGTCCGGTCGGCGCGGGCCTGGCGCTGGCCGTCTTCTGCGCGGCGTTGCTTCTGCCCTGGTTGCACCGCGACGGGCTGATCCTGATCGCCCCTTTCGGCGCCACGGCGGTCCTGCTTTTCGCGGTCCCGAACAGCCCCCTGGCCCAGCCCTGGTCGGCGGTGGTCGGCAACGGCGTCTCGGCCCCGATGGCGGTTCTGGTGCTGTCGGTCGTGGCCGAACCTGTGCTGGCGGTGTCCCTGGCTCTGGCGCTGGCGATCTTCGCCATGGTGCTGACGCGGTCCCTGCATCCGCCGGGGGGCGCCGTCGCGCTGGTCGCGGCGCTGTCGCCCGAGATGATCGACCGGCTGGGCTTCGGCTTCGTGCTGGCCCCCGTCATGGCGGGGACGGCGGTGCTGGTCGGGCTTGCGATGGTCTGGCACCGGCTGACAGGCCGGGTCTATCCGTTCCGCCAGCCGGACGCCGCCGGGCCGCATGGCACCGCCGACAAGACGCCGGGCCAGCGCCTTGGCCTTGACCCCGAGGACCTGCGCCAGATCCTTGAGGCGAACCGGCAGGCCAGCAACCTTGGGGTCGAGGACCTCGGCCGCCTGATCGCGGCGGCAGAGCAACTGGCCGCCGCCCATCAGCTTGGCGCCCAGACCTGCGATGAGGTCATGTCGCGCGATCTTGTCACCGTCTCCCCCAGCACGCCCGCGGGGCGGGTGGCGGCACTTTTCCGCACCTATGGCTTCACCTCGATCCCGGTGGTGACGGGCGATGACCGGCTGGAAGGCGTGATCTTCCAGATCGACCTGATCCGCAGCGCCCGGCGCGCCGCGCGGCAAAGCCACAGCGGCTTCTTTGCCGCGCTGACCCGGCTTTCCGGCACCTCGGCGCGCAACGCGCCGCGCGCCCGCGACATCATGTCGGTGGGTCTGCCCACGGTGACGCGGCAAAGCCCGGTCGGCGACCTTCTGCCGCTTCTCGACGACGGCCGGGCCGAGGCGGTCCCGGTGATGGAAGGCGAACGCATCGTCGGCATCGTCACGCGGTCGGACCTCGTTTCGGTCCTCGCCCGCAAAGCGGCGCGATCGGCTGCCGATTAGGGCGCCGCCGGGCCGTGGCCGCCTGTGTCCGGCGACACATCCCCGCGACACATCGCTTGCCTTTTCGCGTCCGCCCGGTCCATCCTCGGGCAAAAGCATGAAGGGGAGCGGGTGTGAATGGAGCATGCGATCGAGGCGCGGTCGGCCCGGAAGGTCTATGGGTCGGGCGCCTTTGCCGTCACGGCGCTGGACGAAGTCTCCATCGCGATCCGCAAGGGGGAATTCTTCACCCTTCTCGGCCCCTCGGGCTGTGGCAAGACCACCCTTCTGCGGATGATCGCGGGTTTCGAGACGCCGACATCGGGGCAGATCCTGCTGAACGGGCAGGACATATCGGCCCAGCCGCCGAACCAGCGCCCGATCAACACCGTCTTTCAAAGCTACGCCCTTTTCCCGCATCTGAGCGTGCGGGAAAATGTCGGCTTCGGGCTGAAGATGAAGGGGCGGCCGGACGCGCAGATCGCCGGAACGGTGGAACGGGTCCTGTCCCTCGTGAAGCTTGAGGAGATGGCGGATCGCAAGCCGCAGCAGCTTTCGGGCGGCCAGCAGCAGCGCGTGGCCCTTGCGCGCGCGCTCGCGCCCGAGCCGGAGGTGCTGTTGCTGGATGAGCCGCTTTCCGCGCTCGACCTGAAACTGCGCAAGGAAATGCAGGTGGAGTTGAAGCGCCTGCAGCTTGAGCTTGGGATCACCTTCATCTTCGTGACCCACGATCAGGAAGAGGCGCTGACCATGTCCGACCGGATCGGCGTGATGAGCGCGGGGCATCTCTTGCAGGTCGGCCCGCCGCGCGAGATCTACAACCGCCCCGTCAACCGCTTCGTGGCCGATTTCATCGGCGAGACGAATTTCATTCCCGCCAGCATCGAAGGCGGCGTCGCGACCGTCGCGGGCGGCGCGCGGCTGGCGGTCGCGACGGATGCACCCACGGGGGATCATACCATCGCGGTGCGCCCTGAACATGTGCGCATCGGGGCCGAGGGCGACGGAGCCCTGCCCGCGACGGTGGGTCCTTCGGTCTATTTCGGCACCGACAGCCACGTTCATCTGACCCTTGACGACGGCACCGCCATCGTCGCGCGCCAGCAAAGCGACGCGACCGGCAGCGGCACCCCGGCCGAGGGCAGCCGCGTCGGCGTCAGTTTCGCCGACGGCGCGGTTCAGGTGCTGGAGGACTAGCGCGGTGAGCAAGGCAGAGGACAAGGCAGCGCGAAGCGAGGCACGATCGACCTGGCTTCTGTCGGCGCCCGCGCTGGTGCTGCTTCTCTTCGCGGCGTCCGGGCCGCTCATCATCATGCTGGTCTATTCGTTCCTGACGCCCGGCAAATACGGCAATGTGATCTGGGAATTCTCGCCCGACGCCTGGATCGGCACCATCCTGTCGCGCGACATCTTCGACGGCACCTACAGCCTGGCCGACGCGCATCTGACGATCTTCTGGCGCTCGGTGCAGCTGTCGCTTCTGACGACCCTTTTCACCTTCCTTGTCGGCTTCCCGACCGCCTGGTTCATCGCCACGCGGACGGCGCGGACGCGGGCACTGCTTCTGTTCCTCATCACCATCCCGTTCTGGACCAACCTTCTGATCCGCACCATCGCGATCAACCAGATCATTCGGAACGAGGGGCTTTTGAACACGGTCCTTCTGTCGCTGGGCGTGATCGACGAGCCGCTGATCATCATCTACACCAATGTCGCGGTCTTCATCGGCATGACCTATGTCTACCTGCCGCTGATGGTGCTGCCGCTTTTCGCTGCCATCGACCGTTTCGACATGCGCCTGCTGGAAGCCGCCTATGACCTCTATGCCTCGCGCTGGCAGGTGCTGCGTCGGGTGATCCTGCCCATCGTCAAGCCGGGCGTCATCGCGGGGTCGATCCTTGTCTTCATCCCGGCGCTTGGCGCCTATGTGACGCCGCGCATCCTGGGCGGCGGGCGCAACATGATGATCGGCAACTTCATCGAGCTTCAGTTCGGTCAGGGCCGCAACTGGCCGCTTGGCGCGGCGCTGTCGGTGCTGCTTCTGGTGATCGTGACGGTCGCGCTGATGTTCTATGTGCGCGCCGCCACGCGGAGTGACAGCAATGGCTGAGAAAAGCTTTTCCGCCTCGCGCATCCCCGGCTTCGCCACGACCGCGATCCTGGTCTTCTGCGCGCTCTACATGCCCATCGTCATGCTGGTGCTTTATTCCTTCAACAGCGGCGACAGCGTCGCGGTGTGGGAAGGGTTTTCGCTGAAATGGTATCCGCTGGCCTGGAACAACGAACAGGTCAGGGATGTCACGCTGCGTTCGCTGACCATCGCGCTGATCGCCTCCGTCGTGGCCACCACGGTTGCCACGATGGCGGCGCTTGGCACGACCCGGCGCAAGAAAACCAAAGGCCAGACGCTGATCTACCTGATGATC
>DAIOXI010000080.1:0-1931 GCA_036758045.1 Albidovulum sp.
GGCTGCTGATCGCGCCGCAGCTTCTGATCTCACTTGTCTTCTTCTACTGGCCCGCGGTTCAGGCGCTGTGGCAATCGACGCTGCGCGAGGATGCCTTTGGCCTGAAAACCACCTTCGTGGGCCTTGCCAATTTCCGCAAGGTTCTGGCCGATCCGGCCTATCTGAATTCGATCCAGGTCACGGTGGTGTTTTCCATCCTGACCGCGTTTTTCTCCATGGCGACAGCGCTTTTCCTTGCCGTGCAGGCGGAGAAGGTCGTGCGCGGCAAGGGGCTTTACCGCACCGTCCTGATCTGGCCCTATGCGGTCGCGCCCGCCATCGCGGGCATGCTGTGGCTGTTCATGTTCAACCCGTCTTTCGGCTCGCTGGCCTGGCCGCTGCGTCAGATGGGCATCGCCTGGGACCCGCTTCTGAACGGCAAGCAGGCGATGGGGCTTGTGATCGCGGCGGCAAGCTGGAAGCAGATCAGCTACAATTTCCTCTTCTTCGTCGCGGGCCTTCAGGCGATCCCGAAATCGCTGATCGAGGCGGCGGCCATTGACGGGGCGGGCAGCCGGCGGCGGTTCTGGACCATCGTCTTCCCGCTTCTGGCACCGACGAGCTTTTTCCTTCTGGTGGTCAACAGCGTCTATGCGCTTTTCGACACCTTCGGCATCATCCATGCGGTGACCGGCGGCGGCCCCGGCAAGGCGACCGAAACGCTGGTCTACAAGGTCTATAACGACGGTTTCGTGAACCTTCAGCTTGGCTCCTCGGCCGCGCAATCGGTGATCCTGATGGCGATCGTCATCGGCCTGACCGCCTTCCAGTTCCGGTTCATTGAACGCAGGGTGCATTATGGCTTATCTTGACATGGTCTGCGCCAGGCGGGCGGGGCGGATCGCGGCGCATCTGTTCCTGATCCTCGGCGCGGTCGTGGTGGCCTTTCCGATCTACTATGTCGCCGTCGCCTCGACCCATTCGCTGCAAACCATCCTGCGCCCGCCCCTGCCCCTGATCCCCGGACCGGAGGCAGCCGCGAACTACCATGAGGCGCTGGCAGGCGGTATCGGGCGCATCGGGGGGGTCAGCGTGGACCGGCTCTTGCTCAACACCACCATCGTGGCGCTGGGGATCGCGGTGGGCAAGATCATCATCTCCATGGCCTCGGCCTATGCCATCGTCTTCTTCCGCTTTCCGCTGCGCATGGCGATGTTCTGGCTGATCTTCATCACGCTGATGCTGCCCGTCGAGGTGCGCATCCTGCCGACCTACAAGGTGATGGTGGACCTGCACCTGATCGACACCTATGCCGGGCTGATCCTGCCGCTGATCGCCTCGGCCACCGCGACGCTGCTGTTCCGCCAGTTCTTCATGACCATCCCGAACGAGCTTCTGGAGGCCGCGCGGGTCGATGGCGCAGGGCCATGGCGGTTCTTCCGCGACATTCTGTTGCCCTTGTCGGCGACCAATATCGCGGCCCTGTTCGTGATCCTCTTCATCTATGGCTGGACGCAGTATCTCTGGCCGCTGCTGGTCACGAATTCGAATGAGATGAACACCATCGTCATCGCGCTTCGGAAGATGATTTCCTTCGCCGATGCGGATACGCCCTGGCATCTGGTGATGGTCACGGCGGTGCTGGCGATCCTGCCGCCAGTCGTGATCGTCGTCCTGATGCAGCGCTGGTTCGTCAAGGGACTTGTGGAGACCGAGAAGTAATGGCCACCCTATCGCTGAGAGATGTCCGCAAGAGCTATGGCAAGACCGAAGTCATCCATGGCGTCTCCATCGACGTGGAGGATGGCGAATTCGTGGTGATCGTCGGCCCGTCGGGCTGCGGCAAGTCCACGCTTCTGCGCATGGTGGCGGGGCTTGAGGCGATCAGCAGCGGCGTGATCGAGATCGGCGGGGCGGTCGTGAACGATCTGGAACCGCGCGCGCGTGACATC
>DAIOXI010000080.1:2016-2610 GCA_036758045.1 Albidovulum sp.
GCTTTACCCGCATATGACGGTGGCGGACAACATGGGCTACGGGCTGAAGATCGCCGGGCTGCCCAGGGCGGAGCGCGCCGAAAAGGTGCGCCGCGCGGCCGAGATGCTGGACCTCTTGCCCTATCTGGACCGCAAGCCGCGCGCGCTGTCGGGCGGGCAGCGGCAGCGGGTGGCGATGGGCCGCGCGCTGGTCCGCGATCCGGCGGCGTTCCTGTTCGACGAACCCTTGTCGAACCTCGACGCGAAGCTGCGCGTCCAGATGCGGCTTCAGATAAAGGAGTTGCAGCGCACCGTCGGCATCACCTCGCTTTACGTCACGCATGATCAGGTTGAGGCGATGACGCTCGCCGACCGGCTGATCGTAATGAACGCGGGCGTCGCCGAACAGATCGACACGCCGATGGCGATCTATGACCGGCCCGCCAACACCTTCGTCGCCGGGTTCATCGGTTCGCCCGCGATGAACATCCTGCCCGCGCGGATCAATGCGTCCGGTACTGGCGTGATCCTTGACGGCGGGCCGGAGATCGGCCTGCCGGACCGGCTGCCCGCCGCCGTGGGGCCGGGCAAGACGGTGTTGCTGGGCATCCGGCC
>DAIOXI010000080.1:2624-12076 GCA_036758045.1 Albidovulum sp.
AAGCGGCTTTGCTCACTCCGCCATCGCGGCCGCGTCGATCCCGGTCGGCCGCTGTGCAGGCGGGCGCAGGAAGCGCGCCAGCCCCATCGCGATCAGCGTGACAATGAACATGAACTTGAAATCGTCCACATAGGCCACCATCAGCGCCTGTTTCGTCACCAGCCCGTCAAGGGCGGACAGCGACGCGGGGTCCCCCATCACCGCCCCCGGCAGCGCGTGGCGCAGCACCGGGTTGTAGGGCGTCATCCCCGCCGACAACTCGGCATGGTTGACCTGCGTGTTATGAACCAGAAGGGCAGAGACGACGGAAATGCCGATGGAGGACCCGATGTTGCGCACGAGGCTGAAGAAGGCCGCCGCGTCGGCGCGGAACTTCGGCTCAAGCGTCGCATAGGCGAGCGTCGTCAGCGGCACGAAGACAAGGCCGAGGCCAAGGCCCTGGACCCCCCCGCACCAGATGATCGGGGCTTCGTTCATGTCGGGGCTGAAGCCCATCATCATGTAAAGCGAGACCGAGGTCAGGCTGAGGCCGGTCATCACCAGAATGCGCGCATCGACCCGGTGGACCAGCCGCCCGACGGCGATCATGGAAATCATCGTGCCGACCCCGCGCGGGGCCATGACAAAGCCGGTGGTGATCGTCGGATAGCCGAAGATATGCGCCAGCATCGGCGGCAGCAGCGCAAGGCTTGCCAGAAGGATCACGCCAATGATGAAGATGAAGACAAGGGCCGCGGCAAAGTTCCGGTCGGCGAACATGCGCGGATCGACGAAGGGGGCCTTCGCGGACAGGATATGGACGACGAAGACCCAGAAGCCCGACAGCGCCACGGCCAGTTCGATCCACACCTCCCACGAGGCGAACCAGTCCACCTCTCCGCCGCGGTCCAGCATCAGTTGCAGCGCCCCGATGCCAAGTGCGAGCATGGCGAAGCCGAAGAAGTCGAAGCTGCGGCGACGTTTCGGCAGGGCCGGCAGATAGGCCATGCAGCCCAGAAGCGCGAGGATGCCCACCGGCAGGTTGATGAGGAAGACCCAGCGCCAGTTGAAGCTTTCGGTCAGCCAGCCGCCCAGCGTCGGGCCGATGATCGGGCCGACCATGATCCCCGCGCCCCACATCGCCATCGCCTGCCCGTGCCGCTCGCGCGGGTTGATGTCGAGAAGGAAGGTCTGTGACAGCGGCACGATGGCGGCGCCGAATATGCCCTGCATGAGGCGGAAGAAGACCATGGACGACAGGCTCCACGCCCCCGCGCAGGCGACCGAGGCCGCGACGAAGCCGGCGATGGAGATCAGGAAGAACTCCTTCCGCCCGACGCGGTCGGAAATCCAGCCCGTCAGCGGCGTCATGATCGCTGCCGCGACGATATAGGAGGTCAGCACCCAGTTGATCGTGTCGGGCGAGGCGCCAAGATCACCGGTCATCGAGGGCAGTGCGACATTGGCGATGGTGGTGTCCAGCACCTGCATCACGGTCCCGAGCATGATCGAGATCGTGATCAGGCCCTTGTGCGGGACCTTCGTGTGGTCGATCTCGTGATGGTCGGCGGACACTGGCGGGCGGCCCTATTCGGCGGCGGGGACGGTGGCAGCCGTCGCGGTGCCGGGTTCGGATCGCGTGTCCACGGTGACGCTCGCGCTCATCCCGGTGCGCAAAAGCGGCAGCTCCTCGCCCGCGTCGAGGGCGATGCGGACCGGGATGCGCTGCGTCACCTTCACCCAGTTGCCGGTCGCGTTTTGCGCCGGGATCAGCGAGAACTCCGCCCCCGTCCCCGCGCCGATGGCGGTGACACGGCCCTTGAAGTCGCGGCCCGGATAGGTGTCGAATTCGACCGTCGTCGCCTGCCCGACCTGCATCTTGCCAAGCTGGGTTTCCTTGAAATTCGCGTCGACCCAGGTTTCTCCCGTCTCGACCAGCGCGAAAAGGCCGCTGCCGGGGGTGACATATTCGCCGACCCGGAAGGACGCCGCCTGCGCCACGATTCCGTCGGCGGGCGCGGTCACCAGCGTCCGGGCGAGGTTGTAGGCCGCCTGATCGCGCGCGGCCAGCGCGGCGAGAACGGCGGGATGGGTTTCGATGTCGATGTCGGCCTTGCCGCCCAGGGCCGCAAGCGCGCTTTGCACCGCCTGATCGGCGGCGGCCTTGCCCTCACGCGCGCTCAGAAGGGCGCGTTCGGCGGCGTCGAGGCCCGAGGCGGTGATGACGCCCTTGTCCGACAGCGCCTTCTGACGGTCGTAGTCGGTCTGATAATAGCTCAGGTCGCTTGCCGCCGCGTCGTCCTGCGCCACGGCCTTGGCATAGGCGGCCTGCATCTGCTGCACGTTCAACCGCGCCGCCGCCAGCGCCGCGTTGGCCTGTTCCAGCGCGATCCGGTAGGGTTCGCGATCGACCTGAAAGAGCGGATCGCCCGCCTTCACGACGCTGTCGTCATGGACCATGACCGCGGTCACGCGGCCCGCGACGGCGGCGCTGATCGAGACGCGCGCCTGCTGGAGATTGGCGTTTTCCGTCGTCTCATAGCGCCCTCCGGTGAACCAGACATAGCCGCCGCCAAGCGCCAGCATCACCGGCAGCGCCAGCATCAGCGCGACATGGCGGCCGCGCTTCTTCTTCGGCTTCGGGGCGCCGGGCTTGACCTCATCGGCAGGCTGCGCGCCACTCATTACCTTGCTGTCCTTGGCGACCGCATTCATTCCGCCACCCCTTTTCGTGCCGCCGCCTCGGCGGCATCGTCCAGTTCCATCCGGCCCAGATTGGCCACCACCGTCTCAAGCCCGCGCGTCAGAAGCGCGCGTTCCCCGGCATCCAGCCCTTCCAGCGCGCGGTCATAGATTTCGCCCGCGATCAGGCGCACCTCTTCGAACGCATCGATCGCCTTCTGGCTTGGCTGCAACAGCCGCACCCGGCGGTCGTTCGGATCGCTGCCACGTTCCACCCAGCCCGCCTGCTCCATACGGTCGACGAGGCGCGACACGGAAATCGGCTCGATCTCAAGCAGTTCCGCGATCCGCGCCTGCGAGGCGCTGCCTTCGCGCGCCAGATGGACGAGAAGCCGCCACTGGGCGGAGGAAAGCCCGTGCCGCTGCCCCCGCGCCTCGAACCGGCGCCGCAGAAGCCGCGCTGCGTCATGCAGAAGAAAGCCGAGCGTGTTTGTCTTGAGCGTTTTCATAAGCGCCATATAATATAAGCATGCTTATCAAACAAGGGCGAATATCTGACACCGGGCGTTTATCTTTTGCGCGAATCCTCGCGACGGGTTGCGGCCTGCCCGTTTTTTGGGCGAAGCTGGGGCCACCACGATCAAGGGTCGCGAAAGGGCCGCGTCAGGGGAAAAATCATGCATTCGACCTATTTGCGGTTCTCGCCGCTCATACTCTGCATCGTTCTGGCACTGGTCTCGGTGATCGCGCTCTTCTGGACCGACTGGGCGCTGATTCCCGCGATCCTCTTCGCCTTTCTCTCGCTTGTCGGCTTTCGCGACATGGCGCAGACCAATCACGCGGTGCTGCGCAACTATCCGATCCTCGGCCATGTGCGCTATTTTTTCGAACTGATCCGGCCCGAGATCCGGCAATACCTGATCGAGGGCGACGAGGAAGAGGTGCCGTTTTCGCGCGAGGCGCGCGCCATCGTCTACCAGCGCGCCAAGAACGTCGAGGACAAGCGCCCCTTCGGCACCAAGAAGCGGGTCTATGACAGCGGCTACCAATGGCTGACCCATTCGATCCGGCCGCGCAAGATCAAGGACAACGATTTTCGGCTGACCATCGGCGGGCCGGACTGCACCCAGCCCTACAGCGCCTCGATCTACAACGTCTCGGCGATGAGCTTCGGGGCGCTGTCGGCCAATGCGATCCTGGCGCTGAACAAGGGCGCGAAGATGGGCAATTTCTACCATGACAGCGGCGAAGGCGGGATCAGCCGCTATCACCGCGAGGGCGGCGGCGACATCGTGTTCGAGTTGGGATCGGGCTATTTCGGCTGCCGCAACCATGACGGCAGCTTCAACGCCGACAAATTCGCCGCCGTCGCCGCCGAGGATCAGGTGAAGATGGTGGAACTGAAGCTGAGCCAGGGCGCCAAGCCCGGTCAGGGCGGCATGCTGCCCGCCGCCAAGATCACCCCCGAGATCGCCGAGGCGCGCGACATTCCGATGGGCAAGGATTGTATCTCGCCTGCGTCGCATTCCGCCTTCTCGACCCCGATCGAGATGATGGAATTCATCCAGCACATGCGGGAGTTGGCCAAGGGCAAGCCGGTGGGCTTCAAGCTCTGCATCGGTCACCGGCGCGAATTCATGTGCATCCTGCGGGCGATGCTGGAAACCGGGATCACGCCGGATTTCATCGTCGTGGACGGCAAGGAAGGCGGCACCGGGGCGGCGCCGCTGGAATTCGCCAACCACATGGGGATGCCGCTGGTCGAGGGGCTGACCTTCGCCCACAACGCGCTGCGCGGCGTGGGGTTGCGCGACCGTGTCAAGATCGGCGCCTCGGGCAAGCTGGTGACCTCGTTCGATATCGCCCGCGCGCTTGCGCTTGGTGCGGACTGGGCCAATTCGGCGCGCGGCTTCATGTTCGCCGTCGGCTGCATCCAGGCGCAGGCCTGCCATACCAACCACTGCCCGACCGGGGTCACGACGCAGGACCCGAACCGCTACCGGGCGCTGGTGGTGCCGGACAAGGCCGAACGGGTCTACAATTTCCACAAGAACACGATGAAGGCACTGGGCGACATGACCGGCGCGGCGGGGCTGACCCATCCGAGCGGCTTCCTCCCCCACCACCTTCTGATGCGCGAGAAGGACCGCGACATGGTCACGGGCGAGGATGTCTATCCCTACATGCCCGAAGGGTTCCTCTTGCGCGAGGATGACGACCGCTTCGGCTATCTCAAGCGCTGGCGGCGGTCGAGTTCGAAAAGCTTCGAACCCTTCGACGGTGGCGTTTGAGGCGCGCAGCGTTCAAGGGGGCGGATCAGCCCTGCGGGGTCTCGATCCCCAGAAGTTCGGTCCCGCCGAACTGCTTTTCGAAGAGGTCGCGGAAGAGGCCGTCCTTCTGAAGCAGCTCCGCCGCCGTCCCGGTTTCGACGATCCGGCCCTGATCCAGCACGACGATGCGGTCGGCCTCGAGAATCGTGGACAGGCGGTGGGCGATGACGATGCAGGTCAGGCCTTCGGTCAGGTGGTGCAGCGCCTCTTTCACCGCCGCCTCGGACGTTGCGTCCAGCGCGCTCGTCGCCTCGTCCAGCAACAGGATCTCCCCCCGCCGCAGGATGGCGCGCGCGATGGAAAGCCGCTGACGCTGGCCGCCCGACAGGAAGGCGCCGTTCTCGCCCACCGGCGTGTCATAGCCCTGCGGCAGCGCCAGGATGAAGTCATGCGCATTGGCGGCGCGGGCGGCGGCGAAGACCTCTTCATCCGTGGCATCCGGGCGGCTGACGCGGATGTTGTCGCGGACCGAGGCGGAGAACAGGAACGTGTCCTGCCCCACGAAGGACATGCGGTGGCGCAGGCTGTCGAAGGTGAGGCCGGAAATATCCTGGCCGTCGATCAGCACCGCGCCTTCGGTCGGATCGTAAAGCCGCATGACGAGGTTCAGAAGCGTGGACTTGCCGCTGCCCGACGGCCCGACCAGAGCGGTGGTGACGCCCGCCTGAAAGGTGATCGAGACATCGCTGAGGACCGGCTGCCCCGCGCCATAGGAAAAGCTGACGCCGCGCAGCTCCACCGCGCCCGGTCCGGGGACCAGATCGACGGCATCCGGCGTCTCGGTCAGCGCGTCATCCTGGTCGATCAGCTCATACATCATGCGCACGCCGACAAGGTTGCTTTCGACCGCGACGCGCATTCGCATCAGCCGCTTGGCCGGTTCATAGGCCATCAGAAGCGCGGTGACGAAGGACATGAGCTGACCGGGCGAGGTCGGCGCCCCTCCGAAAAAGCCAAGGGCGCTCACCCAGACCACCAGCGCGATGGCAAAGCCCGACAGCGTTTCCATCAGCGGGCCGGTAATCGCCTGAAGCCGCACCACGGCGTTCGACCGGCTTTCGACCGTGACGATGGCATCCTCCATCCGGTCGGTCATCGTCGGTTCCATGGAGAATATCTTGATGACGCGGATGCCCTTCGCAGTCTCCTGCATCACCTTCATGATCTCGCCCAGCGACATCAGTTCCTTGGCGACGATGCCGCGCACCCGCTTCAGGATCGCACGGATGCCCAGCATCGCCAGCGGCCCGACGATGAGCGAAACCATGGACAGCACCGGCTGCTGATAGACCATCACCGCGATCAGGCCGACCAGGGTGAGCAGATCGCGCACCAGCGAGGTCACCAGAAGGTCGATCAGCGCCCGCGCCCGCTGCGCGCTCTGGGTGACGCGCAGAAGGATGTCGGAACTGTCGGTGACGGTGAAGAAGGACACGCCCTGCCGGATCAGCTTGCGGTAAAGCCGCGACTGGTTTTCCGCGACGATCCGGTTGCCGGCCCGGGCCATGGCGACCGTCTGGACATAGGTCGCGATACCCTTGCCGGCGAAGATCACCATGACCAGCACCGCCGCGCCCGCGACCCGCGCGCGGTTGCCGCTGTCGGTCAGCGCGTCGATGATCACCTCCATCACCCAGGCGGTCAGCGCCGAGGTGACGGCGACGGCAACCATGGCGGCGATACCGATGGCATAGACCCATTTCTGCGAGGCCAGCCCGTCCTTCATCAGCCGCCAGATCAGGCTGTCGGCCGGTTTGCCGGTGCGGGGAGACATGTCGCTGTGATCGGCCATTCGCTTCGCTTGCCTGTTGGGGCGATGCGCGCTCGTACCAAGCCCGCCGGGTGAAATAAAGGCCGCATGCGCGGGCCGGGCCGGGGAACGCGCGGCCATTAAGCTTCCCTCAAACCTTCCGCGCTAGTGCTGGGGACGGGTAGTTGGGGAAAACTGAGATGGTGGATCACCGCAATGATCGCAAGGCCGCCCAAGCGGCCGAGGGGCTTTGGACCGAAGCGCTTGACCGTTGGTATCAGCAGGAGCGCGATCCCCTGCCACCGCCGGAATGCGAGAATGAATTCGAGGATCAGCGGCCGTTTCCGCCAGGCTGGTGGATATTGCCCGCGATCGTGCTGTCGCTGGCGCTTTGGGGGGTCATCATCTGGATGAGCTTCACCTGAACGCGGCCCGGACGGCGGGCCCGCCGGCGGGTCAGCGCGCCAGCACCAGATCGGCGCGCAGGCCGCCCAGCCTTTCGCTCTCGGTCAGCCGCAGCGTCCCGCCATGGCCGCGCGCGATGTCGGCGGTGCTGGCAAGGCCGAGACCGACCCCGGTGCCGAGGTTCTGGTTGCGCGCCCGGTCGAGCCGGGTGAAGGGGCGCATCGCCTCCTCCCGCCGGTCCTTCGGGATGCCCGGCCCGTCATCCTCGACCGAAAAGCGCACCGCACGATCGCTGATGGCGACCGACACCTCTGCCCGCGTGCCGTAGCGCACCGCATTCCCGATCAGGTTGGCCAGCGCCCGGCGCACCGCGACCGCCCGCAGGGGCGCCGTCCCTGCCCCCTCGACCGCATGCAGCGACACGTTCTGCCCGCCGCGCCGCGCATCCTCCACCACGGTGCGCAGCAGCGCCACGGGATCGGTCGGCACCGGCACCTCATCCTGAGCCTCGTCGCGCACGAAGCTGAGGAAACTGTCGAGCAGCCCCTCCATCTCCGCCGTGTCGCGCCGCAAGGCCTCCACCTCCTCGTCGGGATCGAGCATCGAAAGGCCAAGCTTGAGCCGCGTCAGCGGGGTGCGCAGGTCATGGCTGACACCCGACAGAAGCAGCGTGCGCTGTTCGATCTGGCGCTCGATCCGCGCCCGCATGTCGAGAAAGGCATTCCCCGCCGCCCGCACCTCGGTCGCCCCGGTCGGGCGGTAGGTGACCACCCTGCCCTTGCCAAAGGCTTCCGCCGCCACGGCCAGCCGCCGGATCGGCCGGATCTGGTTGCGCAGGAAGATGAACGCGATGGTCGTCATCAAAAGCCCCGTGACCAGCATCAGGACCAGCAATTGATGCGGGTTCGAGGCCGACACCCGCCGGCGCGGCAATTCCACCTGCATCGGGCCGTATTCGGTCCCCAGCGTGATGCGCACGGTTTTCAGGTCGTAAAGGTCGATGGCACCGATCGTCGGGAAGGTGCCGCGCAAGGTCGCGATCACCACCCGGCCGCTGAGATCGTAGAAAACCCGGCTGTCGCCTGAGGCCCGAGGCGCGGGCAGCGTCACGGAAAGCGACAGCGGCCCCGCGAGTTCTGCCGCCTGCGCCTGTGCCACCGAGAGGTCGGGCGCGCGATTCACCCGGTCGAGGATCAGCGCCACATCCTGCACGACGTTTTCCGTCATCTGCCGCGTCACATCCTCGAAATGGCGCTGGATGAAGGCTATGGACACGACAAGCTGGATGGTGACGATAGGCAGGATCAGGATAAGCGCGGCCCGGCCGTAAAGGCCTCGCGGCATGACATTCTTGATCCAGCGGGACAGCATGGCGGCAGACTAGCCGCCGCAGGGGGCAAGCGGAAGCGCAAGATGAAGAGGTCCGAAACAGAGGGCGCGACGGGCAAGGTCACGCGGCTTGAGGCCGGGCTGCGGATGGTACTGGCCGGGAACCCCTCGCCCATGACCGGTCGCGGGACGAATACCTATATCGTCGGCTCCGGCGCCGTCGCGGTCATCGACCCCGGCCCCGACGATACGCGCCACATGGCAGCGATTCTGGCCGCGCTGGAGCCGGGGGAGCGGATCAGCCATATCCTTGTGACCCACGCCCATCTCGATCATTCGCCGCTGTCGCGCGCCCTGTCGGGCCGCACCGGCGCCCCGGTGCTGGCCTTTGGCGGGGCCGGGGCCGGACGCTCCGCCACCATGGCGGCGCTGGCGCACACGGGGCTCTTGCGCGGCGGAGAGGGTGTCGATACCGGCTTTGCCCCGGATCGGACGCTGGCCGATGGCGACATCGTCCGAGGCGGCGACTGGGCGCTCCGCGCCATCCACACGCCGGGCCATTTCGCCAATCACCTCAGCTTCGCGGCCACCCTGCCCGACGGGCCGGTGATCTTTTCGGGCGATCACGTCATGGGCTGGGCGACCTCGCTCGTCTCGCCGCCCGACGGTGACATGGGCGCCTATTTCCGCAGCCTCGACCGGCTGGCAAGGGAACCGGCGCGGCGCTTCCATCCCGGCCATGGCGACCCCGTCGCCGATCCGGCGGCGCGGATCGCGGAGCTTCGCACCCACCGCCGGATGCGCGAGGCGCAGATCCTCGCCGCCCTCGCCTCCGGCCCCGCCAATGCCGCGACCCTGGCGCGGAGCATCTACCTTGACACCCCGCCCGCGCTCCTGCCCGCCGCCGAACGCAATGTCCTCGCCCACCTGATCGACCTGAGCGAGCAGGGCCGCGTGACCCACCCCGGCCCCATCAC
>DAIOXI010000081.1:0-5087 GCA_036758045.1 Albidovulum sp.
GCCGTTGGGAAGCTTGTAGCTGCCCTGACCGTGCTGCTTGCCGTCCTTGAAGGTGCCCTCATAGATCCCGCCGGCGTCATATTCCTTGGTGACGACATCCTGCGCGAGAGCGCCGAGGGGCGGCAGAATCATCGCCGCCGCGATCAGCCCCCGCAACGCCATGCTGCCTTTCAGACCCATACCCGACCACCTCTTCTTCTTTTCGTCGCCAGCTCGCGGCACGGCGAAACCCGCCGCCCGGACCGGCCTTACCCACGGGCAAGAAACCTAAAGCCCGCGCCTTGCAGTGGCAAGACATTGGCGGCGATGACGGTGCAGGCTTTCGCCGCCCGGCAACTCTGCTAAGAGAGGGGGAAACCAAGACTGCGGGAGACCCCGATGCCGAGAGATTACGCCTGACCCTGGCACAGCTTAACCCCACCGTGGGCGCGATCGCCGACAACATCGCCAAGGCGCGCGCGGCCTGGGAGGAGGGCAAGGCGGCGGGCGCCGACATGGTCGCGCTGCCTGAAATGTTCGTGACCGGCTATCAGACGCAGGATCTGGTGCGCCGCCCGGCCTTCCACCGCGACGCGATGGCGGCGGTAGAGGCGCTGGCTGCCAGTGTGACGGAGGGCCCCGCGCTGGGCATCGGCGGGCCTTGGGCAGAGGGTGGCAGGCTTTACAACGCCTATTTCATCCTGCGGGGCGGGAGGGTCGAGGCGAAGATGCTGAAGCATCATCTGCCGAACGAGGATGTGTTCGATGAGGTGCGCATCTTTGATTCCGGTCCGATTTCAGGGCCTTACCGGATCGGCCCGCTGCGCCTTGGCACGCCGGTCTGCGAGGATGCCTGGCATGAGGACGTGGCAGAGACGCTTGAGGAAACCGGGGCCGAGGTGCTGTTCATCCCCAACGGCTCCCCCTACCGGCGCCGCAAGATCGACCTGCGGATGCAGCACATGGTCGCGCGGGTGGTGGAGACGGGGCTGCCGCTGATCTACCTCAACACGGTCGGCGCGCAGGACGATCAGGTCTTTGACGGGGCGAGTTTCGCGCTGAACCCCGGTGGCAAGCTGATGATGCAACTGCCGCCGATGATCGAGGCGATCACCCATCTGGACCTTGAGAACGGCGCTGACGGCTGGCGCATTCTGCCGGGAGAGATGGCCCCGCAACCCGATGACTGGGAACAGGACTATCACGCCATGGTCTTGTCCTTGCGGGATTATTTGCGCAAAAGCGGCTTCGGCAAGGTGCTGCTTGGCCTGTCGGGCGGGATCGATTCCGCGCTGGTGGCCACCATCGCCTCGGACGCGATCGGGCCTCAAAACGTGCGCTGCGTGATGCTGCCGTCGGAATATACCTCTGCCCAGTCGCTTGAGGATGCGGCGGCGGTCGCCGATGCGCTCGGATGCCCCTATGACACGGTGCCGATCGAGGGGCCGCGCGATGCGGTCGAGACGGCGCTGGGCGGCCTTTTCGCCGGGACCCAACCCGGCATCGCGGAGGAGAATATCCAGTCGCGTTTGCGCGGGCTGATCCTGATGGCGATCTCCAACAAGTTCGGCGGGATGCTGCTGACCACCGGCAACAAGTCCGAGGTCGCGGTGGGTTACTGCACCATCTACGGCGACATGGCGGGGGGATATAACCCGCTGAAAGACCTGTATAAAACCCGCGTCTTCGAAACCTGCCGCTGGCGCAACCGCAATCATCGTGACTGGATGATGGGCCCGGCGGGTGAGGTCATTCCCCCCCGCGTCATCGACAAGCCACCCTCGGCCGAACTGCGGGAAAACCAGAAGGATGAGGACAGCCTGCCACCCTATGAGGTGCTGGACGCGATTCTCGAACGGCTGATCGAGGGCGAGCAGTCGGTGGCGGAAATCACCGCCGCCGGCTTCGACAGGGCCACGGTCAAGAAGGTGGAGCATCTGCTCTACATCTCGGAGCACAAGCGGTTCCAGTCGGCGCCGGGAACGCGGCTGACGACGATGGCCTTCTGGCTGGACCGGCGCTATCCGATCGTCAACCGCTGGCGTGACGAGGGCTAGGCCCCTTGGCGGGCGGCACCCTTCAGCGTCGCGCGTTCCAGAACCAGCCCGTAGCCGGAGCTTTGCCCGTGAAGCAGGAGTTTGTCGCCTGGGCGCGCGGCTTCGGCGATCGGCTTCGGCATGTGGCAGAGGTCGTATCGACGCCCCGTCTCTGGGTTGAGCAGCACCACGATCTTGGCGCCGCAGCCGCGCTGGCCTGACCGGGGCTTGGATTCCACTACCAGAACCTCGCGGCTTTCCTCCCGATCGCCAAGGACCCAGTTCGCGGCGATCGGCAAGGCGCGTTCGGGGAGGTTCACCGCCGCCAGCCCGTTGGAGATGAGTAATCCGAGCAATATCGGCACTTTCACACGAAAATGGGTCAGGCGATCCCGCGCGCCGTCGCTCAGGCGGGCCCGGACTATCGGTAGACCCATCACGAGCGTGGAAAGCAGGATCGTCACAATGAGGTATTTGCGGTTCGCCTCGAGGATTGACGGATCGGGCAGGACCGAGGCGAAGGCCCAAGCGTAAAAGGCAAAACCCACAAGGGCGATATATGCCCAGAGCGCCGTTTGCAGCACACGGCGCAGTGCCGGGGAACGGAGGTCTTTCACGCTCCATGCCAGTTTTGGCAGTGGGAGAGGGGCCTTGGGTACCGACGGAACCGGCGAAGGTGCAACCGGGTCGGTGAGGTAGGCGAGGCCGGGCAGGATGAAGGCCAACGTGAAAAGAAGGGCAAACGCCAACGCCACCGGCCAGAGCGCGGCGTGAGGCACGAGCCCGAGGATGCGCTCTCCCGCCGCCCGGTCCGTCACGGCCGCCCCGATGAGAAGGACGAAGAGGACACAGATGGCACCCAGCCGGACAAGTGGCCTGAGGCGCGGCTGTTCGCCTGCCCGCACCGCCCTTCGCAGTCGTCCGGGCATCAGGAACGTTAGTGCGGCGACGAAACAGGCGAACGCCAAGCTGCCGTTCCGGCCCTGGCCCCGCGTGCTGCAATCGCGAACAAGCCCGCACCGGCAAGGAATGCCGCCACCGCCGTGACCATCAGGGAAATTGATCTGCCCAATGCGTCTGCTCGCTCCTTGGCACTCACCTTCTGGCTGATCTACCGGGCGGGTTGGGCAGGATTGTGGCGCTGGGCGAGCGTCGGCGCGCTTGGGCCGTGGCTGTCGGGTTGCGGAAATGTCGGCGCTGATCTGCCCAGACTTGTGCCCTAACGCACAGAGCTTCTTCGTAGATGCGTGAAACTGTTTCTGCGCCGTCGCGTTACACAGGGGTACCCGTTTAAACAGGAGGGTTCCATGTCCAAGCCGAAGATCGCCGTTGTCTACTATTCCACCTATGGCACCAACCACGCCATCGCCGAGGCCGCCGCGAAGGCCGCCGAGGCGGCGGGAGCCGAGGTGCGGTTGCGCAAGGTGCGCGAGACCGCGCCGGAAGAGGTCGTGAAGGGGCAGGACGCCTGGAAAGCCCAGGCCGAGAAGACCGCCCATGTCGACCATGCCACGCCCGAGGATATGGACTGGGCGGATGGATATTTCTTCTCGGCCCCCACGCGCTACGGGGTGGTGGCCAGCCAGATGCGCGCCTTCATCGACACGCTCGGCCCGCTTTGGCAGAAGGGCGGGCTGACCGACAAGACCTTTACGGCGACGACAAGCGCGGGCAACCCGCATGGCGGGCAGGAGGCGACGCTGCTGTCGCTTTACACCAGCGCGATGCACTGGGGCGCGATTCTCGTGCCGCCGGGCTATACCGCTCAGGCGGTCTATGACGCGGGGGGCAACCCCTACGGTTATTCCGCCAATGCGGGCCAGTTCGACGACAAGGGTCGGGCGGCGGTCGCGCATCAGGCGAAGCGTCTGGTCGAGATGACGAAGAAGCTACGCGGGTAGGCCGTTAAAGCGGCGTCGAGGGGCAATCGGCGATCAGCCGCAAAGCATCCTCGGCGCGACACAGCTCTGTCGCCTCGGTCATCACGGCGGCGCTGGCGGCGGCGACGGCGGCGCTGAGCGCGGCCGGGTGGTCGGCCCCCTGCGCGAGGGCGAGGGTGAAGGCGGCAAGGAAACTGTCGCCCGCGCCGGTCTTGCTTTTCACCGGCACCTGCGCCGCGCGGCAGAAATGGCGCGCGCCCTGGGTGGCGAGGACGGAGCCGTCCGCGCCGCGGGCGATGATGACGATCTGCGCTGCGCCGTCGCGGATCAGCTCTTCCGCGAAATCGGCGGTCTGGGTGCGTTCGGGCAGCGGGCGGCCCGCCAATGCCTCTGCCTCGACCTCATCCATCCTGAGCACATGGGCGGGGTGCGGGGAGTGACGGGCGGCGGCAAGTGCGGCGCCCGAGGTGTCGAGGACAAGCCGCGCGCCCTTCGGGGCAAGGCGGCGGGCCAGTTCGGCGGGCAGGTCGGGCGCAAGGCCGGGTGGCTGGCTGCCCGACATGACCACCAGCGCGCCGGGGGGCGTGGCGACGGCGACGGCATCCAGCGCCGCTTCGCCGTCCTCAGCGCTCCACGGCGTTCCGGGCAGGACAAAGCGGTATTGTTCACCGCTCGTGCGGTCGATCACCGACAGGCTCTCGCGCGTCTCGCCGGGGGCGCGCAGATAGCGGGCGGCGATGCCGTCGGCCTCAAGCGCCTGTTTCAGACGCTCCCCCGTCGCACCGGCCAGCGCGACGAGGGCAAGGCTGCGGCCGCCCAGCCGCCGGATCACCCGGCTGACATTGATGCCGCCGCCGCCGGGGTCGATGCGGGGCGCCTCGCATCGCAGTTTGCGTCCGGGGACGACGGCCTCCGTCGCGGTGGACACGTCGAGCGCGGGGTTGAGCGTGACGGTGACGATCGGGGTCATGGCCAGTCCGGGTCATCTCTCTTCCCCCAGACTGGCAGGAAAGGCGGGGCCCGTGAAGGCCCCGCGCCCGGATCAGCCAAGCATCAGCTGATAGGAGGACGGCACATAGCGGAACCCGTCGCCGTCGGCGTCAATGAAGCCGGTGGCAGGGAAGGGCATGTGATAGCCGATGAAGGGCAGCCGGTCGGCGGCGATCATGCCAAGGACACGGCGCCGGGTTTC
>DAIOXI010000081.1:5097-10506 GCA_036758045.1 Albidovulum sp.
GGTTTCGGTTGCCATCGCGTTGTCCATGTCGATCTTCACCTCCCAGTCCGGGCGGGCGAGCGACCAGACGTAATGGTTCGCCGTGTCGGCGATCAGGACAAGGCCCTTGCCGCCGCTTTCGATCATATAGGCCATATGGCCGGGCGTATGGCCAAAGGCGGCAATGGCGGTGATGCCCGGCGCGACGCTGCCGCCGTCCCCCAGGAAGGTGAACTTTTCCGCGAAGGGGCCGACCTTGGTGTCGAAGCCTTCATTCCCCGCCGCCGCCCAGTGGTCGTATTCCACCTGCCCGGTGAGGTAGCGGGCATTGGCGAAGGTGGCGCCGCCATCCCCGGCCATGCCACCGATATGGTCGCCATGCATATGGGTCAGGACAACGGTATCGACCTGATCGGCGCTGTAGCCCGCGCCCTGAAGGGCGGCGGTGATGCCTTCGGGGGCAAGGCCGGTGTCGAAGAGGATCAGTTCCGCCCCGGTGTTGATGAGGGTCGGGGTGAAGAAGAATTGCGCGACATCGGTCGGCAGATGGGCGGCGCTGGAGGCTTCCGCAAACGCCGTGTCATCGGCGTTCAGACCGAAGATCGTGTGCGGGTCGGGGACCGGCCGGGTTCCGGCCAGAAGGGTCGTGACCTCGAAATCGCCGTGCTTGAAGCGGCTGAAACCGGGGGTGGCCATGCCCATCATCTCGGCCTTCGCAACGGCCGGACGTGTGGAAAGGGCCACGAGGGGGGCGGCGGCCCCGGCAAGAAGGGCGTGGCGGCGGCTCAGCTTCGGACCTGAAAACATGTCGTCTCTCCCTTGGGCTAATACCTCAAGGGTAGCCGCGCCGGGCGGGAGGGCGGATCACAATCCCGTGTCGGCCTATCGGAACAGATCAAGGATCAGCGGCGCGACAAAGGCGGTGGCGCCGGCGTTCAGCGCCATGCCGAGGCCGGAAACGGCGCCTGCGGTGGGGTTGACCTGAAAGGCGCGGGCGGTGCCGATGCCATGGGCGGCTACCCCCACCGACAGCCCGCGCGCGCGCCAGTCGCGGATGCCGAGCGCGTTCAGAAGCGGCGTGGCGATCACCGCGCCGGTGATGCCGGTCAGGATCACGAGCACGGCGGTCAGCGTCGGCGCGCCGCCGATCTGTTCGGCAATGCCGATGGCGACCGGGGCGGTGGCCGATTTTGGCGCCAGCGAGGCCAGTGCCTGATCCTCGGCCCCCATCAGCGCCGCGATGGCGATAGCGGACCCTGCGGCAACGGTCGATCCGACGATCACCGCCGCCACGACCGGCAGCGCGGCGCGGCGCAGGCGCGCGAGGTTGTCGTAAAGCGGCAGCGCCAGCGCGACGGTGGCGGGGCCAAGCAGGAAGTGGACGAATTGCGCGCCCTCGAAATAGGTGCCGTAGGGCGTGCCGGTCGCCCAGAGGATCAGCGCCAGGATCGCCACCGCGACGAGGACGGTGTTGACGTAAGGTTTCCGCCCCGACCGGCGATAGGCCGCGTCCCCGGCAAGGTAGGCGGCCAGCGTCAGCGTCAGCCACAGAAGCGGCCCTTCCGAGAGGTAGGACCAGAAGGTCGCGAGGTCAGTCATCGCCCGCCCCCGTCAGCCGCGCCACCGCGACGAAGGTCAGCGCCCCCGCCGCGATGGCCAGAACGGTTGAGACGACGACCGCGACCAGAAGCGCCACCGCCTGGGTGCCAAGCGTGGCGACATGGCCCACCACCCCCACCCCCGCCGGAACGAAAAGAAGCGAGAGATGGGCAAGGATGCCTTCCGCAAGCGGGCGCATCAAAGTGACGAAGCGCGGCAGGGCGAGAAGGAGGGCGAGCATCAGAAGCATCCCGATCACCGGGCCGGGAAGCGGCACGGCCAGCACGCGGGCGGCGGCCTCACCTGCAAGCTGACAGGCAAGAAGGGCGAGAAGGGGCTGGATCATCGGTTGCCTCGGGCTGGGGTCGCAGCCAAGGCTAGGCCGGGGCGGGGGCGCTGCCAAGTGGGGCATTGGGGGCGCTTGCCCTCAAAAGGGGCTGCGGGCGTCCGACGGGGAAATCGTCCACTGGACGATTTCTATTCCCGCTGGCCCTCGGTTTGTACCTCGGGCGTTCGACGGGGAAATCGTCCACTGGACGATTTCTGTTCCCGTTGCCCTCGGTTTGCACCTCGGGCGTTCGGTGCTGACGATCTTCCACTGGAAGATCGCCCGGGCGCTTGCCCTCGGCAGGGGCCTCGGGCGTTCGACAGGGAAATCGTCCACTGGACGATTTCTGATCCTGTCTCACTCCCACCACCTGTCAATCGCGGCGATTTCCTCGTCGGACCAGCCGAAATGGTGGGCAAGCTCGTGGATCATCACATGCGCGACCAGTTGGCCAAGGCTCACGTCGCCGCGTTCGGCCCATTCGTCAAGGATCGGGCGGCGGAAGAGCCAGATCATGTCGGGCCGGTCGACCACGTCCATCACCGACTTTTCGGTCAGCGGAATCCCGTCATAGATGCCGGTCAACTCAAAGGGATTCTCGATCTCCATATCGTCGAGAACCTCATCGGGGGCGAAATCCTCGACCCGCACGATGACGCCGCGCGCCGGGCCCGCGAATTGCGGCGGCAGCGCAGCAATGGTGTCCAGCGCCATCTGCTCGATCGTCTCAAGATCGGGCGCGACACGCCCCAGCCAGTCATTCATGCGTCCGTCCTTGCGGTTCCAGGGCTTCATATGGACAAAATCCGCGTCCTGTGAAAGAGGGGGGCTGACAGGAGACAACCCATGACCGTGACCCGTTTCGCCCCGTCGCCCACCGGCTATATCCATGTGGGCAACCTGCGCACCGCGCTGATGAACTACCTGATCGCCCGCAAGGCCGGCGGCACGTTCATCCTGCGTCTGGACGATACCGACCAGGAGCGTTCGAAGCAGGAGTATATCGACGGGATCAAGCAGGACCTCGACTGGCTGGGCCTGCACTGGGACCGGATCGAGCAGCAATCGAAGCGTCTGGACCGTTACGCCGAGGCGGCCGACGGGCTGCGCGCCTCGGGCGATCTTTATGAGGTGTTCGAGACGCCGACCGAACTGGACCTGAAGCGCAAGAAGCTGCTGAACATGGGCAAGCCGCCGGTCTATGACCGCGCCGGGCTGCATCTGTCGGCGGCTGAAAAGGACAAGCTTCGCGCCGAAAAGGACCCCTACTGGCGCTTCAAGCTGGACCAGCAGCGGACGGAATGGACGGACGGCATTCTGGGGGACGTGTCGATCGACACCGCTTCGGTCTCGGACCCGGTGCTGATCCGCGCCGACGGGCAGGTGCTTTATACCTTCGCCTCCTCGGTCGATGACGTGGACATGGGCATCACCCATATCGTGCGCGGCGCCGACCATGTGACCAACACCGCGACGCAGGTGCAGATCATGCGCGCCATCGGCGGCACGCCGCCCGCCTTCGCGCACCATTCGCTGCTGACCGGACCGCAGGGCGAGGGGCTGTCGAAACGCCTTGGCACGCTGAGCTTGCGTGACCTGCGGGCAGAGGGCGTGGCGAAAGAGGCGCTCCTGAGCCTTATGGCGCGGCTTGGCTCCTCGCAGCCGGTGGAACTGATGATGTCGCTGGACGAGATCGCGGACGGGTTCGATCTGTCGCAATTCGGCGCGGCGCCGACGAAGTTCGACGCCGAGGACCTCTGGCCCTTGACGCGGGCGAGGAACCACGCGCTGCCCTTCGAGGCGGTGAAGGAGAGGATCGCGGCGCTGGGCGTGCCGGCGGAGATGGCGGAGCGTTTCTGGCGCGTCGCCTCGCAGAACATCACGCGGCTGGATGACCTTGGCCACTGGTGGGCGCTTTGCCGCGACGGGGCAGAGCCGGTCGTCGCGCCCGAGGATGCGGAGTTCGTGAAGGATGCGATGGCGCTTCTGCCGCCGCCGCCCTATTCCGACACGAGCTGGGCCGAGTGGACAGCGGCGGTGAAGGACAAGACCGGCCGCAAGGGCAAGGGGCTTTTCATGCCGCTGAGGCTTGCCGTCACGGGGCAGGCGCAGGGGCCCGACATGGGCGAGCTGATGCCGCTTTTGCAAAAGGTCCGCGCGCGGGGGTAAATGCCGGATCTGGGATGGGCGACATCGCCCATCCTACGGGGCGGCCGCTGCAGGATCGCCAATATGCCCATCCGACCGGGTAGCCAGTTCCACCAGCCTAAGGCAGACCTTCGTCGCCGCCGCCATGTCCTGCACGCTGATCCATTCCAGGGGCCCGTGGATTTCCTGCATCCCGGTGAAGACGTTGGGGCAGGGAACGCCCATCTCGGTCAGGCGGGACCCGTCGGTGCCGCCGCGAATGGGGACGGAGACCGGATCGACCCCGATCTCGCGGCAGGCGGCGCGGGCGAGGTCGACGGGCGTCATGTCCTTTTCCAGCCAGTAGCGCATGTTGCGGTATTGCGGCCTGACCTCGCAGGCGATCTGCGCGCGGGGTTCGCCCGCCTGAACGGCGGCGCAGACCTGTTGCAGAAGCGCGCCCTTGGCGGCAAGGCCGTCGAGCTCGAAATCGCGCAGGATCAGGCGTATCCGCGCCTCGGCCGCGCTGCCCGACATCTCATAGACATGGAGGAACCCATCGCGCCCGCCGGTGGTTTCGGGCGTCATGGTCGCCTGTGGCAGGGTCTGGACGATTTTCGCGGCCAGATGCAGGGCGTTCACCAGCTTGCCTTTGGCCCAGCCGGGGTGGATCGAGACGCCCTTGATCGTGACCGTGGCCCCGTCGGCGGAGAAGCTTTCATACTCGATCTCCCCCAGCTTTCCGCCGTCGAGCGTATAGGCGAAATCGGCGCCGAGGTCCTTCGGCAGCCGGGGATCAACGCCGCGCCCGACCTCTTAGTCGGGCGTGAAGGCGATGCGGATCCTGCCATGCGGGATCGCGGGGTTTGCCAGAAGGTGCCGGGCGGCGGTCATGACGATCGCGACCCCGGCCTTGTCGTCGGCGCCCAGCAGCGTCGCGCCGCTGGCGGTGACGATGTCGTCGCCGGTCTTGGTGCCGAGATAGGCGGAGGTCTCGGGCGACAGCAGCAGGTCGGGGGCGTCGGGGTAGGTGATGGCGCTGCCGTCCCAGGCGCGGTGGACGCGCGGCTTGACGCCGGTGGCATTGAACTGCGGGGCGGTATCGACATGGGCGAGGAACCCGATCACCGGCGCGCCCTGTACGGTGGCGGGGATCGTCGCAAGCACCGCGCCGTAATCGGTCAGGCGCACGTCCTTCGCCCCGATGGCGGTCAGTTCCTGTTCCAGCAGGCGCGAAAGGTTCAGTTGGATCGCCGTGCTGGGCTGGCTGTCGGAGGCCTCATCGCTCTGGGTGTCGATGGCGGCGTAGCGCAGAAGGCGCTCCTCAAGCTCGGCGTCGAAATCGGTTCGCATCGGGGTCTCCGGGGATCAGGATG
>DAIOXI010000081.1:10516-12013 GCA_036758045.1 Albidovulum sp.
GCGCCTCGGCATGGTCATCGACAAGGCGGCGTTCGGCGGCGGTGGTGGGCTGGCTGCGCGGGTAATGCGGCGCGGCGCGGTCGTCGAGAAGCGCGCCCCATCCGGCGGTGGTGGCGAAAAAGCCCGCGACCCCGGCCGGCCCGAATTCGCGCAGGAAGCCCTGCACCACGGTGTCGAGATAGCTGAGCAGGATCGGGTGGGCGCCCGGCGGCAGGCCATGCGCCTCATCCACGGCATAGATCTCGATCCGCTGCGCCCAGTCTGGCGCGGTGGTGAGGCGGTCATGGGCGAGGGGATGGCGGCGATAGGCGGCCTCGCGCTGGTCGAGGGTGGCCCAGTCGTCGCCCGGAACGGCGGCGATCAGACCGTCGATCTCCGCCGCGGCGGGTTCGGCGGAGAGATAGGGCCAGTCGCGCAGCCGCGTGTGCCGCCAGACCCGGCGCCAGCCAGAGAGGCGGGCGGGGGTGGCGGGCGCATAGTCATGCGTCGCCCGGTTGACGAGCGATCCGTAGCCGAAGAAGGCGGGGTGGTGGTCGGTCATGGCGCGATATGACCCGGCCGGGCGGTGCGGCGCAAGGGTGTCGCTCACTTGCGCCAAAGTGTCGTATCCCATGGCATACCCTCTTGCCGAAGGCCGCAAATCCGGGGTAACGAGGGGCGTCAGGTTCGGGAGAATCCGGTCGGGGCTACCCCCGCGCCGGTGCCGAAGGAGCAACCGCCCCTGTAAACTCTCAGGCGCAAGGACCGGCCTGGCCACGAAAACTCTGGAGAGATCTCGGCTGCGGGCCGGGGCGCCGAAGGGATAACGATCTCAGGCGAAGGGACAGAGGGGGCATCGGTGCGGGCGGATTACGCCCGGAGGCGATGCCGGACCCAGTGAACCGGCGAGACAGGGGAGGACGGCGATGGCCGACCTGAAACGAACGGTTCTTTACGATCTGCATCTGGAGCTTGGCGCGAAGATGGTTCCCTTCGCGGGCTATGAGATGCCCGTGCAATACCCGATGGGGGTGTTGAAGGAACATCTGCACACCCGCGCGCAGGCGGGGGTGTTCGATGTCAGCCATATGGGCCAGATCCTGCTGACCGCCAGATCGGGCCGGGTCGAGGAGGCGGCGCTGGCGCTGGAACGGCTGGTGCCGGTGGACGTGGCGGGGCTGGCCGAGGGGCGGCAGCGCTATGCGTTTTTCACCAATGATGCGGGCGGTATCCTCGACGACCTGATGGTCGCGAACCGGGGCGATCACCTCTTTCTGGTGGTCAACGCCGCCTGCAAGGAGGCCGATTTCGCCCATCTGACCGCCGGTCTGCCCGATTGCGATCTGGGCATGGTCGCCGACCGCGCGCTTCTGGCGCTGCAAGGACCGGCGGCCGAGGCGGCGCTGGCGCGGCTGGTGCCAGATGTGGTGGAGATGCGGTTCATGGATGTCGCGATCCGGCAATGGGACACGGCGGAACTGTGGATTTCCCGCTCTGGCTATACCGGCGAGGACGGGT
>DAIOXI010000082.1:0-11947 GCA_036758045.1 Albidovulum sp.
TTCTTGTCTTTGCCGGGTCCTGCCCGATCCCGGCCTGTGGCGCCTGCCTTCTCTACCCGGAAAGGCTGTTCGCGGAAACATATATATGGCAATTCCGGCGAATTCACGCCATTCAGGGCGGAAAGTTTCACCAATGGCAGGAGACTGCCGTCCCGGCGGCGGGCTGGCGCCCCTCCGGGCGGAAAGGGGCAGGTTGGGGCGCAGGCTGAAGAAAACGGTCGTGCTTGTGGGCATGATGGGGGCGGGCAAGACCGCCGTCGGCACCGCCATGGCACGGCTTCTCTCGGTGCCTTTCGTCGATTCCGACGATGAGATCGAGCGCGCCGCCAACATGACCGTGGCGGAGATCTTTGCACGCGATGGCGAGGCATTCTTTCGCGCCCGCGAAAGCGAGGTTCTGAACAGGCTTCTCTCCGGCCCGCCCTGCATCCTGTCGACCGGCGGCGGCGCCTACCTTGCCCCGGCCAATCGCGCCGCCATCGCCGAACACGGGGTCGCGGTCTGGATCAAGGCCGATCTGGAACTGCTCTGGAACCGGGTCAAGCACAAGACGACCCGACCGCTGCTGCGCACCGCCGATCCGAAGGGCACGCTGGCCGCACTTCTCGAACAGCGCGCCCCGATCTATGCCGAGGCCGCCGTGGTGGTCGAGGCCGAGGTCGCCTATACGGTCGACCAGATGGCGGCCAAGGTGATCGCGGCATTGCAGGCTCATGGCGAGGTGGGGGTAAGGTGACGATGTCGGGAACAGGCGAGACGGTCCATGTCGATCTGGGCGCGCGCAGCTATGACGTGCGCATCGGGGCCGGGCTGATCGACCGCGCGGGGGCAGAGATCGCGCCGCTTCTGAAACGCCCGCGCGTCGCGGTGCTGACGGATGAAACGGTGGGCGCGCTGCACCTTGATGCCCTGCGTGCCGGGCTGGGGGACGTGGCGATGACGGCGCTGGCGCTGCCCGCGGGCGAGGCCACGAAGGGCTGGGACCAGTTTTCCCGCGCCGTTGACTGGCTTCTGGCCGAAAAGGTCGAGCGCCGCGATGTGGTGATCGCCTTCGGCGGCGGCGTGATCGGCGATCTTGCGGGCTTTGCCGCCGCCGTCCTGCGCCGGGGGGTGCGCTTCGTGCAGATCCCGACCTCGCTTCTGGCGCAGGTCGACAGTTCGGTTGGCGGCAAGACCGGCATCAACTCCACCCATGGCAAGAACCTGATCGGCGCCTTCCACCAGCCGTCGCTGGTGCTGGCTGACATCGGCGTCCTTGGCACGCTGACGCCGCGCGATTTCCTCTCGGGCTATGGCGAGGTGGTGAAATACGGGCTTCTGGGCGATGCCGCCTTCTTCGATTGGCTTGAGCGCAACGGCCCGGCGCTGGCCTCGGGAGACATGGCGCTGCGCCAGTACGCCGTCCGCCGCTCGGTCGAGATGAAGGCGCGGATCGTGGAGAGGGACGAGACGGAAGAGGGCGACCGCGCGCTTCTCAACCTCGGCCATACCTTCTGTCACGCGCTGGAAACCGCGACCGGCTATTCCGGCCGGCTTCTGCATGGCGAGGGCGTGGCGATCGGCTGCGCGCTGGCGTTTGAGCTGAGTCAGCGCATGGGGCTTTGCAGTCAGGAAGAGCCAAGCCGCGTGCGCGCCCATCTCAGGGCGATGGGGATGAAGGCCGATCTGGCCGACATTCCGGGCGATCTGCCCGATGCCGATGGGCTTCTGGCGCTGATGGCGCAGGACAAGAAGGTGGTGGACGGCAAGCTGCGCTTCATCCTCGCGCGCGGGATCGGCGCGGCTTTCCTGGCCAGCGATGTGCCCGGCGATGCGGTGAAGCCGGTTCTGGAAGAGGCGCTGCGGGCGCGCTAGGCGGCGCCTCGCGACCGCCTCACGGGGCGCGACAGGTCGCGGCGGCGCGGGTCAGGCGGCGTCTGCGATCCGGTCGAACAACTGAGCTTCCGCCAGAATTTCCCCGACGGGCTGAAACCGCGACACCGCGAAGGTCCGGGCCTGCGCCGCCAGGGGCGCCCGGTCCCGCTTCCCGGTCCGGGGTCCGTATGGCGTCATGTGCGTTTCGAAACCTTCGCGATATGCCATGTGCCGTCCGTCCACTTCCCTCGTGGCAGCAGTCCCCCTTGGTTCCTTGAGGAGTCGGGGTTCCGCTACAGATCGTTCCCTGATTGTGTCACAGCCAAGGTGAACAGCCGCGATATGGCCCGTTCATGTTCGGTTCATCTTCGCGGCAGGCCAGCCGCTGACCGAACACGAGGATAAGGATTGAAGCAAGCGCCTCCCTGCTTCTTCGTTGCAAAAATACTCCGGGGGGTCGTCCATTGGTGCGCCATTGCTCCGAGGAGCAATGGACGACGGGGCTGGCCCCCCGCCGCTTCGAAGGCTCTCCCTCAGAACGGGATTTCGTCGTCCAGGTCGGCGCGGCCCCCGCCGCCACCCGACCCGCCGCCAAAACCGTCACCCGAGCCGCCATAACCGCCGCGGTCATCCTCGTAACCGCCGCCATAGCCACCGCCACCGCCGCCCGAACCGCCGCCATCGCGGCCGTCGAGAAGGGTTAGCTCGCCGCGATAGGGGCGCAGCACGATTTCGGTCGTGTAGCGATCCTGACCGGATTGATCCTGCCACTTCCGGGTTTCAAGCTGCCCCTCAATATAGACCTTCGAGCCTTTTTTCAGGTATTGCTCTGCGATCTTGGCCAGTGGCTCGGAGAAGATCGCCACCGAATGCCACTCGGTCCGCTCCTTGCGCTCGCCCGTGTTGCGGTCGCGCCAGGTTTCCGAGGTGGCGATGCGCAGGTTGCATACCTTGCCGCCATTCTGGAAGGACCGGACCTCGGGGTCGCGCCCGAGATTGCCGATCAGGATGACCTTGTTCACCGATCCCGCCATGAATCGTTCTCCCTTCGAATCTGTTCCGGTTTCTTAACCTTCCGGGGGTCTACAAGGAAGCTTCGTGGTAAATAACCCGTAAAGCGCGACCGGGCCGGGCGGTTTTCCTTGCGCGGCGGCGTCCGGGGCGCGATGGTTGGAAATGGCGAAGGCGTTGGCAAAAGAGCGGGGGCAATGATGCAGCAGGGCGGACGGCTCAAGGGGGCCGTGATCATCGGCCTGATGCTGGTCCAGGCGGCCTGCGCGGCGTTTTTCGTCGTCGATGTCTGGTTCGACTATCTCGACGGCAGCTATGGTTCGACCCTGTCGCGGCATCTGGTGGCCGAGACGCTGGCCAATGTCCTTCTCGTCGGCGCGATCGTGTTCGAGGCTTCCTATCTGCGCACCATCCTGCGCCAGCAGGCCCATACCGAACGGGTCCTGACGATCGCCTCGGGCGCGATGCGCGACGCGATGACGGCCTATTTCGACGACTGGGGCCTGACCCCGGCCGAGGCGGCGGTGGCCGAGCTTGCCATCAAGGGCAAGAGCATCTCGGACATCGCCGCCACGCGCGGGTCGGCCGAAGGCACGATCAAGACCCAGTTGAACTCCGTCTACCGCAAGGCAGGCGTCAGCGGCCGAAGTCAGCTTGTCAGCATCCTGATCGAGGAACTGCTTGACGGTCAGATCGCCGCCGCCCCGCAACCGGCCCGCGCGGCGGGCTGACGCAGGGCGCGCGCGGGGCTGGTATCGGCGCGATTATCGGCTATAGTGCGGCCCGCGAAACGGCGGGCTCGGGGGACGGATGCGCATTGCGCGGCAGATCGCGGCGATCACGGTGATGCTGATGGCTTCGGGGCAGGCCGCGCCTGCGCTGGCCGAAGGGCTGAGCCTGCCGAAGAAGACCCGCGCCGGTCTCACCTCGCGCCTGGACCAGTTCCGCCAGCAGACCCGCGTTCTCGACAGCCGCGCGGCCACGCAATACGAGGCCTCGGTCAAGCTGACGCCGCATGGCAAGCAGGGCAGGGCCGACACGGCGATCCCGACCTATACCGGGCGCTATCGCGGCGCTTATCTTGAGGTCGCGAAGGCCGCCGCGCGCAGGCATGGCGTGCCCGAGGACCTGTTCGTCCGCCTCGTGCAGCAGGAAAGCGGCTGGAATCCCACGGCGGTGTCGCACAAGGGCGCGACGGGCCTTGCGCAGTTGATGCCGGCGACCGCGCGGCGGCTGGGCGTGGACATCGCCGACCCGCAGGACAACCTCAACGGCGGCGCCCGCTATCTGCGGATGATGTATGACCGCTTCGGCGACTGGAAGCTGGCCCTTGCCGCCTATAATGCCGGGCCGGAGGCGGTGCAGAAGCATGGCGGCGTACCGCCCTATGCCGAGACCAAGGGCTATGTCCTCGCCATTCTTGGCAGTTGACCGCCGCTACCCGCGCCCCTCGGGCCGTTCCTCGCTGATCGTGTAATCGCGCGGGATGCCCGCCGTTCCCCTGGCCCAGATCGTCGCCGCCGCGCGCGCCTGATGCGCGTCAAAGGCGTCGCGGTCGCGAAAGACCTCGCTGACGGCAAAGCGCACCGGGTCGGCTTGCGAGCGGAACACCTCGAATTTCAGACAGCCGGGCTCGGCGCGGGTCAGGCGGATGTGTTCGGGCAAAAGCTGCGATACCCGGTCGGCCTCTTCGAGGCTGCGGCAGATCAGGAATCCGGTCAGGGTCAGGCGCGCCATCGGGTGACGATAGGGCAGGGCGCGGGGGCCGGAAAGCCCCCTTGACGCCCCCGCGCGGCGCTCCGCCTATTCCGGCGCCTGAAGGATCAGCGCGGGCTTCACCGCGGAGGGCGGCTGAAACGGGGTGCCGTGGATCGGCACGATCGCGGCCACCGCCGCATGGGCGTCGTGGTCATGGGTGCTCCAGCCGTTCTCCTGCCGGTCGGTCATTCCATCTCGATCGTGCCGGGTGGCTTTGACGTAACGTCATACATGACGCGGTTGACGCCCTGCACCTCATTGATGATCCGCGTGGCGGTTTCCGACAGGAAGTCATGCGTGAAGGGATAGTAATCCGCCGTCATGCCATCGACCGAGGTCACGGCGCGCAGGGACAGCGCGTAGTCATAGGTCCGCCCGTCGCCCATCACGCCCACGGTCTTGACCGGCAGGATGGCCGCGAAGGCCTGCCAGATCTCGTCGTAAAGCCCGTGCTTGCGGATCTGGTCGATATAGACCGCGTCGGCGCGGCGCAGGATGTCGAGCTTTTCGGCGGTGATCTCGCCGGGGCAGCGGATGGCAAGGCCGGGGCCGGGGAAGGGGTGACGGCCGATGAAGCCTGGCGGCAGGCCAAGTTCACGCCCCAGCGCGCGGACCTCGTCCTTGAACAGCTCGCGCAAGGGCTCGACCAGCTTCAGGCCCATCTTTTCCGGCAGGCCGCCGACATTGTGGTGGCTCTTGATCGTGACCGAAGGCCCGCCGGAGAAGCTGACGCTTTCGATGACGTCGGGGTAGAGCGTCCCCTGGGCCAGGAACTCCGCCCCCTCGATCCTGGCCGCCTCACGCTGGAACACGTCGATGAAGAGCTTGCCGATGGTCTTGCGCTTGACCTCGGGGTCCGAAACGCCTTCGAGCGCGCCGAGAAACAGCGCGCTTTCATCGGCATGGATCAGCGGGATGTTGTAGTTGTCGCGAAACATCGTGACGACCTCATCCGCCTCATTGAGACGCATGAGGCCATGATCGACGAAGACGCAAGTGAGCTGATCTCCGATCGCCTCATGGATCAGGACGGCGGCGACGGAACTGTCGACCCCGCCCGAAAGGCCGCAGATCACACGCTTGGTGCCCACCTGCGCGCGGATCTTCTCGATCGCGTCGTCCTTGTAAGACGCCATCGTCCAGTCGCCGGTGAACCCCGCGAGGCGCACGAAATTCTCGTAAAGTTTCGCGCCCTTCGGCGTGTGATGCACCTCGGGGTGGAACTGGACGGCGTAGAAGTTGCGCGTGGTGTCGGCGGTGATGGCGAAAGGCGCGTTGGGCGAGGTGCCGTAGACCTGAAAGCCGGGGGCGAGTTTCGACACATGGTCGCCGTGGCTCATCCAGACCTGTTCACGCCCCTCGGCGAACCAGCCGTCGAGCAGCGGCAGAGGGTCACCCTTCGGCGTGACATAGGCGCGGCCGAATTCGGCGGTGCCATGGCCGCGTTCCACGGTACCGCCTAGGCAGTGCATCATCACCTGCTGGCCATAACAGATGCCAAGGATCGGCACGCCAAGGTCGAAGACCCCCGCGGGCGGCATCGGCGCCCCTTCGGCAAAGACCGAGGCCGGACCGCCGGAGAAGATCACCGCCCTCGGCGCGAATTCCTTGAGAAAAGCGTCATCCACCCGGTTGAAGGGGTGGATTTCGCAATAGACGTTCAGCTCACGCAACCGCCGCGCGATAAGCTGCGTGACCTGGCTGCCGAAGTCGATGATGAGAAGGCGTTGATGCGCATGTGTCATGGCGCTGGATTTGGGTGTTGGCCCGCGCTGCGCAAGCGGCTTTGGTGCGGGGCGGGGGCGCCGCCCCCGCACCCCCGAGGTATTTCGGGCAAGATGTAAGGGCGGTCAGGCGGCTTTGGCCTTGGCGCGCAGCAGCATCCCGTAAAGATCGCGCGGATCGTCGGGGTCGGCGATCATGTCCAGCGGCTCGCTGTAGGGATGGGTTTTGAGCTGGTCGTGGACGTAGCGCAGCGCCGAGAAATCCTCGATCGCGAAGCCGACAGAGTCGAAAAGCGTGATCTGCTGCGCATCGCGGCGGCCCTTTGCGGCGCCGGTGAGGACCTGCCAAAGCTCGGTCACGGGGTGGTCAGGGGCAAGCTGCTGAATCTCGCCCTCGATCCGCGTCTGGGGCGGGTATTCGACAAAGATCGTGCTGCGCAAAAGGATGTCGCGGTGCAGTTCCGTCTTGCCGGGGCAGTCGCCGCCGACCGCGTTGATATGGATGCCGGGGCCGACCATGTTGTCGGTCAGGATCGTGGCATATTGCTTGTCGGCCGTGCAGGTGGTGACGATGCCCGCGCCCTCCATCGCCTGTTCGGCGCTTGTGCATTGCGTGAGGTTCAGCCCGGACATGGCCAGATTGCTTGCACATTTCGCCGTTGCGCCAGGATCGATGTCGTAAAGCCGGACATGGGTCACGCCGCAGATCGCCTTGAAGGCCAGCGCCTGGAATTCCGCCTGCGCGCCATTGCCGATCAGCGCCATGGTGGTGGCGCCCGCGGGGGCGAGGTGTTTGGCGGCGAGCGCCGACATGGCGGCCGTGCGCAGCGCCGTCAGGATCGTCATTTCCGTCAGCAGCACCGGGTAGCCGGTATCGACCTCGGCGAGAAGACCGAAGGCGGTGACGTAAAGCTCCCCGTCCGAGGCGGGCATCAGTTCGATCACGCCAACGTCCGAATGCGAGGCAACGCGCGGGGTCTTGTCGAAGCTGTCCCAACGGCGGAAATCGGCCTCGATATAGCCCGCGATGGCGCGCATCATCTCTTCAGGTCCGATCTGAAGAACGAGGCGCATCATGTTGTCAACGCTGACGAAAGGAACGATGTTCAGGGCCATCCGAAGCTCCGTGTCGGGCGGTCGAACACCTTGCGGCCCATCAGCGAGCCGACAAGTTCGACCATGAGACGCGCGGTCCGCCCGCGTTCGTCGAGGAAGGGGTTGAGTTCGACGAGGTCGAGCGAGGTGACAAGCCCGCTTTCGTGCAGATGCTCCATCACCAGATGCGCCTCGCGAAAGGTTGTGCCGCCGGGGACGGTGGTGCCGACGGCGGGCGCGATGGCGGGGTCGAGGAAATCGACGTCGAGCGAGACATGGAGAAGTCCGTTCGCCGCGCGCACCCCGTCGAGGAAGCCGCGCAGGGGGGCGACGATGCCCTGTTCGTCCAGCACCCGCATGTCGCAGATCGTCATGTCGGTCTCCAGAAGCCCCGCATGTTCCGCCGGATCGACCGAGCGGATACCGTAAAGGCAGATGCGCTCCGCCGGGACCGGGGCCGGGAAGGGCGGGAAGGCGTCGAAGCCGGGGCGCCCGGCGATATAGGCCACCGGCGTGCCGTGCAGGTTGCCCGACTGCGTCGTCAGGGGCGTGTGGTAATCCGAATGCGCGTCGAGCCAGAGGACGAAGAGCGGCCGGCCCACGGCCTTCGCATGGGCCGCGACACCGGCCACGGTGCCAAGCGACAGGGAATGATCGCCGCCCATGAAGATCGGAAAGCCCCGGCCCATCGCCTTTTCCGCCCGCGCGGCCAGCGCCTGGGTCCAGGCGACGGTTTCGGCGAGGTGGTGGACGGCGGGGTTGGGGCAGGTCACCTCGGGCCGCGGGCCCTGGGTGACGTCGCCCCAGTCCTCGCATTCCACCCCAAGCTCGGCCAGGCTGCGGGCGATACCCGCGACGCGGAAGGCGGCGGGACCCATCAGGCAGCCTTCGCGCTTCTGGCCGCTGTCGATGGGGGCGCCGATCAGAATCGGTTTCGGTCTCATTGGGGGAACTCCTGTCACTTGGTGCAAAGAATGCTGCCGGAATGTGAAGGTTGTAAGGGCAGGTTTTGCCGGTATGCTGAGGGTATTGAACAAACCGATGGGAAAAAGCGGCGAAATGGATAGTACCGACCAGAACCTGATCTCTGCGCTGCGCCGCGACGGGCGGGCCTCGCATTCGGAACTTTCGGCCAGCCTCGGCCTGTCGCGGACGACGGTGCGGACGCGGATGGACCGGCTGATCGCGGGGGGCGAGATTCAGGGCTTTACCGTCGTCACGCGCGGCGATGTGACGGCGATGCCGGTGCGCGGCCTGATGATGATCGGGATCGAGGGGCGCGGCGCGGAACGCATCATGGCGCGCATCACCGGCCTGCCGGAGGTGCTGGCGGTGCATTCCACCAATGGCCGCTGGGATCTGATCGCCGAGATCGGCGCGCGCACGCTTGAGGAATTCGACGCCGTTCTGTTCCGCATCCGCGGCTTCGACGGCGCCAGTTCCAGCGAAACCAGCCTGATGCTGACGACGCGCCGCGCCGGGCGTCGTTAGGCACGGCGCGCGGCCGCGACCCAGATCGCGGCGAGGATCACCGAGAGGATCGCGTTCCAGGTCGCCATCGACAGGCCGACGAAGCTCCACGCGATGTCGTCGCAGCGCACCAGCGGCGCGGTCATGATCTGTCCCAGCAGGTCGCCGGTCGATAAACTCAGCGCGTCGCCCGAGGTGCAGGTGGTCGGCCCCTTCCACCAGCCCTGTTCGACGCCGGTATGGTAGACGCCGATCCCGCCGGTCGTCAGCGCCGCCAGCGCGCCCGCCCATGGCAGCCAGCGCAGGCCCGTCAGCACCGCCAGCGCCCCGATCGCGATCGCCGCGCCATGTGGCCAGCGTTGCCAGAGGCAGAGCTTGCAGGGCGGGTAGCCGAGCATCTGGAAGAAGAACGCGCCCAGCAGCATCGCGGCCGAGCCGCCCGCCGCCAGAAGGATAAGCCGATTGCGTGTCACAGGTATTTCACCAGGAAGAAGCCGCCGATCAGGATGACCATGAACAGCGTGAACATAAGGCCAAGCCGCTTTTCGATGAAATCACGGATCGGTGCGCCGAATTTCCACAAAAGCCCGGCGACGACAAAGAAGCGCAGCCCGCGCGCGAGGATGGAGGCGGTGATGAAGACCGGCAGCGACAGCCCGGTCCAGCCCGACATGATGGTGATGACCTTGAAGGGGAAGGGCGTGACGCCCGCCACCAGCACCGCCCAGGCGCCGTATTCGTTGAACTTCTGGGCGAAGACCTCCTCCGCCTCGGCCTTGCCGTAGAAATCGAGAATCGGCTGGCCGACCGTGTCGAAGAGGACCGCGCCGATGAAATAGCCGAAAAGCCCGCCCAGGACCGAGGTCACCAGCGCCACGGTCGCGATCAGCCAGGCGCGCGAGGGCCGCGCGATGATCATCGGGATCATCAGGATGTCGGGCGGGATCGGGAAGAAGGAGCTTTCGATGAAGGAGATGATCCCAAGCGCCACAAGGGCGTTCGGGCTGTCGGCAAGCCGCAGCGTCCAGTCGTAAAGGGGTCGGATCATGGTGACTGCCTCTGCAATTCGGCGCCCTTAGGCCATGCGCATTTCCGCAGGTCAAGCGGAACACGCTTCCAACCGGCGGAGTTGTCGGGGTATCGTGGGATTGTTCAGCGGGAACAGGTCAATCCGGGGGTGGATATGAGGTGGCAGGGCCGTCGTGGCAGCAGCAATATCGAGGACCGTCGCGGCATGAGCCGGGGCGCCGCCGTGGGCGGGGGCGGTCTTGGCCTTGTCGTCGTGGCGCTTCTGGTCTGGGCGCTGGGGGGCGATCCGATGGCGGTACTTCAGCAGGGCGGCGGGCAGATCGGCAGTTCGGGCGATGTCGAGATCACCGAGGCCGACCAGCAGGCGGCCGAATTCGTGTCGGTCACGCTGGCCGATACCGAGGAGGTCTGGTCCAATATCTTTGAAAACCAGCTTGGCGGCGCCTATGACCCGGTGACGCTGGTGCTTTACAAGCAGGTGCCGCAATCGCCCTGTGGCAGCGCCTCGGGCGCGACGGGGCCGTTCTATTGCCCGATCGACAAGAAGGTCTATCTGGACACCGATTTCTTCGTCACCCTGTCGCAACGGATGGGCGCGGGCGGCGATTTCGCGGCGGCCTATGTCGTGGCCCATGAGGTCGCCCACCATGTGCAGGATGAGCTTGGGATTCTCGGCAAGGTCAACGCGCTGCGCCAGCGGTCGGGCGAGGCGGAGTCCAATGCGCTCTCGGTACGGATCGAGCTGCAGGCCGATTGCCTTTCGGGTGTCTGGGCGCGCAACGCTGCGGCGACCTTCGGCTCCATCGAAGAGGGCGACATTGCCGAGGCGATGAACGCGGCGGCGCGGATCGGCGACGACACGCTTCAGCGTGAGGCGGGGCGGCGGCCCATGCCGGACAGTTTCACCCACGGCACTTCGGAACAACGCCAACGCTGGTTCGCGACCGGCTATAAGGCGGGGCAGATCGACGCCTGCGATACCTTCGGCGCGGCTGCGCTGTAAGGGGGGCCTTAAGGGTACGAAAGCCCTTGTCAGGCTGATGGCGGACGGCTATTCCCGCCCACAGTGCCCGGGTGGCGGAATGGTAGACGCAGAGGTCTCAAACACCTCCGGTGCAAGCCGTGCGGGTTCGAGTCCCGCCCCGGGCACCACCTTGATCGACAGCGACCGACTGCGGCGGCCCGCGTTGCCGCCGCGCACCGCTTGGGGCGGTTTGCCGCAAGGTCCGGCGCGGCTGTTGATTTATGCCCAAGCCCCGCGTACCCAGCCCTGAACACTCCGGGGGAGCCTGATTCATGGCCGAAAACGATCTTGAAGCCCGCCATCTTGAGACGCTCGACCGCGATCTTGGCCGCTTCTCGGCGCTGGAATCGGCGGCGAGCTATGCCGCCCGGCCGCTGGTCGCGCCGGGTATCGCACTGGTCTTCATCGTGCTGGCGGGGCTAGGGGCGGCGCTGTTCTTCGGCCAGACCAACCATACGCTGATCGTGGTCGTGGCGGCCGCCTTCGGGGCCTATATGGCGCTGAACATCGGGGCGAACGACGTTGCCAACAACATGGGTCCGGCGGTGGGGGCGAAAGCGCTGACCATGACCGGCGCCATCGTCATCGCCGCGATTTTCGAAACCGGTGGCGCGCTGATCGCCGGCGGGGATGTGGTCTCGACCATCTCCAAGGGGATCGTGACGCCCGACAGCATGGCCAATACGACGATCTTCGTCTGGGCGATGATGGCGGCGCTGCTGTCCTCGGCGCTTTGGGTGAACCTCGCCACATGGATCGGGGCGCCGGTATCGACCACCCATTCGGTCGTGGGCGGCGTCATGGGCGCGGGCATCGCCGCGGCCGGCGTGGCGGCGGTCAACTGGCCGGTGATAGGGGCGATCGCGGCAAGCTGGGTGATCTCACCGCTTCTGGGCGGGCTGATCGCGGCGGCGTTCCTGTGGTTCATCAAGTCGCGGATCATCTTTCAGGAGGACAAGATCGCGGCGGCGCGCAGATGGGT
>DAIOXI010000083.1:0-2150 GCA_036758045.1 Albidovulum sp.
ACTTCACCCGCTGGGGGCTGAACGAGGCATCGGCGAAAGCCTATGCCACGCTGCTGCTTTGCCTGCGTGGGTCGGTCTGCCTTTATCAGGGCGAGGAGCTGGGGCTTTCCGAGGCGGACCTGGCCTTCGAGGACCTGCGCGACCCCTACGGGATCGAGTTCTGGCCCGAGTTCAAGGGCCGCGACGGTTGTCGCACACCCATGGTCTGGGACCGCGACAACCTCAATGGCGGCTTTTCCGACGCGCGGCCCTGGCTGCCGGTGCCCGCAGATCATCTTGCCCATGCGGTTTCGGCGCTGGCCGGTGACCCCGGCGCCTTGCCCGCGCATTACCGCCGCGCCATCGCCTTGCGCCACGCCCATCCCGCGTTGCGGTCCGGCACGATGGAGGAGATGCGCGCCGAGGGCGAGGTCATCCGTTTCATCCGCAGCGGCGGGGGGGAGAGGATCTTTGTCGCCGTCAACCTGTCTGACCGGGCGGCGCAGATCGCAGGTCCGGGTGACGGCTGGCACCAGATCGGGGCAGAGCTTGGCGGCACTGCCCCCGAACGCGACGGGACCGTGGCGCTTGATCCATGGCAGGTCTGCCTGCTGATTCAGGCGAAATCATAAGGGAGGGGCGGGCGGATGGCCGATCTGAAACTGACGCATGTGGAGAAGGCCTATGGCGAGGTCAAGATCCTCAAGGACATCAACCTCGACATCAAGCAGGGGGAGCTGATCGTCTTTGTCGGACCCTCGGGCTGCGGGAAATCGACGCTTCTGCGCATGATCGCGGGGCTTGAGACGATCACCTCCGGGGTGCTTGAGATCGACGGCCAGCGCATGAATGACGTGCCGCCCGCCGAACGCGGCATCGCCATGGTGTTTCAGTCCTACGCGCTTTATCCGCACATGACGGTGCGCGAGAACATGGCCTTTTCGCTGAAGATCGCCCGCAAGTCGCCCGAGGAGATCGACAAGGCCATCACCCGCGCGGCGGAGATTCTCCAACTGACCCCCTATCTCGACCGGCTGCCCAAGGCGCTGTCGGGCGGGCAGAGGCAGCGGGTGGCGATCGGGCGGGCCATCGTGCGCGAGCCGAAGGTCTATCTCTTCGATGAGCCGCTGTCGAACCTCGACGCGGCGCTGCGTGTCGCGACCCGGATCGAGATCGCGCAGTTGAAGGAGAACATGCCGGAATCGACGATGATCTATGTCACGCACGACCAGGTGGAGGCGATGACGCTGGCCAGCCGCATCGTGGTGCTGACCGTGGGCGAGGGCATCGGCCAGGTCGGCACGCCGCTTGAGCTTTACGAGCGGCCGGAGAACGAATTCGTCGCCCAGTTCATCGGTTCGCCCGCGATGAACCTTCTGGACGGAGAGATCGTCGAGACCGGGGCCGAGACGGTGGTCCAGATCGACGGCGGCGGCCTGGCGCGATCAACGGTGCCGACGCGGGACAGCGACAAGGGGTTGAAGGTCCGCGCCGGCATTCGGCCCGAGGATTTCATCCCGACCGAGGGCGACGCGATCTTTGCCGGTCAGGTGGAGATCACCGAGGCGCTGGGGGAGGTCACGCAGCTTTATTTCAAGCGGAACGGCTCGGATCACGGGCTGATCGCGAAGCTGCCCGGCATCCACGCCAATCTGCGGCGGACGACCGTCAGCCTGACGGCGGCACCGGAGAAGGTGCATCTGTTCCACAATGGCAGGTCGCTGCTTTACCGCTGATCAGCTCGGCCAGACCATCGTCATCGCGACGGTGAAGCCGGTGGCGGCCACCATCAGCGAGGTGGAAAAGCCCGAGACGAGAAGCAGCGCGCCACTGAAGGTCAGCCGCGGGGCCGGGGCGGTCGCCTCTGCGGGCGTATGGGATCGAATCGCGCTCATGGGTCGATATTAGCGTGGTGTTAGGTTTATGCTGCCTTAATTTTGCCATGAATCTGATGTGGCACAACTTCTCTGCGAAAAGTGATCTCTCCGAACCCGGATTCTGCGGCGGCGGGATGCCGATGCAGCAGCATCCGACCTATGGCGCGGTGCTGCGGCGTTTCGGGCGTCAGGTGCGTTGGGCGGAATGGCGGCAGGGCGGCGGGCCGGTCGCGCGGGCGCTGGTCGTGTCGCGCCCCGGCCAGACGCTTATGTCGCGCGGTACGCTCTGGTCTG
>DAIOXI010000083.1:2160-8614 GCA_036758045.1 Albidovulum sp.
GCACCTGCCGGGGGACCGCGTCGCGCTGCGGTCCGCGCTCGACCCGAAATGGCGCAACAAGCTGACCAAGGCGGAGCGGGAGAACGCCGGGCTGACGATCCGCGCCAGCGCCCGCGCCGATGCAGGCTGGCTCTATGCCGCCGAGGGGCAGCAGCGGCGGGATCGCGGCTATCGCACCCTGCGGCCCGCCTTTGCCGAAAGCTGGCGCGCGGCGGCGCCGAAGGATTTCCGGCTCTATGAGGCCTGGGTGGCGGGGGAACGGGTCGCGGGGATCATGATCCTGATGCACCGGCCCTGGGCCAGCTATCATATCGCCTGGTCGGGGGACGAAGGGCGACGGCGGAATGCGGGCCGGCTTTTGCTGTGGCGTGCGGCCTGCGACTTGCAGGACGACGGCTTTGACGCGCTCTGTCTTGGTCACGTCGATGCAGGGGCCGCGCCGGGCCTTGCCACGTTCAAGGCCGGGACGGGGGCCGAGATACGCCGCCTCGGCCCGACGGTCCTGATCCTGCCGCGGCTTATTCGGCCGCGACCTCGATAACCGGCTCCATCGAGGCGAAATCGGCCTCCGACAGGTGGCATTTGACCTGATGGCCATTGCCAAGCCGCTGCACCGGCGGCACCTCGCTTTCGCACAGGTTGCCCGGCACCTTCGACTTCCACCGGCAGCGGGTCTGGAACGGGCAGCCGGGGGGCGGGTTCATGGCGGACGGGATTTCGCCCTCAAGCACGATATGCTTCTTCTTCACCCGCGTGTCGGCGATCGGCACGGCGGACAGAAGCGCCTCGGTATAGGGGTGGTAGGGCGGCGCGAAGACCTGATCGGTGGTGCCAAGCTCGACCACATGGCCGAGATACATCACCATCACCCGGTCGCTGAGATAGCGCACGATCGACAGGTCATGGCTGATGAAGAGCAGCGTCGTCCTGTTCTTGCGCTGGATTTCCATCAACAGGTCCGTCACCGCGGCCTGCACCGACACGTCGAGCGCCGAGACGGGTTCATCCGCCACCACGATCTTCGCCCCGCCCGCAAAGGCCCGCGCGATGCCGACGCGCTGCTTCTGCCCGCCCGAAAGCTGGCGCGGCATCCGGTCGGCGAAGGCACGGGGCAGCTTCACGAGGTCGAGAAGCTCCAGCATCCTTTCGCGCCGCTCGGCGTCGCTCTTGCCCTCGCCGAAAATCTCCAGCGCGCGGATGATCTGGCGCCCGACGGTCATCGAGGGGTTGAGCGTGTCGAAGGGGTTCTGGAACACCATCTGCACGCCCGACACCGTTTCGGTGTTGCGGCTTTCGATGGGGGTGGACTGGATTTCGTTGTCGTAAAGCATGATGGTCCCGGCAGTCGCCGTTTCCAGCCCCATCAGAACCTTGGCGAAGGTCGATTTGCCGCAACCGCTTTCGCCGACGATGGCGAGCGTTTCGCCCTCGCGCGCCTCGAAGCTGAGGGTTTCGTTGGCCTTGACGACCTTGGTATCGCCGCCGCCGAAAAGCGCGTTGGCGCTGACCTCATAGTATTTGCGCAGGTCCTCCATGCGCAGCACGACCTCGCCCACCGGGGTCTTTTCCTGTTTCGCGGCCACTTCGGGCGGCGCGTTCCAGTCGATTTCCTTGAATTTCAGGCAGCGCGTGTCGTGGCGGTCCTGGCCCTCGACCGGGGCCATCTGGATCTCTTGCGCGTCGCAGCGGCCGGCTTCGAAATAGTCGCAGCGCGGGCCGAAATTGCAGCCCGGCGGGCGTTCGTGGGGCAGGGGGAAGTTGCCCGGAATCGCCACCAGCGGGCGGGAATTCTTGTCGGCCCCCGGCAGCGGGATCGACCGGAAAAGCGCCTGCGTATAGGGGTGGCGCATCTTGTCGAACACGTCCTTGATCGATCCCGTTTCCACCGCCTCGCCGGAATACATCACGCAAAGCCGGTTGCAGGTCTCCAGCACGAGGCCGAGGTTGTGGCTGATGAACAGCATCGAGGTGCCGTATTTCTTGCCAAGGTCCTTGACCAGATCGACCACGGCCGCCTCGACCGTCACATCGAGCGCGGTGGTGGGTTCGTCGAGGATCAGAAGCGCCGGTTTCGTCATCAGCGCCATGGCGATGACGATGCGCTGCTGCTGCCCGCCCGAAAGCTGGTGCGGGTAGCTTTTCAGCATCCGCTCCGGGTCGGGCAGGCGCACGTCGGTCACGACCTCGAGCGCGCGTTTCCAGGCCTCGGCCTTCGACACGCCCTCATGGATCATCGGCACTTCCATGAGCTGCTGGCCGATCTTCATCGCCGGGTTCAGGGAGGCCATCGGTTCCTGATAGATCATCGCGATCTCGGAGCCCCTGATCTCGCGCAGTTCCTCTTCGGACATGGTCGTCAGATCGCGGCCCTTGAACCTGATCGAGCCTCCGACGATGCGGCCGTTCTTGCCGAGGTCGCGCATGACGCCGAGCGCGACGGTGGACTTGCCGCAACCCGACTCGCCCACCAGCCCCATCGCTTCGCCCGGCTGCACGGTGCAGGAGAAATCCATCACCGCCGGGATTTCCCTCAGCCGGGTGAAGAAGGAGATCGAGAGGTTGTCGATCTCAAGGATCGGGCCGTCATAGTCCCATTTGGTCATTGATCGTCTCCCTCTCTGCGAGGCCGGGGGCGCTGCCCCCGGACCCCCGGAGTATTTGAACAACGAAGAAGCACAGGCCCCATCGTCAATCCTTCAGGCTTTCTTCACGCAACCCGTCGGCGAGCAGGTTGAGGCCGAGCACAAGGCTGAGAAGCGCCAGCGCCGGTACGATGGCGGGGTGCGGCGCGATCGTCAGGAGCTTGCGGCCCGCGTTGATGGTGGAGCCCCAGTCCGGGCTTTCCGGCGACAGGCCGAGGCCGAAGAAGCCGAGCGTGCCGAGGAGAATCGTGGTGTAGCCGATGCGCAGGCAGAAATCGACGATCAGCGGCCCGCGCGCATTTGGCAGGATCTCCCACAGCATGATGTACCAGGGCCGCTCGCCGCGTGTCTGGGCGGCGGAGACATAGTCGCGCGTCTTGATGTCAAGCGTGATGCCCCGGACGATACGGAACACCGTGGGCGAGTTCACGAAGACGACCGAGACGAAGACGATCAGGATGTTCGGCGGGACGTTGAAGAGGTCAATGGCACGCGGCAGGAAGGAGATGCGCGTGTCCGGCGTCGAGATCAGCGAGAGGTAGACCCAGCCGCCGAGGATCACCACCGCCGCGATCATGATGTTGCGCCGCGGGGGCTGGACGTAATAGCGCGAGTTCAGCAGCACCACCAGGAAGATCAGCGGGAAGAGGAAAAGGACCACGGCCATGAATTGCGGCAGGCCGGTCGTCACGATTTCCGGCGTGACCAGCAGGTAGAAAAGCAGGATCACCGGGAAGGCCAGGATCAGGTTGGCGAGGAAGGAGAGGCCTGCGTCGAGCCGCCCGCCGTAATAGCCCGCGGGCAGGCCCAGCGTGATGCCGACCATGAAGGCGAAGAGCGTGGCGAGCGGCGCAATCTCGATCACGATCAGGCTGCCCTTGATCATGCGGCTGAAGACGTCGCGGCCAAGGTGGTCGCCGCCCAGAAGATACCAGCCGCTCCCGTCGGGCAGCGGGCTGCCGGGGGCCTTGTTCTTCAGCTGTGCGATCTGGTCGAGGACGCCGGAGGTGATGATCTGGTTCGAGAAAAGCGCGGTGAAGACCCAGAACATCACCATGCCAAAGCCGATCATGCCGATGGTGGAGTCGAAAAGCTTGCCGTAAAGGCCCAGCTTGCGGCGGAAGCTGAAGGAGAGCGCGAAGAGCACGATGAGCGCGATCCAGACGGGCAGCAGGCGTTTCGAGATTGCGCCGACGATCCCCGCCTTGCCCATCGGCATCACGATCCCCGCGACAAGGTAGATCGCGCAGATCGCCACCAGGGCGATGAACAGCCAGCGCACCGCGCGTTCGGCAAGCCCGTAGATCCCGCCCTGCGCCGCGACGGTGCCGGCGGGGTTGGCGGTGATGCCCGGATCGGCCGCGAAGAAAGAGGTCAGGATCTGCAGCACCACCGCGATCACGAGGAGGCCCGCGACGATCATCAGCACGGGGTTCAGGGCCGAAAGGGCGCCGGTCCAGGTCAGCATGTCCATGGTCTTGCCCCCTTACGAAATGCGGATGCGCGGGTTGAGGAAGACGTAGCCGATGTCGGAGATCAACTGCGTGACCAGAACCACGATGACGGCGACGACCGAACAGCCGAGCAGCAACTGGATGTCGTTGTTGCCCGCCGCCTGGACCAGCGTCCAGCCGAAGCCTTTGTAATTGAAAAGCGTTTCGGTGATGACGACGCCGTTCAGGAGCCAGGGAAACTGAAGCATGATCACCGTGAAGGGCGCGATCAGCGCGTTTCTCAGCGCGTGTTTCATCACCACGTTGCGGAAGCTGACGCCTTTCAGCCGCGCGGTGCGGATATATTGCGCCGTCATCACCTCCGTCATCGAGGCGCGGGTCATGCGGGCGATATAGCCGATGCCGTAAAGCGCGACGGTCAGGACGGGCAGGAAGAAGTTCTCGAAATTCGGGGCGTCCATGGCGCTGGTGGCGGTCCCCTTGAACCATTTCAGCCCGACCATGGACGAGGCGAAGACCGCGATCAGGATGACGCCCGAAACATATTCCGGCGTCGCCGAGGTGGCGATGGAGAAGGTGGAAAGGGAACGGTCAAGCTTGGACCCCTCGCGCATCCCGGCAAGGATGCCGATCAGCAGCGCCGTCGGCACCATCAGCACCATGACCCAGAACATCAGGATCCCGGTCAGTGTCAGGCGGGTGGAGATGATCGCGCCGACATTGTCCTTGAAAACGGTGGAAAAGCCCCATGAGCCCTGAAGGACGCCGCAATATTCCGGCGCGCTGTCAAGATCCGCGCCGCGTTTCACGCAACGCCCGATGCTGACGCCCTGATCGGTGCCGGTCCAGCCCGGCGCCACCCCCAGCCATTCGCCGTAGCGCAGCAGAAGCGGCCGGGTATAGCCGTATTTGTCCAGCCAGCTTTCCACCTCGGCATCGCTGATCCTTGCGCCAAGCTCGGACTTGGCAACCTTTTCGAGGTTCGGCGGAAGGTTGGTGAGGTAGAAGACGATGAATGTCAGGCAAAGCGCCGTCAGAATCATCGTGACGAGGCGGCGAAGCAGGAATTTCAGCATTGATAATCCCCATCCGGTCACGCCCTCGCGGCGTGAGTCAATTTGCGCGGCAGGTTCGTTGGGCGCCTGCCGTCATGGAAGGGCGGTCGGGGGCGGCGCGAGGCCGCCCCCGGAACGATGGATCAGGCCGTCATCCACCACTTGTAATGGTGATGTTCGAAGGTCGGGTGCATATCGCAGCCCTTCACCTTGTCGGTGAAGTGGCGGTAGAGCGAGCGCCAGTAGGGCTGGATGATCACCCCTTCGTCCTGCATCAGCTTTTCGATCTTGGCCATCACCTCACGGCGCTTGTCGGCATCCGCGATCGACATCGCCTCATCCAGGAGGCTGTCGAACTCGGCATTGCTGAACGCCGTTTCGTTCCAGGCGGCGCCGGACTTGTAGGCCAGGGCAAGGACCTGGACGCCGAGCGGACGCATGTTCCATTCGGTGGCCGAGAACGGGTATTTCGTCCAGTCGTTCCAGAAGGTCGAGCCGGGCAGGATCGTCCGCTTGATGTTGACACCGGCGTCGCGCAGCTGGGCGGCGACGGCGTCGCAGGTCGCGGCCTGCCAGTCGTCGTCGATGGAGATCAGCTCGAACTCCGTGTCGGCACGGCCCGCATCGGCCAGCGCCTGCTTGGAGGCGGCCGGGTCGATCGCCATCGGCGGCAGTTCGGCATATTCCGGATGGATCGGGCAGACATGGTGGTCTTCGGCCACGGTGCCGAGCCCCGCATAGCCAAGCTCAAGAACCTGCGCGTTGTCGACCGCGGTCTGAAGCGCCTTGCGCACCTTCACATCCTTGTAAAGGTCGGAAAGCTGGTTGAAGCGACCGCAGATCGTGGCCGAGGTGACGGCTTCGGACTTGCCCCAGCCGAGACCGTCGAAGATTTCCACGAACTCGCCCGTGGTCTGGTAGGTCGCGTCGATCTCCTCCGATTCGGCGGCGGCGATATAGGCCGACGGGTCGGTGCCGAGGTCGACATATTCGATCCGGTCCAGATAGGGGCCGCCATAGACATCCGTCCCCCACCAGGGCTTGTCGGACTTCACCAGCACCTGCTTGACGCCGATCTCGTTGGTCTCGGGCATGTAGGGGCCGGTGCCAATCGGGTTTTCCGCCGGGTCGCCGCCATTATAGCTCGAATGGACGACGGCCGCCGGATAGTCGGCGAAACCGGACACGATGGTGATATCGGGCGCGGTCAGGGTCAGCTTGACGGTGTTGGCATCGACGACGGTGATCGCGCCGTCGCGGGCGACCTTGGTGTCGGGATCGACCAGCGTGCCCATGCGGGCGG
>DAIOXI010000083.1:8624-10375 GCA_036758045.1 Albidovulum sp.
CCCTCGACCGTCGAATCGCACCAACGGGTGATGTTGTTGGCCACGTCCTCGGCGGTGAAGTCATCGCCGTTGGACCATTTCACGCCCTGGCGGACATGAAGCGTGTATTCGGTGGCGTCGTCGTTGACGTCCCAGCTTTCCAGCAACATGCCGCGGAAGGTGCCGTCGGCGTTGTATTCCACCAGATATTCCAGCCAGCCGCGACCGAAATTGGCGATCTGCGACCAGTCCCAGGTGCGGGGGTCCTTCAGCGCCTTGGTTTCCATCTGCATCCGCAGCGTGCCGCCCATCTGCGGCGTCTCCTGCGCGCGGGCCGGGGCGTTCAGGCCAAGCAGGCCATAGGCCGCCACCGACGAGGCGCCCAGCGCCGAGGCGCGGGTCAGGAATTCCCGGCGGCTGAGCGTGCCTTCCGCGACTTCTTTCGCGTAGCCGCGGATCGCTGGATGCAGTTTTTCCGGGGTGAAGTGTTTGGTCATTCGCTTTTCTCCCTGCGATTGGCGACGTTTCTGACCCTCTGCCGGTTGATCCGGCTTGCTTGCGGGCACGTCATCGCCTGCAAGCAAAGTGCGATTTTATCGATCGCTACGTCAATGGCGGAAAACGACGTGACGCATAAGTTTTGCGTCATCCTGCAACATCGTTGTTGTGGATTTCAACCCTGGCGTCGGAAGGCCGTCGGGGTTTTGCCGGTCCGGTGCTGAAAGGCGCGGGTGAAATAGGCCGCCGAAGTATAGCCCAGCGCCTCGGAGATTTGCGCGACGGGCAGCTTCGTTTCGCTGAGCAGCATCCGCGCCTCGAAGCACAGGCGGTCGTGCAGCAGGTCCGAGGCCGATCGCCCGCAGGTCTGGTTGCAGACCCGCGTCAGATGCGTCGGGGTGACGCCAAGGTCGCGGGCGTAGTCCGCCACGCCCTTGCCGGTCCTGAAGTCGCGTTCCAGAAGGTCCGCGAAGCGGCGCGCAAGGCGGCGGGCGGCGTCGGGGCGTTTGCCCTCATCGCCCGCACTGGCCATGTTGCGTTCCAGCCAGACGCAAAGCAACCCCATATGGTGTTGCGCGGCCTTCTCCGCGCCCGGACGGCCGCATTCCAGTTCCTTCTGGACATTGTCGATCAGGCCGGAGAGTTCCGCCTGCGGGCCGACATCGCGGATGCGCAGATGCTGCGGTTCCTTGGGCAGGTCGAAGGCGCCGCCACGGCCGAAGAAGACCGCCGTGCCGTAGCATTGCGCGCCAAGTTCGAACCCGTGCATGCAGCCCGGCGGGATGAAGATCGCGTTATGGGCGCCGAAGCCGCGGGTGATGCCGCCGACCGTGATCCGGCCCTGACCGCGGGTGAACCACAAGAGCAGCGGTTCAGAGAGCGAGCGCATCGCCTCGACCCGCCAGCGGCCGCCTGCGGCAAGGCGCGGGATGGGCACGATACGGACCGGCGAGGTTTCGGGCGCCGCGGGCAGCGCGGCAAGGTTATGCGGCGCGCGCGCCGACTTTTCCGGCTGCTTGGAGAACTGCGCCAGAGGCGTGCCGGAGAAGAGTTTCAACGGTCCCGTATCCTCGGTTCCGGCCGGCTGTCGCGGCCGCAAGGTGTCTGTGTCGCGCGCAAGTCTATGTAGAAACGCCACGTAAACAAAGAGAAAACTTTGCCGCAGCCTCAGGGCAGGGCGATGGTGGTCCAGTCCCGCATCCGCCGGCGGAACCATGTGCGCTGGCGTTTGGCGTATTGGCGGCTTGCCGCCTGCGCCCGAAAGCGGGCCTCGT
>DAIOXI010000083.1:10385-11944 GCA_036758045.1 Albidovulum sp.
AAGGGGCAGGTCCCCCCGCAGATGGGCGACCAGTTCCGGCGCGCCAATGGCCCTGGCCCAAAGCGCCGCGGGGTCCCAGATCGGCAGGACGGCCCGTACCTCCTCCAGCGCGCCGCCCTCAAGCATCCGGTCGAAACGCGCGTCGATCCGCCGCGCCAGCCAGTCGCGATCGGGCCAGAGGAGGAGGGGATGCGCGCGGTCCAGCGGCAGGAGGGGGGCGCCGGTTTCGGCCTGCCATTCCGCCAGCCCGCGCCCGGTGGCGCGGGCCACCTCCCAGGCGCGCTGGACGCGGGCGGGGTTGTGCAGGTCGGTCCGGGCGGCGGTCTCCGGGTCCAGGTCCGCGATCATCGCGGCCAGACCGCCCCCGGCAAGACGGGCATCGGCCTCGGCCCGGATCGCGGCCGGAACGGGCGGGATTTCGGCCAGCCCGCCGGTCAGCGCGGTCAGGTAAAGCCCGGTGCCGCCGACGATGATCGGCCGCGCGCCCGCCTCCAGAAGCCCCGCCAGCTCGCGCAGCCAGTGGCCAACGGAATAGTCCTGACCGGGGGCGCGGTGGCCGTAAAGCCGATGCGGCGCGCGCGCCTCGTCGCCCGCATCGGGGCGCGCGGACAGAACCCGCCAGCAGGACCAGACCTGAAGCGCGTCGGCATTGACGATCACGCCACCGCGCCGTTCGGCAATCTCCAGCGCCAGCGCGGACTTGCCCGAACCCGTCGGCCCGGCAATCAGGACCGGCTGGCCGGAGGAGATTTCATGCCATGGAATCAAGCGCCTGCCCGCCGTTGTTGAACCATTCCCGCCGCCCGCCCGACGCCGTGATGCCGAAGCGGGCGCCGGGTGGTTGAACCCGGCGGGGATTTCCTTCATTTTGCGCCGGAAGTTGCGGGGCAGCAAGCGGAGCGCGGAATGAACGGGTCGGAAGAGCCAAAGGTGAAGTACAACCGTGTTCTTCTGAAGATATCGGGGGAAGCCCTGATGGGCGATCAGGGCTATGGCCTGCATCCCCCGACCGTGGCCCGCATCGCGGCGGAAGTGAAATCGGTCCACGATCTGGGGGTCGAGATCTGCATGGTCATCGGCGGCGGCAACATCTTTCGGGGCCTGCAAGGCTCCGCGCAGGGGATGGAGCGGACGACGGCCGACTATATGGGCATGCTCGCCACCGTGATGAACGCGCTGGCGATGCAGGCGGCGCTGGAACAGCTTGGCGTCCTCAGCGCGATCCCGATGGATCAGGTCTGCGAACCCTATATCCGCCGCCGCGCCGTCCGGCATCTGGAGAAAAAGCGGGTCTGCATCTTCGCCGCCGGCACCGGCAACCCCTATTTCACCACCGACACCGCCGCGACGCTCCGCGCCAATGAAATGGCCTGCGAGGCGATCTTCAAGGGCACCAAGGTAGACGGTGTCTATGACAGGGACCCCAAGAAGCACGCCGACGCCACGCGCTATGACACGATCAGCTACGACGAGGTGCTGCAACGGCATCTGGGTGTCATGGATGCCTCGGCCATCGCGCTTGCGCGCGACAACAACCTGCCGATCATCGTCTTTTCGCT
>DAIOXI010000084.1:0-2772 GCA_036758045.1 Albidovulum sp.
CCATCGTCGCCTGGGAATGGCTGCCCTTCGCCACGCTGATCCTTCTGACTGCGCTGCAATCGCTGGACGGGGAACAGCTTGAGGCGGCCGAAATGGACGGCGCGCCGCCGCTGAAACGCTTTTTCTACATCGTGCTGCCGCATATGAGCCGGGCGATCACCGTCGTCGTGCTGATCCAGACGATCTTCCTGCTGGGCATCTTCGGCGAAATCCTCGTGACCACCTCGGGCGGTCCCGGCACGGCCTCTACCACGCTACCGTTCCTGATCTTCAAGAAGGCGCTTCTGGACTTCGACGTCGGCACTGCCGCCGCCGGGGGCATCGTCGCCGTCATCCTCGCGAACATCGTCGCCATCTTCCTGATGAAGGCGATCGGCAAGAACCTGGACTGAGGGAGAGAAAGACATGGCCCGCGCCGTCACCCCCGCCCGCAAGACCGTCAACACCGCCGCCGCATGGATCGTGGCGCTGATCATCTTCTTCCCGATCCTCTGGACGATCCTCACGAGCTTCAAGCCCGAGCCGGTCGCGGTCGCCTCGCCGCCGGTCTTTCTGAACTTCGACTGGTCCTTCGACAATTACCGGACCGTCATCCAGCAACGCGGCTATGGCCAGTTCTTCTGGAATTCCGTCGTGATCGCCTTCGGCTCGACCATCCTTGGCATGATCATCGCGATCCCGGCGGCCTGGGCGATGGCCTTCGTCCACGGGCCGCGGACCAAGGACCTGCTGATGTGGATGCTGTCCACGAAGATGATGCCCGCGGCGGGCGTGCTGGTGCCGATCTACCTGATCGCGGTCTATTTCAAGATGCTGGACACGCAGTTCCTGCTGACGATCGTCCTGATGCTGATGAACCTGCCGATCATCATCTGGATGCTTTACACCTATTTCCGCGAGATCCCGGTCGATATTCTCGAGGCCGCGCGGATGGACGGGGCGACCTTGTTCAACGAGATCGTATATGTCCTGACGCCCATGGCGGTGCCTGGGATCGCCTCGACGCTCCTGCTGAACGTCATCCTGGCCTGGAACGAAAGCTTCTGGACGCTGAACCTGACGGCGTTCAACGCGGCGCCCCTGACCAAGTTCATCGCCGGGTTTTCCAGCCCGCAGGGCCTTTTCTACGCGAAACTCTCGGCGGCCTCGGTCATGGCTTTCCTGCCGATCCTGATCCTTGGCTGGTTCAGCCAGAAGCAACTTGTCCGCGGCCTGACCTTCGGCGCGGTGAAATAAGGGGGACGAGAATGGGCAAGATCAACCTTCAGAAAGTCGAGAAGCGCTTCGGCGATGTCAGCGTCATCCCGCCGCTGGATCTTGAGGTCGAGGACGGGGAATTCGTGGTCTTCGTCGGCCCCTCGGGCTGCGGCAAGTCCACGCTTCTGCGCCTGATCGCGGGGCTGGAGGATACGACCTCGGGCAGGATCTTCATCGACGGCGCGGATGCGACGCAGCTTGCGCCCGCGAAACGCGGGCTGGCGATGGTGTTTCAGTCCTACGCGCTTTACCCGCATATGACGGTCAGGAAGAACATCGCCTTTCCGCTTAAGATGGCGAATGTGCCGCAGGCCGAGATTGACGAAAAGGTCGATTACGCCGCCCGCGTCCTGAACCTGTCGAACTACCTCGACCGGCGGCCGGGGCAGCTTTCGGGTGGCCAGCGCCAGCGCGTCGCCATCGGCCGCGCCATCGTGCGCAGCCCCTCGGCGTTTCTGTTCGACGAACCGTTGTCGAACCTTGACGCGGCGCTGCGCGTCAACATGCGCCTTGAGATCACCGAACTGCACCAGAACCTGAAGACGACGACGATCTACGTCACCCATGATCAGGTCGAGGCGATGACCATGGCCGACAAGATCGTGGTCTTGCAGGCGGGCGTGGTCGAACAGGTCGGCAGCCCGCTGGAACTGTACCACCGCCCGCGCAACAAGTTCGTCGCTGGCTTCATCGGAAGTCCGAAGATGAACTTCATCGAAGGCGCCGAGGCCGCGAAGCACGATGCCACCACCATCGGCATCCGGCCCGAACATGTGACGATCGGCAAGGACAGCGGCGCCTGGAAAGGCACCGTCATGGTCAGCGAACATCTGGGGTCCGACACCTTCCTGCATGTGGACACCGATCTGGGCCTGATGACGGTGCGCTCGGGCGGTGAGGTGGACGTGCATCACGGCGATAGCCTCTGGCTGACGCCCGAGGCGGACAAGCTGCACCGCTTCGACGACAAGGGGCTCAGGATCGCGTGATGGGGGGCGGAATGAAACTGTCGAATGCCGCGCTGAAGGACCTGCCCGAGGGCGTTCGCGGCCCGCGCTATGACCGCGCGCGCCTGACGCCGGGGATCGTGCATATCGGGCTGGGGAACTTTCACCGCGCCCATCAGGCGTGGTACCTGCACCGGCTTTTCGATCAGGGCCTGAACCTCGACTGGGCGATCATCGGCGCGGGTGTGCGCCCCGCCGACGCGGTCCAGCGCGAAAAGATGCTGGCGCAGGATTGCCTGACGACGCTGATCGAACTGGACCCTTCGGGCAAGTCGGCCGAGGTGACGGGCGCGATGATCGGCTATGTCCCGGTCGAGGACGGCAACGCCGCGCTGATCCGCCAGATGGCCGACCCGGCGATCCGCATCGTGTCGCTGACCGTGACCGAGGGCGGCTATTACATCGACCCCGCCAATGGCAGCTTCGATGCCGCCCATCCCGACATCGCCCATGACGCGGCCAATCCCGCGACGCCGCGCACCGCCTTCGGCGCGATGATCGCCGCGCT
>DAIOXI010000084.1:2782-7830 GCA_036758045.1 Albidovulum sp.
CCGTGCACTTCCTGCGCTTCGAGCTCGAACCCCCGATGATCGCCGCGCTGAAGCTGCGCCGCGACGCCGGGCAGGGGGCCTTCACCTGCCAGAGCTGCGACAACCTTCAGGGCAATGGCCGGGTCTTGAGGCAGACGATCCTTGGCCTTGCCCGCCTCTCGGACCCCGGCCTTGCCGACTGGATCGCGGCCAACAGCGCCTTTCCCAATTCGATGGTCGATTGCATCGTCCCCGCCACCGGGCCCGCCGAACTGGCGCTGGCGCGGGGATTCGGGATCGCCGATCAGGTCCCGGTGACGCATGAGAATTTCCGCCAATGGGTGATCGAGGACGATTTCTGCGCCGGACGACCCGATTGGGACCGGGTCGGCGCGACCTTTACCGCCGATGTCCACGACTATGAGGCGATGAAGATCCGCATCCTCAACGCCGGGCATCAGGTGATCGCCAATCCCGGCGAGGTTCTGTCGGTTGAGACGATTTCCGGCTGCATGGAGCACCCGCTGATCGGAGCGCTCTTCCGCAAGGTCGAGGCCGAGGAAATCGCCCCCCATGTCCGGCCCGTGCCGGGCATGGACCCCGCCGCCTATGTCGCCCTGATCGAACGCCGCTTTTCCAACCCCGCCATCGTCGATACCACCCGCCGCGTGGCCTTTGACGGCTCCTCCCGCCACCCCGGCTTCGTGCTGCCGATCCTGCGCGACGGCCTGGCCACCGGCGCGGCGGTCGAGGGGCTGGCGCTGGTCGAGGCGCTTTGGGCAAGGATGTGCGAGGGCACGCGCGAGGATGGCAGCGTGATCGCCGCCAACGATCCCTTCTGGGAGCGGCGGCAGGCGGCGGCGCGGATCGCGAAGCACCGCCCGGCGGCCTGGCTGGAACAGCGCGAGATCTATGGAGATCTGGCGGGCGAGCCGCGCTTTGCCGGGGCCTTCGCGGACTGGCTGACGCAAATCTGGTCCGCCGGGGCCGAGGCCGCGCTGCGGAACTATACCGGGAAAGGGTAGGGCGAAGCCCTGCCTTGCGGCCGGGCTTACTCCCTCTCGCAGAACATCTCGTAGAGCAGGCCGATCATGCGTTCGACGCGCGGTTCGCTCAGCGAATAATAGATTGCCTTGCCCTCACGACGCGCCGTTACCAGCCCCTCAAGCCGCAAGCGGCCAAGCTGCTGGCTGACGGCGGCCTGACGCGAGGACAGAAGCTGTTCCAGCTCCGTCACCGACTTTTCGCCGGTGGAGAGGTGGCACAGGATCATCAGCCGCCCCTCATGCGACAGCGCCTTGAGGAAATTCGCCGCATCCTCGGCACGCGACATCATGTCCGTCGGATCGACGGGGGCGCAAAGGGGCGCGTCGTCACGCTTGGCTTCGGTCTTCGAAAGGCTCATCAACATCGTGTACACCGCGTTTGAACGGACAGAAATATAGGCGGTTCTCCCGGCGAAAACCAGTGCAGGGATGTCACAGGTTAATGCGCCACCTATCCGTGATGCAGGAAATCGCCGTAGCGCCCGTTCCAGAACAGCAGCGGATCGCCGGGGTGAAAGGCCGCACGCAGCACCCGCCCGACAAGGATCGCGTGGTCGCCGCCGTCATGGCGTGCCTCGGCCCGGCAGTCGAAACGCGCGACGCAGCCCGAGAGCGCGGGCAACCCTTCAGGCGTCTCAGAGAGGTCGAGGCCCGCGAACTCTGTCCCGTGGCGCGAAAAATGGCGGCAAAGCGCAAGCTGGTCCGAGGCCAGCACATGCACCGCGTAATGCGCCGCCCCCTCGAAGGCCGCGAAACGGGCCGAGGCGCGGGACGGACACCACAGGATCAGCGGCGGGTCGAGCGAGACGGAGGTGAAGCTGTTCGCCGTCATCCCCACCGGCCCGTCGGGACCCATGGTGGTGACGACCGTCACCCCGGTCGCATAACGGCCAAGGGCCGTGCGCAGGGCGCGCGGGCCATCGGTGCCAGGCGTCCAGGTGCCCGTCAGGGTCTCGGGGTCGGTGTTCGCATGCGTCATTTCCCCCCGTATATGGCGCTTTCGGCCCGCGAGGGAAACCGCAATTGCGACAGGATCGGGGACAGACCGGCTCAGGCTTCTTCTTCGCCGGTGTCGATCAGCCAGCCGCCGGGGCCGGCGATCTGATCGGGAAGGCCAAGGATCATCAATTCCCGCGCGACGAAGGGGCGCCTCGCCTATCTGCGACACACCGGGGCAGAACCCGCCCGCCATGGCCCCTCAGCGGGCGCAGGGCGCCGGGGGGAAAGACGGAGACCGCGCAGGATGTCCACCGCGATGCACTATTTCCGCTGGGCCTTTCTGGTCACGGCGCTGGGGCTGATCGCGGCCTTTGCCCTTGGCTGGCAATATTCCGGCACCATGGGCGGGGCGCTGTCGTTCTTCCTGATCGGCGCCATCCTTGCGGTTCTGGAAATCTCGCTTTCCTTCGACAATGCCATCGTGAATGCCAACAAGCTCAAGGACATGACGCCGGAATGGCAGCGGCGTTTCCTGACCTGGGGCATCCTGATCGCGGTCTTCGGGATGCGCATCCTCTTCCCGCTGCTGATCGTCGTCATCGCCGCCGGGATCGGCCCGTTCGAGGCGCTCAACCTTGCCGCCGCGCGGCCTGACGAATACGCCCGCATCGTCGGCGGCGCGCATCTGTCCATCGCGGCCTTCGGCGGCACCTTCCTGATGATGGTGGCGCTGACCTATTTCATCGACGAGGGGAAAGAGGTGGACTGGATCCGCGCCGTGGAATGCCAGTTGCGCCGCTGCGCCTCGGTCCGCGGGCTGGAGATCGCGCTGGTCCTTGGCGTCGTCTTCATCTTTGCCACGCTGATCCCCGAACATGCCTCGGACGACTTCCTGTTCGCCGCCGTCGGCGGTGTCCTGACCTTCCTTCTGGTCGAGGCGCTCGGCCATGTGCTTGACCGCAGGCAGGCGGCGCTGGGGATGGCGGCGCGGGGCGGGTTCGGCGCATTTCTCTATCTTGAGGTGCTGGACGCCTCATTCAGCTTCGACGGCGTGATCGGGGCATTCGCGCTGACCCACAACCTTTTCCTGATCGCCATCGGGCTGGGCATCGGGGCGATGTATGTCCGGTCGATGACCATCATGCTGGTGGAAAAGCAGACGCTGGCAGAGTTCCGCTATCTGGAGCACGGGGCGTTCTATTCGATCCTGATCCTGTCGGTCATCATGTTCGGCCAGACCCTGTGGCATATCCCCGAAGTGGTGACCGGCGTTCTGGGCTCTGCCTTCATCCTGATCGCCTTCGTGTCCTCGATCCTCTACAACCGCAAGGCCGCGCGCGAGGCGTGATCAGCCCTTGGCAACCGGCAGGGTCAGGGTAAAGGCGGTGCCCTTGCCCGGCTCGGAGGTCAGGACAAGGGGGTGGCCCAGAAGCGCGCAGGCACGCTCCACGATGGCCAGACCCAGCCCCATCCCCTCGGCGGCCGAGGCGCGGGCGTTCAGGCGGTGGAATTCGCGAAAGACGTTGTCCTGTTCCTCTTCCGGAATGCCGGGGCCGGTGTCGATCACCGCGACGCGCAGCCGCGCGCGGCCGGGACGGACACCGACCAGAACCCTGCCGCTCTCGGTATAGCGGATCGCGTTGCCGATCAGGTTTTGCAGGATGCGGCGCAGGTAGGTGGCGTCGGACTGCACCAGGGCCCGCGTCGGCACGACCGTCAGGCGCAGCCCCTTGGCGGCGGCGACGGGGGCGAATTCGTCGTGCAACTGGCGCAGCAGGTGGCCAAGGCGCATGGTGCCGGGGGTCAGCGCGGCCTTGCCCGCCTCAAGCTTCGAGATGTCGAGAAGATCGCCAAGGATGCCCTCGACGCTGACAAGGGCGTTCTGCGCCTTGGTCAGCGTCGCCTCCGCCTCCTTTCCCAGCCCGTTATCGGACAGCGAGGCAAGGAACAGCTTGGCGGCCGACAGCGGTTGCAGGAGGTCATGGCTTGCCGCCGCGACGAAGCGGGACCGCGCGGCGCTGGCGCGCTCGGCCTGCGCCAACGCGTCCTCAAGCTCAAGCGTGCGTTCCAGAACCCGCCTCTCAAGCGTTTCGTTCGCGCGTTCCATGGCGCGGGTCGCGGCGCGTTCGGCGGTGACGTCGGTGAAGCTCATCACGAAGCCGCCATCGGGCATTTCCTCGGCCGATACGGTCAGCATCGTGTCGGCGCCCGCGCGCATGTCGAAGGTCAGGGGCGGGCGCGGGCCGGGGCCGGCGCCCCAGTCGGCGAGCCGTGCAAAGCTCATCTTCTGCCCAAGGTGAACGCGGCCCTTCAGCAGCGACAGAAGCGAGGCGAAGGCCGCCCCGCGCCGCGCCCCCGCGACCGGGATCGACAGAAGCTCCGCCAGGCGGCGGTTCCAGCCCAGCATCCGCCCTTCGGCGTCAAAGATGCAGACGCCCTGGCTGATATGGTCCAGCGTCGCGCGCACGAGCCGCGCCTGATCATCCAGAAGCCGCCCGCGTTCCTCGCGTTCCAGCCGCATCACGTCGGTCAGGTCGGTTTGCAGCACGACGGTGCCGCCATCCGCCGTGCGGTGTTCGGAGACCTGCACCCAGCGATCCCGGATCATCTCGGCATTGAACATCACATGGCGGTCGGCATGGCGGCGCAAGCGCCGCGCCACCCAGTCCTCGCGGCTGTCCCCGCGCGGCAGGACGAGGTGACCGGAGCGGCTGACACGGTCCACATAGCCCTTGAAGGTCAGGCCGGGGACCAGGTCCTCACGGATGTCGGGCATGTGCATCCCGAACCGCGAATTGCACAGCACCAGCACGTCGTCGGGGCCGAAAAGGCCGAAACCTTCCTCGATGGTCTCGATCGCGTCGGCAAGGTAGCGCCGGGCGGCCTCAGCCTCACCCATCGCGCGTTCCAGCCGGGCGTTCGACTCGTTCAGCAGGTCCAGCGCGCGTTCCAGATCTCGGGTGCGTTCGCGGACCTGATCCTCCAGCAGCACGGCGCGCTGGAACTGCGCATAGGCCGCGCCGTTGTCGTCGGTCGCCTCCTCCACCCGTTTCATCAGCGCCTCGACAATGGTCAGAAGCTTGG
>DAIOXI010000084.1:7840-11944 GCA_036758045.1 Albidovulum sp.
GGGGTTGATGAGGGGGTGGGACACGGGGGCCGTCACCCCGCCTTCGGCGGATAGATCGCGACGCCGGTCATGGTCTGGTTCACATGCACCGCGCCATGCTGTTCGCCATAGGTCGAAAAGCCGGTGACGCGGTGGCGGCTGAGGATGTCCGAGATCTTGCCGAACAACTGCTTTTCCTGCGCCTCGATCCGGCGCAGCACGCAGTCGCAGGCAAGGATGGCGGCGGGGGCGGTGTCGCGCGACAGCGCGGTCAGTTCACCCTCCAGATGCGCGGCCATGTCCTGTGCCTCGGCGAGCGTCAGGACCAGCCCCTCGTCGATGGCGGAGAAGAAGACCAGATCGCCGTTCGGCGCGACACGCTGGATCGCGCGGACATGGTGGCGCCCGCCGATCCTGACGACAAGCGGGTGGGCGGCGAAGGTGAAGGTGGTCAACTGGTCCGGGTCCTTGCCAAGGATGCGGGCATATTCCTGCGCCGCCGGCTCGGCGTTGATCTGGCGGACCAGACGGCGGGCAGGGTCGGCCTCGGTCACCACCATGCGCCGGTCGGAGGGCAGAAGGTGGTCAAGGCTGAACACCCGCACCGGGCAGCGGGTGCGGATCAGGGCAAGCGTCGCGGTGTTCTGTGCCAGCCGCCCGCCATGCAGCACATGGGTGGCGCCAAAGCGCGTCCCGTCCCCGGCCGAGCCGCCGAAAAGCGGCACCGGCCCCAGCCCGGTCGCCACGGCGGCGGCCAGTTCGTCCTCCTTCATCGACAGACCGTCCACCATCAGAAAGGCGAATTCATGATCCCAGCCGGCATGCGCGGCGGTCAGGCGGTGGCGGGCGCGGATCAGGTCGCCGATCAGGGCCTGCGCGTCGATGGCCTGAAGATCGGGGACCAGAAGCGTTTCGGCGGCGAAATCGGCGGCGGGCAGGCCGATGGCGACGATGCCGCCTTCCGCATAGCCGTCGGGGCCGATCTCGCCTGCCGTGGTGCAGCCGGCGACGGGCGTGTCGCCGAAGGCGGCGGCGATCCGGGCGGGCAGGTCGCCCGCGACCGCCTCGGGCGACAGGAACAGCACCACCAGCGCGAAGGGGCCGGGGCCAAGCGCACGCGCCAGACGGTCGATGGCGGCCGGGTCCGCCGCCTCGGCATGGGCGCGCGCGATCAGGTCGCGACCTTTTCCGGCGTCCGCGTCCATTCCTCTCCTTCCCCCCCAAGGCACGCGAGGTTAGGCGGGGTTCGTGTTCTCTGGCAAGAGGCTGGCAAAGCTTGCCTGCTTGGCCAGAAGCACCGCCTGGGTCCGGCTTTGCACACCGAGCTTGCGCATGATCGCCGTGACATGCGCCTTCACGGTCGTTTCGGCGATCGAAAGGTCATAGGCGATCTGCTTGTTCAGCCGCCCCTCGCAGATCAGTTGCAGGATGCGCGCCTGCTGCCGGGTCAGAAGCGCAAGGCGGGCGGCGGCGTCCTCATGCGGCGTGGCGGGGCCACCCTCATCGGGGGCCTCGTAGTTTTCGGGAGTGAAGCGGCGGCCGGCGGCGACCGCCTCGAAGGCGGCGCGAAAGACCTCGCGCGGGGAATGCTTGGGGATGAAGCCCGCAGCCCCCGCGCGCAGGGCCGCGCTGATCACCCGCGCATCGGCGAGCGAGGATACGACCAGAACCGGCACCCCGCGCGCCGCCTGACGCAGCTGCACCAGCCCCTCGATCCCGTCCACGTCGGGCAGGTTGAGGTCCAGAAGGATAACGTCCGGCCGCGCGCCCGCGTCGATCCGCTCCAGCGCGGCGTCAAGCCGGTCGGCGCTTTCGACCTCGGCCACGCCGACAAAGGCGCGCAAGGTCATGGACAGGGCGTCACAGAATAGCGGATGATCGTCGATGACGAGCGCTTTGGCGAAGGCGGGAAAGGCGGGGGCAACCATGATCGGACCAGTCTATGCGATCTGGTCAGCCTAACACAGCCCCGGGCGGCAGGCAGTTGGCGGAAAGTAGGAGAGGGAAGGCGCGCCACCTACGACCAAGGTCAGATAGCGCCGCCCGAAAGCCGCCCCTACACTTTCGCCAACAAAGGGAGGACACATGCAGCTGACAGATCACCGCGACATCGCAGCGCCGCCCGCGACCGTCTGGGCCGCGATCCTTGACCCGAAGGTCCTCATGGCCTGCATCCCCGGCTGCGAAAGCATGACCGGAACGCCCGAAGAGGGGTTCGAGGCGGTCGTGGTGCAGAAGGTCGGCCCGGTGAAGGCGAAATTCACCGGCGCGGTCCAGCTGTCCGACATGGTCCCCGAACGGGGCCTGACCATCACGGGTGAGGGCAAGGGCGGCGCGGCAGGGTTCGCCAAGGGCGGCGCCAAGGTCGAAATGGCGCCCGAGGGCGACGGCACCCGGCTGACCTATACGGTCGATGCCAGCGTCGGGGGCAAGCTTGCCCAGCTTGGCAGCCGGATCATCGACGGCTTTGCCAAGAAGATGGCCGACCAGTTCTTCGAGAACTTCAAGAACGCGCTGGAACCGCCCGCGCCGGAGGAAGAGGCCGGTGAGGCGGAACAGGGCGAGAAAAAAGGATGGTTCCGCCGCAGGTTCGGCGGCTGAACCGGGATTTCAAGGGAGGACAAGCAATGACGAAAGTCTCGATGACGGTGAACGGCAAGGCCGTTTCCGGCGAGGTGGAGGGGCGCACGCTTCTGGTCACCTTTCTGCGCGAGGGGCTGGGCCTGACCGGCACCCATGTCGGCTGCGACACCTCGCAATGCGGCGCCTGCGTGGTGCATGTGAACGGCCAGGCGATCAAGAGCTGCACGGCCTTCGCCGCCGATCTCGACGGCGCCGAGGTGACGACGATCGAGGGGATGGCCAATCCCGATGGCTCGCTGGGGGTGGTCCAGCAGGCGTTTCAGGATCACCACGGGCTTCAATGCGGCTTCTGCACGCCCGGCATGGTGATGTCCGCCGCAGCCCTTCTGGCCGAGAACCCGAAGCCGACCGAGGCCGAGGTGCGCTACCATCTTGAAGGCAATATCTGCCGCTGCACCGGCTATCACAACATCGTCAAGGCGGTCCTTGCCGCGTCCGGTCAGGACGTTGGCCAGATCGCGGCGGAATGAGGGGGTAGCCCATTGGAGCCGATTACTTTGACAGAAGGAAAGCCGAGTAATAACCTCCTGCGGGACTGAGTTGGAGTTCAGTTTCTCACCGAATTGCTCTGTTACGATCACCTCGATGGGCGACCTCAAGCATCTCTCGATGACAATAACTGATGACGACGTGCCGACGACGGGCAAGCTACGCTCGGTTGATGGGTGCGGTAAGGAGGAGAAGTAATGCCTAAGGATCAAGGAATTGGCGCCCGTTCGAAGCGGCGCGAGGATGTGCGCTTCCTGACCGGCGCGGGGCGCTACACCGACGACATCAACGTCCCCGGCCAGACCTATGCGGCCTTCGTCCGCAGCGAGGTCGCGCATGGGAAGATCACCAGGATCGACACCTCTGACGCGGAAAAGATGCCGGGCGTGGTCAAGGTCTTTACCGCCGCGGATTTCGACGGCAAGGGCGGCGTTCCCTGCGGCTGGCAGATCCACGACCGGCAGGGCAATCCGATGCTGGAACCCAAGCACCCGATCCTTGCGGAAGGCAAGGTGCGCTATGTCGGAGACGCCATCGCCTGCGTGGTGGCGGAAACGCTGGAACAGGCCCGCGACGCGGCCGAGGCAGTGGTGGTCGATATCGACGAACTGCCCGCCGTGGTGGACATGAAGGCGGCACTGAAGGGCGGCGCGCTGGTCCATGACGAGCTTGGGTCGAACCTTTGCTATGACTGGGGCTTCATCGAGGACAACAAGGCCGCGACCGACGCCGCCTTCGAGACCGCCCATCACGTCACGACGCTGGAACTGGTCAACAACCGCCTGATCGCCAACCCGATGGAGCCGCGCGTGGCGCTGGGCCATTACAATCGCGCGATGGACGACTACACGCTTTACACCACCAGCCAGAACCCGCATGTGATCCGGCTTCTGATGGGGGCCTTCGTGCTGTCGATCCCCGAACACAAGCTGCGCGTGGTGGCGCCGGATGTGGGTGGCGGCTTTGGCTCGAAGATCTTCCACTATATCGAGG
>DAIOXI010000085.1:0-3339 GCA_036758045.1 Albidovulum sp.
GCGCCACGGCGACAGGGGCCACCAGCACATATTCGCCCTCGACATAGCCGGTGGCGAAGGGCGGGACCGGCGCGCAGGCATTGAAAAGGGCCGAAATCACCGGGACGGCGCAAATGAAACTGCTCATGGACGTCTTTCCCTGTCGATCATGGCCCGGACATTCGACACGATGACATCGGCGATCTGGCGCGCCCGCTCCGCCCCCCATTCGGTCCAGCCAAGCCTTCGTTCGACGATGGGCCGGCCGATGCGGAAATAGAGGATCTGCCCGATGGCCGAAAAGACCATCAACCGCGTGCGCTCACTGTCCGGGGCGTTGCCGGTCGCCGCCGCCCAAAGCGCGCAGAAACGGCCGTGGGCGGGGACGATCATGCCGTCATAGAGCATATCGAGGTTGGCGCCGTTTTCCGCGACCTCGCGCAACATGAAAGGCACGACATCCTCTGCCGCGCGCTGGGTCAGAAGGAAGGCTGTCATGGCGCGGATCGCCGCTTCGAGCTGCATCATCGCCGCATCTGGCGACGGCGGCGGCGCATCGGCTGGCCCCTCAAGCACCGCCGCGACCGTGCCGCCGATCCGCCGCCGCACCTCTTGCCCGCAGGCCAGGCGCAGCCCGTCCTTACTGCCGAAATGATAGGCGATAGAGGCGATATTGGCCCCCGCCTCTGCCGCGATCTCGCGCGTCGATGTGGCGGCAAAACCCTTTTGCCCGAACAGCTTCAGCCCCGCCGCGATCAGGTCGCCGGCGGTGCCTTCGGGTGCTGGCGGTATGGTCTGGTTTGTCATCAGCGATTCTCCTGCGCCATTTATAATCAAACGATTGATTAAAGTCAAGCGCGCCGTTGCCCGCTTCCCCCTTCCGGCCCGATAGGCTACATCGCACGCAGGAATGAGGGCAGTAAGGACGGCAGGCCAATGGACCATTTCCTCTATCGTGACGGCGCGCTTTTTGCCGAGGACGTGGCCATCGCCGACATCGCGCAAGCGGTCGGAACGCCCTTCTACGTCTACTCCACCGCCACGCTGGAACGGCATTATCGCCTGTTCGAAGAGGCGCTGGAGGGCATGGACCACCTGATCTGCTTTGCCATGAAAGCGGCATCCAACACCGCCGTGATGCGCACCCTTGCGCTGCTTGGCGCGGGGGCCGACGTCGTCTCCATCGGCGAATACCTCAAGGCGAAGGCGGCAGGCGTCCCCGGCGACCGCATCGTCTTTTCCGGCGTCGGCAAGACGCGGGAGGAGATGCGCGTGGCACTGGAAGGCGGCATCCGTCAGTTCAACGTGGAAAGCGAGCCTGAACTGCGCGCCCTGTCCGAGGACGCCAGCGCCATGCGGACCAACGCGCCGATCACCATCCGCGTGAACCCCGACGAGGACGCCAAGACGCATGAGAAGATCGCCACCGGCAAGAAGGAAAACAAGTTCGGCATCCCGATCACCCGCGCCCGCGCCGTCTATGCCGAGGCCGCCGCCCTGCCGGGGATCGAGGTCGTGGGCATCGACGTCCATATCGGCAGCCAGCTGACTGACCTGACGCCCTTTGCCGAGGCCTATCGCAAGGTCGCCGACCTGACCGCCGACCTGCGCGCCGATGGCCACGACATCCGCCGCCTCGACCTTGGCGGGGGCCTGGGCATTCCCTATGAACGCTCGAACTCTGCCCCGCCCTTGCCGATCGAATACGGCGCCGTCATCCGCGACATGCTGGGCCATCTGGGCTGCGAGATCGAGATCGAGCCGGGCCGTCTGATCGCGGGCAATGCGGGTCTCCTCGTCTCGCGCGTCATCTATGTGAAGTCGGGGGAGGAGCGGGATTTCCTGATCCTCGACGCCGCGATGAACGACCTCGTGCGCCCCTCGATGTACGGCGCGCATCACGACATCGTCCCGGTCAACGAACCCGTGCCCGGCGACCTGCACCATCCCTATGACGTGGTGGGTCCGGTCTGCGAAACCGGCGACACCTTCGCCAGACAGCGCCACCTGCCGGTGATGCAGGCCGACGATCTGGTCGCCTTCCGATCGGCCGGGGCCTATGGCGCTGTCATGGCGTCGGAATACAACACAAGGCCGCTGATCCCCGAGGTACTGGTCAAGGGGGATCAATTCGCTGTCATCCGCGCCCGGCCCACCTATGACGAGATGATAAAGCGCGATAACATCCCCGTGTGGCTGTGACCGCGCAATCCCGCGCGGCGGCCGGATGCGGGGGCGATACCCAAGGCCGATGACCGACCCGAACGCCAGCCCGGAAGAGACGCTTCGCCGCCTCTCATGGCCCGTGCGCCTGACGCGGGCCGGAATGGTGTCCGAACGGATCACGCAGGGTTTCTGGCCGGTCTGGACGCTTCTTTTCGCCGTCATAGCCGCGTTGGCATTCGGCTTGCATGACTGGCTTCCGGTCGAGGTGCTCTGGATCGGCTCGCTCGCCGTTCTGGCGGTTCTGGTCTGGTCGCTGCTGCGCGGTGTGCGGCAGTTCCGCTGGCCGACGCGGGCCGAGGCGCTTGAACGGCTGGACGCCAGCCTGCCGGGGCGGCCAATCGCGGCGTTGACCGATGCGCAGGCGCTTGGCGCGGGCGATGCAGGGTCGCTTGCCGTCTGGCGCGCCCATGTCGCGCGGATGGCCGAGCGCGCCAGGGCCGCGCGACCGAAGATGCCCGACCTGCGCCTGGCCGCGCGCGACCCCTATGCGCTGCGCTATGCCGCGCTGACCGCGCTGGTGATGGCGGTGGGCTTCGGATCGCTCTGGCGTGTCGCCGATGCGCCACGGGTCGCGATGACGGGCGGCACCGGCGGGGCGGTGGCCGCCGGGCCTTCGTGGGAAGGCTGGGCCGAACCGCCCGCCTATACCGGCAAGCCCAGCGTCTACCTGAACGCCGTCGAAAGCGATGTCCTCACCCTGCCCGAAGGCAGCCGCATCATCCTGCGCCTTTACGGCAAGCCCGGCGACATCGCGGTGACGCAGGACGTTGCCGACCTGCCCGCCGGCACCGGCACCACGCCCGACCCCGACGCCGCCCTTCAGGCGTTCGAGTTCGAGGCGATCCGGTCGGGCCGCCTTTCCATCAGCGGGCCGTCGCCGCGCGACTGGCAGCTGACCGTCCTGCCCGACGCGCCGCCGACGGTGACGATCGACGGCGCCGCCCTGCGCGATGCCGAAGGCGCCATGTCGCAACCCTTCACCGCGACCGACGATTACGCCGTCACCGCCGGGCGGGCGGTCATCACGCTGGACATGGACAAGGTCGACCGCCGCTATGGCCTGATCCCCGCGCCCGAAGCGCGCGAGCCGCTGACCTATGACCTGCCGCTTCCCATCACCGGATCGCGCGCGGA
>DAIOXI010000085.1:3349-11920 GCA_036758045.1 Albidovulum sp.
GTTTTCCGAAACGCTGGTCGAGGATGCGTCGAAGCACGCCTGGTCGAACCTTCCCGTCCGCATGACGTTCGAGGTGACGGACGGCCGCAACCAGACCGGCACCAGCGATACGGTAGACCTTGCGCTGCCCGGCCGCCGCTTCTTCGACCCGGTGGCGAACGCGGTCGTGGAACTGCGCCGCGACCTGCTCTGGACCCGCGACAACGGCCCGCGCACGTCGCAGCTTCTGCACGCGATGACCCACCGGCCCGAAGGGCTTTTGCGCAACGAACGCGCCTATCTGATGCTGCGGGTCGCCATGCGGCGGCTGGACGCCGCGCTGGCGCAGGGCCCGCTGAGCGCGGCGTTGCGGGACGAAACCGCCGATGCGCTTTGGGACATCGCGCTTCTGATCGAGGATGGCGGCCTGTCGAGCGCGCTTGAGCGCATGCAGCAGGCGCAGGAACGCCTGTCCGAGGCGATCCGCAACGGCGCCTCGCCCGAGGAAATCCAGAAGCTGATGGATGAGCTTCGGCAGGCGACCGACGACTATATCCGCAAGCTGGCCGAGAACATGGAGCGCAAGGGCGCGGATGAGCCGAACCAGCAGGCCGACAATTCCGGCCAGCAGATCACCGGCGACCAGCTTCAGCAGATGATGGACGAAATCCAGCGCCTGATGGAAGAGGGCCGCATGGCCGAGGCGCAGGAACTGCTCGATCAGCTGTCGCGGATGATGCAGAACCTTCGCGTCACCGAAGGCCAGGGCGGCCAGGGGCAGCAGGGGCCGGGCGATCAGGCGATGAACGGCCTCCGCGACACGCTGCGCGGTCAGCAGGGCCTGTCGGACGACACCTTCCGCGACCTTCAGCGCCAGTTCGGCAACCCCGAGGGCGGTCAGGGCCAGCAGGGGCAACCCGGCGGCGAGGGGCAGGACGGCCAGCCCGGCGACCCGCAGGGGCAGGCCGGGCGCGAGGGCGGCATGTCCGGCGATCAGGGCGGCGGCGATCAGGGCCGGAACGGCTCCGGGCAGCGCCCCGGCGGCAGCCTTGCGGACCGCCAGAATGCGCTGCGAGAAATGTTGCGCCAGCAAGAGGGCAACCTGCCCGGCACGCCCTCGGCCGAAGGCGATGCCGCGCGGCAGGCGCTGAACGATGCGGGCCGCGCCATGGACGGCGCGGAAGAGGCGCTGCGGCGCGGCGACACGGCGGGCGCCCTCGAACGGCAGGCCGACGCGATCGAGAACCTGCGCGAAGGGATGCGCAACCTGGGTCAGGCGATGGCCCGGAACGGCGAAGGCACCGACTCCGATCAGGGGCAGACGACCCGCGAGGCCCGCCGCGACACCTCCCGTGACCCGCTTGGCCGGTCCACCGGGCAATCGGGCCGCGTCGGTACCGACCAGGCAATGCTCGGGGGCGAGGATGTCTATCGCCGCGCCCGCAATCTTCTGGATGAAATCCGCCGCCGCTCTGCCGACCAGACCCGACCGACAGTGGAACTCGACTATCTCAAGCGGTTGCTCGAACGCTTCTGACCGGCGGCGCGGCGGTTACTTCTCGCCATCCGTCATCGACGCGGTCAGCCCCTGCAAGGTTGCATCCAGCCAACTGCGGGCGCCATCGACCCCGGCCACATAACTTTCCATCACCCCTGACGCGCCCGGCACGGCCGAGGAAATCGTCGGCGCGAAGGCATAGACCAGAAGCAGGATCGCGGCGATCACGATGGCGGTCACAAACCCCATGCGGAAGCCGCTGCGCCGACGGCGCAAGGTCGCGGGCGCGTCTATCGAGGCCGCTTCGCCACCGCGATCCGAGGTCGCGCGGAGAGAGGAGTTGATCTCCTCTATATCCGGCAAAAGCTCTTTCCGGGCAGCGCGTGAGACGACGGAGTCCTCGTTCTCGGGGTCGTAGACCTCGTCCTCGACCTCCGGCGCATCGTCCTCTTGCGCGGCCGCAACGACGGCGGCGACCGACGCGGCAGCGGCTTCGGCGGGAATGCCCAGATCGGGCTGGGTTTCGATCAGGCTGCCCTCGGCCTCACGCGCGCGACGCTCGCGGTCGGCCTCTTCGCGCAGCACGTTCATCACCGCATCGTCCAGCGTCTTGCGCTTCGGCGCGGGGGTTGGGGCGGGGGCGGGTTCCTCGGGCGCAGGCGCGGCCTCGGCTTCCGCCTCGGGCTCGTCCTCGGCATCGGCGGGGGCCTCTGCCACGTCCTCTGCGGCGCCCCGGTCCTCCACGGCCGCAACCTCTTGCGAAGGCTCTTCCTCCAGCGGCGGCTCATCGGCCACGGCGGCCTCTTCAGGCGCCTCCTCGACCCAGTCTTCCGTCTCGTCGGCCACGACGCCCGCCGCCTCGGCTTCCGCCGCGCGGGCCTTCTCGGCCTTCAGCTGGGCCGCCGACATCTGAAACCAGGCGTTTCCGCAATTGGAACATTGCACGTCACGACCCGTTTCGGGAATGACGCTTTCGTCCACTTCGTATTGCGCGCCGCAACTGGGGCATATCAAGCGCATATGGTTTCTACCCGTTTTACCCGTGCTACCCGTACCTTCAGCCTCATGTCAGGCATATTCACGCCTTTCTGGCCATTCTTGTTAACCTGTTGTAGCAAGCAACAAACAATCGTCCAAGCGTTTGTCGCGACCGCCTAAATTTCGTCGGAACGCGCGGCAGATTGGCATCGGCGGGCGGAGAACGGGCAGTGATCGCATTCCGAAACGTGACCCATGGCTATGGCGACGGCCCGCTTCTGTCGGATGTGTCGCTGACGCTTCTGCCCGGATCGTTCCATTTCCTGACCGGCCCGTCGGGCGCGGGCAAGTCGACCTTCCTCAAGCTCTGCTACCGCGAGTTGATGCCCCTCGCCGGCACGGTGGAGATCTTCGGCCAGGATGTCAGCCACATGTCGCGCGACGCGGTGGCGATGGCCCGGCGCAAGATCGGCGTCGTCCATCAGGACTGCCAGTTCCTTGACCACCTGCCGCTGGCCGACAACGTCGCCCTGCCGCTGACCGTTGCGGGGCGCGAGGCGAACCCGGAGGAGTTGAAGGAGCTTCTGGCCTGGGTCGGCCTTTCCGGCCACGCCAGGGCGCGCCCGCCCTCGCTCTCGGGGGGCGAACGCCAGCGCGCGGCCCTTGCCCGCGCCGTCATCACCGCGCCCGAGATGGTTCTGGCCGATGAACCGACCGGCAACCTCGACTGGGACATGTCGCTGCGCCTTCTGACGCTGCTGGTCGAACTGAACCGCATGGGCAAGACGATCCTGATCGCGACCCATGACATGAACCTGATCCGCAGCGCCAAATCGCAGGTGGCGGCGCGGGTGCTGCGCATCCGCGACCGCAGGGTCCAGCACGCAGGGGCCGATCTGTGAAAGCGCCCCTGCCCCGCAAGCTTCGGCTGTTCGGCCGCGATACCCGCACCGACCGCGTCGTGCCGCCATCAGGCACCGCCGCCTGGCTGACGCTTCTGACCGCCGCCGCGATGGCCTTCCTCGCGGTCTTCGCGCTGGCCCTTTCGGTCGCGACCGGGCGGCTGGCCGACCGCTGGTCCGAGGCGCTGGCCAATGGCGCCACCGTCCGCATCTCCGCCCCCGCCGACCAGATGGCGACGCAGACGCAGCGCGTTCTGGATATCCTTTCCGTGACGCCGGGGGTGGAAACCGCCCGCGCGCTGGAGCCGGCCGAAACCCAGGCGCTGCTGTCACCCTGGTTCGGCCCCGACCTGCCGGTGGCAAGCCTGCCGATCCCGCAACTGATCGACATTCAGGAAACGCCGCAGGGCTTCGATGCCGAAGGCTTGCGGCTGCGCCTGTCGGCCGAGGTGCCGGGGGCAACGCTGGACGATCACCAGCGCTGGCGCCGCCCTCTGGTCGCGGCGGCGGACCGGATGCGGATGCTGGGGCTGATTTCCCTTGCGCTGATCGGCGCCGTCATGGCGGCGATGGTGACGCTGGCGGCGATGGCGGCGCTCTCTGCCAACGGGCAGGTGATCCGCACCCTGCGCCTGATCGGGGCGCGCGACGGCTATGTCGCCCGTGCCTTCGTCCGCCGCTTCACCACCCGCACCCTGACCGGGGCGGCGGCGGGAACGGCGGTCGCCATGGCCGCCATCGCGGTGATGCCGTCGGCGGGGGACGCGGGCGGGTTCCTGACGGACATCGCCTTTCAGGGCGCCGAATGGCTCTGGCCGCTGACGATCCCGCCGCTTGCCGCTATCGTGGCCTTCGTGGCGACCCGCACCGCCGCGCTCCGTTCGCTGAGGACCGTGTTATGAGAACCGCGCTGCAATACGTCCTGTCGCTGATCTTCATCGTCCAGATGTACCTCGCCATGGCGATCCTCGCGCTTTACTGGACGCCCTTCGTCCTCTTGCGCAAGGATGCCGCCTTTGATGCGGTCCACGCCTATTGCAACTGGGTCCGCGCCTCGGCCGCCGTGCTGATCGGCTTGCGGTCCGAGGTCCGTGGCGAGGTGCCGCAGGACGAATGCATCATCGCGGCCAAGCATCAGTCCTTCTTCGACATCATCATCATCGTCTCGGCCGTGCCGCGTCCGAAGTTCATCATGAAGAAGGAACTGCTCTGGGCGCCGATCCTGGGCTGGTACGCCCGCAAGATCGGCTGCGTCCCCGTCGATCGGGGACGGCGCAGCGAGGCCATGAAGAAGATGGTGGCCGATGTGAAGGCGGGGACCGCCACGCCCGGCCAGTTGATCATCTACCCGCAAGGCACCCGCGTCGCCGCCGGCGCGAAGAAGCCCTACAAGGTCGGCGTCGGCGTTCTTTACAACGAACTCGGGCAGGATTGCGTGCCTGCCGCGACCAATGTCGGCGTCTTCTGGCCGCGCCACGGCATCTACCGTAAACCGGGCCTTGCGGTGGTGGAATTCCTGCCGCGCATCCCGGCGGGCAGCACCGTCGCGTCGTTCATGGCCGAGATCGAGCCCGTCGTCGAAAGCGCCTCAAACCGCCTGATGGCCGAGGCGGGGCTGGTGGCAAAGGACTGACGCGATGGAGTTCATCACCTCCCTTCCGGCGCTTGAGGCGCTTTACGGCACACCGGGCGAGGCGTCGCTGGCCAAGGTCGCGCGGCGGATGACGCCCGCCTACCGCGCCTGGATCGGCCGCAGCCGCTTTTGCATCCTCTCCACCGTCGGGCCGGAAGGCACCGATGCCAGCCCGCGCGGCGATGACGGCCCTGTGGTGGCCGAGATCGACCCCGGCACGCTCGCCCTGCCCGACTGGCGCGGGAACGAACGGATCGACAGCTTGCGCAACATCGTCCGCGATCCGCGCGTCAGCCTGATGTTCTTCGTCCCCGGATCGAACAACGTGGTCCGCGTGAACGGCCGCGCCAGGGTCACGGCGGATGCCCCCCTGCGCGAGACCTTCGCCAAGGGCGACAAGCTGCCCCGCACCGTAATCCTGATCGAGATTGCCGAGATCTTTGCCCAATGCGCCCGCGCCCTGATGCGGGCCGGGATGTGGTCGGGCAAGGACGACACGGACGGTCTGCCGAGCGTCGGCGACATCCTGCAGGAAATGACCGAGGGCCGCTTTGACGGCGCAGGCTATGACCGGGACTGGCCCGGCCGGGCGGAGGCATCACTGTGGTAGACAGCCGGAAACTGCCCTGGCTGCTGACGGGCCTGACGGTCCTGCTGGCCGCCGCGGTCCTTTACGCGATGGGGCGCCTTCCAATCTGCGCCTGCGGATATGTGAAGCTCTGGCATGGCGAGACCATGTCGAGCGAGAATTCCCAGCACCTGAGCGACTGGTACACGCCGTCGCATATCATCCACGGGCTGCTGTTCTACGGGGCGCTCTGGCTGGTGGCGCGGCGGCTTTCGGCAGGCTGGCGGTTGTTGATCGCGACGCTGATCGAGGCGGGATGGGAGATCCTCGAAAACTCCCCCATCATCATCGACCGTTACCGGGCGGTCACGATCTCCCTCGACTATTACGGTGACAGTGTCATCAATTCGGTCGCCGACATCCTCGCCATGATGGTCGGCTTCTGGATCGCGCGGAAGGCGCCGCTTTGGGTCAGTGTCGCGCTGATCCTGTTCTTGGAGATTCTGACGACCTGGCTGATCCGCGATGGTCTTGCCCTGAACATCCTGATGCTGCTCTGGCCGCTCGACGCGGTGCGCGACTGGCAGGGCGCGCTTTAGGGGTGCCGGTCGGGCCTCAGGCCGCCAGCCCCTTCTCGCCCATCGCAAGGAATTTCTGCCGCCGGTCCTTGACCAGATCGGCGGGCTTCCGGCCCGACAACTCCTTCAGCATCGCGGCAAGCTCCTTGCCCACCGCCTTGATCGCGGCGTCCTTGTCGCGCTGCGCCCCGCCCGCAGGTTCGGCGATGATGCGGTCGATCACGCCCAGCTTCAGCAGGTCCTGCGCGGTCAGACGCAAGGCCATCGCGGCCTCTTTCATGCGCTCGGCATCCTTCCACAGGATCGAGGCGCAGCCCTCGGGCGTGATGACGGAATAGATCGAATGCTCCAGCATCGCGACCCGGTTCGCGGTGGCCAGCGCGACCGCGCCGCCCGATCCGCCCTCACCGATGATGACCGAAATCAGCGGCACGCCGATCTCAAGGCATTTCTGCGTGCAACGCGCGATGGCCTCGGACTGACCGCGTTCCTCGGCACCCTTGCCGGGATAGGCGCCCGGCGTATCGCCCAGGGTGATCACCGGCAGGCCGAACCGATGCGCCAGGTCCATCAGCCGGATCGCCTTGCGATAGCCCTCGGGCCGCGCCATGCCGAAATTGCGTTCGATACGGGTCTTCGTGTCGAACCCCTTCTCCTGCCCGATCACCACCACCGGCTGGTCGTTCAGCCGCGCCAGCCCGCCCATGATCGCCTGATCCTCGGCAAAGTTGCGGTCGCCGGCCAGCGACGTGTATTCGGAAAACAGCGCCTCGATATAGTCCTTGCAATGCGGCCGGTCGGGATGCCGCGCGACCTGGCATTTCCGCCATGGATCGAGGTTCTTGTAGAGATCCTTGAGCATGTCGGCCGCCTTCTTGTCCAGCGCGGCGGCCTCTTTCTCAACGTTCATGCCCTCGCTCTTGCGGGCAAGCGCGCGCAGTTCCTCGGCCTTGCCTTCGATCTCGGCCAGCGGCTTCTCGAACTCGAGGTAATTCATCATCGGCTCCCCTCTGGATTGGGCCTATATGGCCTCAAGGAAGCGCCATTGCAACGCGGCGAAACGCGCCACGCAGATGAAAAGCCTGTCTCGGCCGCCCTACCCCTTCGCGATCATCTCCGCCTGACGCACGATCACCTCCGCCTGCTTGATGGACGCGATATCGACAAGACGGCCCTTGTAGACCGTCGCCCCCTCACCCCGCGCCTTGGCGGCCTCCATGGCGGCAAGGATCTCGCGCGCCTCGGCGACGGCCTCGTCCGACGGGGTGAAAACCTCATTGGCCAGCGTCACCTGCTTGGGGTGGATCGCCCATTTTCCGACCATGCCCAGCGTGGCGGAGCGGCGGGCCTGGGCGCGGAAGCCCTCATCATCCGAGAAATCCCCGAACGGTCCGTCAACCGGCAGAACCCCATGCGTCCGGCAGGCCGCGACAATGGCCGCCTGAGCCCAGTGCCAGGGATCGGACCAATGCTTGACCCCTTGATGAAGCATATAATATTTCTCCTGCGTCCCGCCGATCCCGGTGGTCTGCATGCCCATGGAGGCGGCGAAATCGGCGGCACCCAGGCTCATTGCCTGAAGGCGGGGGCTAGAGGCTGCAATCTCCTCGACATGGGCGATTCCGGCGGCGGATTCGATGATGACCTCAAGCGAGATGCGCTTCTTGCGCCCCTTCGCGGCCTCGGCCGCCGTCACCAGCGCATCGACGGCGTAGACATCGGCGGCACAGCCCACTTTCGGGATCATGATCTGATCCAGCCGGTCGGCCGCCTGTTCCAGAAGATCGACCACGTCGCGATACCAGTAGGGCGTGTCGAGCCCGTTGATCCGAACCGACAAGGTCTTGTTGCCCCAGTCCACGTCACCGATGGCCTGGATGATGTTCCGGCGCGCCTCGGGCTTGTCGTCGGGGGCCACGGAATCCTCAAGATCAAGGTTGATGACATCCGCCGCCGAGGCCGCCATCTTCTCGAAGATCGCGGGGCGGGAGCCGGGGCCGAAAAGCTGGCAGCGGTTCGGACGGGCGGGCGCGGCGGGCTGGAGACGGAAGCTCATCGGCAGATTCCTTCGGCAATGAAGTTTCGTGATGTCTGGTATGCGGGATAGAATATTGCGCTGCGGCGTGCAAGCGCGGCTTTGCAGGTGCAGAAAAACCGCGTCGGGGAACGGTCGGGACCGCGTAGGGTCGGCGTAGGGCATCTGTAGCTACACCGTCGGGCCGGGCGCTTGACCTTCGCCCGCGCCGGCGAAAGATAGCGGGCCAACGGCCACTCCGCTCAGGACCCCGCCCATGACCCTCGCTGTGACACATGACGCCTTTCCGCTGGCCGAGGTCTTTACCATCGCGCGCGGATCGAAGACCGAGGCGCGGGTGCTGACCGTAACGGCGGCGCGCGACGGCGCAAGGGGGCGCGGGGAATGCGTTCCCTATGCC
>DAIOXI010000086.1:0-5104 GCA_036758045.1 Albidovulum sp.
CAACCGCGCGCCGCCCGACAGCCCCGAGGGCAGCGCCGAGGATTTCGCCGAGGATCTGGATGTGGCGCTGGTCGACTTCCCCGGCCTTGTCGCCGTGTTGCTGGACCTCTCCGTTCCGCTGGGCAAGCCCGGCCTTGGCCCGGAAAGCCACGCCTATCTGGCCCCCGACGCGCCCGGCAAGGACCGGATGGCGGTCCCCGCCCCCGATCCCTGGCGTGCGCCCCTGGGGGAGCCGCTGATCTTCGAGGCCTGCAAATGGCGCTTCCTCGCCCGCGCGCGGGCGGTGCTGGCGCTCGACGTGACCGACATCCTGACGCCCGCCGAGGGGCCGAGTGCCTTCGACCTGACGGCTCAGGCGGAGAATGGCGTCACCCTGCTCGTCGGCCATCGCATCTATCCCTGGCGGGTGCGCAAGGGCCGCCGGGCGGCCTTTGGCGACCATATCTGCCGCCCCTTCGACCGCCGTCGCGGCATTGCCCGCTGGGGCGTCGCGCCCGAACGCGCGGGGCTGGACAACACCTGGCGCGGCATCCGCGTGTCCTATGCCCGCCCCGATCCGGGCCGCACCGTCGCCTTCCTGCGCGCCATGGCGATCCGCGTGCCGGGCTATCGCGCGGCCGAACTCGCGCCCAAGACCTCGCTGATCGAGGACCCGGAGCTGATCGCGCTGGCGGCGCTGTTCGAGCACGACCCGGTGCGCCCGCCGGTCTCTGCCCCGCGCAATGCCCCGGCGCGCGCGACCCATGCCGGGCGGACCTGCATCATCACCACGATGAAGAACGAAGGCCCCTTCATCCTTGAATGGATCGCCTATCACCGCGCGATCGGAGTGAACGATTTCCTCGTCTATTCCAACGATTGCACCGACGGCACCGACGCGATCCTCGACGCGCTTCAGGCCCGTGGCCTGATCCAGCACCGCGACAACCCGTTCCGCACCCTGCCCGACATCAAGCCCCAGCACGCCGCGCTTCAGGCCGCCGAGGGGGAGCGGATCGTGCAGGACTGCGGCTGGGCGATCTGCATGGACGTGGATGAATTCATCACTGTCAGGATCGGCGACGGCACGCTGGCGGCACTTTACGCCGCGATGGGCGAAGCCAACATGATCTCGCTCACCTGGCGGCTTTTCGGCAATGACGACATCCACACCTATCAGGACCGTTTCGTCACCGAACAGTTCACCCGCTGCGCCCCGGAACTGGTGCGCAAGCCGCATCAGGCCTGGGGCTTCAAGACGCTGTTTCGCAATATCGACATCTACAGGAAGCTGGGCGTTCACCGGCCGAAGGGGCTCAAGCCCGATCTGTGGGGGCAGGTGCGCTGGCTGAACGGATCGGGCAGGCCGATGCCGCGCGAGATGTTTCGCAACGGCTGGCGGTCCTCGGTGGAAACCTACGGCTATGATTGGGTGCAACTGAACCACTATGCCTGCCGCTCGGCGGAAAGCTTCCTCGTGAAGCGCGACCGGGGCCGGGTGAACCATGTCGACCGCGATCAGGGGCTGAACTACTGGTTCCGCATGAACCACAACGCGGTCACCGACACCTCCATCGCCCGCATGATCCCCGCCGCGCGGGCGGAATTCGACAGGCTGCTGGCCGACCCGGGGTTGCGCGCGCTGCACGGCGCCGCCGTCGCCGCCCACCGCGCCCGGATCGCCGAACTGATGGCGCAGGACGACTACCGCGCCTTTTACGCCGAGTTGACGGGCGAGAGGATGCAGGCGCTGTCGAAGATGCTGCATGTCTTCGGCGCCGCCGTCTTCAACGCAGGCCCCGGCGTCATCCCCGCCGACCTGCACCTCAAACCGCTGCCCGAAGGCTATTTCTTCACTGTGGAGCATGGCGGCGATGCCGAACACTGAACGCTTCCTTGCCGTGCTGACGGTCAAGAACGAGGGCGCCTTTCTCATCGACTGGCTCGCCCATCACCGGGCGGTGGGCTTCACCGATATCCTCGTGCTGTCGAACGACTGCACCGATGGCACCGACGCGATGCTGGACCGGATGCAGGCGATGGGCTGGCTGACCCATCTCCGCAATGACGGGCCGCATCCGAAGGGGCCTCAATGGTCGGCGCTGAAGCTGGCGGGCAAGCACCCATTGCGCAGGGCCGCCGATTGGGTTCTGGTCCTCGACATCGACGAATACGTCAATATCCACGCGGGCGACGGCACGCTGACAGCACTTCGGGCCGCGCTGCCGGAGGCGACGGCGATCCCGCTGACCTGGCGGCTTTTCGGCAATGCGGGGGTCCGCGACTACACCGCCCGGCCGGTCACCGAACAGTTCACCCGCGCCGCGCCCGCCGTCATGGGCTGGCCCTGGCGGGCGGCGCTTTTCAAGACGCTCTTTCGCGACGATGGCAGCTATCGCCGCCTTGGCGTTCACCGCCCGCGCGACCCCGACCCGGCCCGCCTGCCAGCCCAGCGCTGGTTCGACGGTTCGGGCCGCGCCCTGCCGCCGCTGTTCCATGAGGGGCGCATCTTTTCTGTCTACGGGCAGGACAATTACCGGCTGGTGCAGTTGAACCACTACGCGCTTGGCGCGATGGAAAGCTATGTGCTGAAGGCCGACCGCGGGCGCGCGAACCGCGATGCCGCGGCCTTCGACCTTTCCTACTGGGTCGAACGCAATTTCGGCACGGAAAGCGACGAGACGATCCTGCGCCTTGCCCCGCAGAGCGACAGGCTCAGGGCCGAACTGCGCGCCGACCCGCAGCTTGCCGCGCTGCATGAGACCGCCGTCCGGTGGCGGGGGGAGAGGTTTCGGACCTTGATGCGGGATGAGGCCTATCGCGGGCTGCTGGGGCGACTGATGCTGACCCCGGCCAGCGTTCCACTTCCGGTTGAGGCGCACCGATTCCTCACCTCATTTGCGCTTCCGGCGCAACAACAGGCCTCTCAGGAAACAGATACGCCCCCCTCATCCGATTGAAAACGAAGGCAGAAACAGTCCTGCCGCAAAACGCGACGAAACCTGTGCCGTCCCAAGCCATCCCTTGCCAGCGCCCCCGCCAGTGGCGAAAGATGGTTCTCGGGAACGGTACGGAATTGGGGGCATGCAAAAGGAAAAGACCGGCACAGCCGGCCCACGGGGCGTGGCCGATGCGGACTGGTTCGCCAGGATGGAAGAGATCGGGGATGAGGCGGGGTTCTTCCAGAACCTCGGCCAGCACCACGCCGCCTTTTTCCTGGACCAGTCCCCGACCCTGCTTGTCACCTTCGAGACGGTCCGCGCCATCCGCGAACATCAGCCCGGCCAGATGCCGCTTGGCTACCAGATCGCCAAGACCCGCGACTGGTCGCATCTGTGCCTGATCGCCGATAGTGACACCTGGTATCGCGACCCGGCGGTCTATGCGTTCTTCGACCGCCTTGTGGACGACGGCTTCTTCGAGGATTTCGACCACGTCGTCTTTTACGGCGCCGGGATGGCGGGCTATGCGGCGGCGGCCTTTTCGGTCGCCTCCCCCGGCGCCACGGTGATCGCGGTGCAACCGCAGGCGACGCTCGACCCCGCCATCGCCGGATGGGACCCGCGCTGGCCCGAAATGCGGCGCACCTCCTTCACCGACCGCTACGGTTATGCGCCCGACATGATCGAGGGCGCGAAAGAGGTCTATGTGATCTTCGACCCCGATCAGGTGCTGGACGCGATGCACGCCTCGCTTTTCACCAAACCCTATGTTACGGCCCTGCCCTGCCGCCATCTCGGCCGCGACATCGCCACCGCGCTCGATGAGATGCATGTCCTGCAATCCATGCTGACCGCCGCCGGGACCGGCGCCTTCGACGCCCGCATGTTCGCGATCTTCTACCGCGCGCGGCGCAATTACCGGCCCTATCTGCGCGGGCTGCTGACGCATCTGGACCGCGACGGGCGCGCCTGGCTGGCCGCGCTTCTGTGCCGCAACGTGGTGCAGCGGATGGAGGCGCCGCTGATGAAGGCGCGGCTTGAACAGTTGCAGAACGATCTGGCGATCATGGGCCACAGCCTGCCCGCCCCGCGCCCGCGCTGAGCGGTCCTTTGCGGCTTGTCCCGCAACCGCCCGCGATCCGCTGGGCCGCGCCCTCTAGGGCCTGACCGCCACCAGCCCGGCCAGCGCCCGCCAGCGCGGCGCGCGGTCGGTGACGCGCTGCCGCCCGGTGGTGACCGACAGGCCGAAATCTGCGAAATAGAGCAGGTCCTGCGCCACCCAGCCCTGATCGTCCATGAAGGTGACCTTGACCGGGATCGTGCGATAGGTGCAGCCGGAAAGCTGCCGCTCGCCCTCGCGGCCAAAGACATAGGCGGCGGTCTCGGCGCTCTGGCTTCCGTCGGGCCAGAGCGGCAGCGCCGTCCCGACCCAGACCGCGCCGGTTGCGGGGCGCGCCAGCGGGTGGCCCTCGGTGGCGTAGCCATAGCGAAGCGTCCGGTCGGGATCGGTGCCGCCATCCGCTTCCCGCGCCGCCATGGTCAGGTCGTAGACCCCATAGAGGCTGGTGAAGACCAGCCCCTCGCCCGCGCCCCCGGCGGCGGGTTCGAAGACCTCCACCTGATCTTCCGGCAGCAGGTTGTACTCCACCACCCCGCCATCGGCATATTCGGCGCGCAGCCGCGTCTCGCCCGGCTCCGGGCAATCGGCCGCGAAGGCCGGGCTTAGCGCAAGAGACACCCAAAGCGATGCCAGCGCACCGAAAAGCCGGTCAACAGCGATAGGCAACGGCATGTACCTCGTAAACCGTGACGCCGGGCGCGGCGTCGAAGATGATCGCATTGGCGCCCGCATCCTGAGCATCCGCGCGGACCTGATTGCGCGCGTAATCGACGCCCTTTGCCGCGAAGGGCCCGTAGACCGGCGGCTTGCCGCGGAAGTCGCTGACATAGGTGCAGCGCGCCGCCTCGGCCGCCGTGATGTCACGCACCCCCGGCGTCGAGACAAAGCCCGGCGCGGGCGCACAGGCCCAAAGCGCAGTCGTCAGCGGCACGGCAAGAAACGGTTTCGCAATCATCACCCGGCCCTTCATCCCCCTGAATGTGGCCCGGTTTCCCCGCCGCTACAAGGGCCTAGGCGCGGAGCTCGCCCGCAAAGCCCACCGCGCGGCGGTAAAGATGCCAGC
>DAIOXI010000086.1:5114-11908 GCA_036758045.1 Albidovulum sp.
GAACCGGCAGCACGACCGCAAGGCCGAGAAGGAAGGGCAGCGCCCCCAGCACCGTCAGCCCGGCAAGAATCGCGCCCCAGACCGCCACCACGCCCGGATTGCGCCGCGTGACGCCGAGCGAGGTGACGATGGCCAGGGGCAGCCCCACCGGCCGATCGACCAGCATCGGGAAGGTCACCACCATCGCCGCCAGCGTCACGGCGGCAAAGACAAAGCCCACCGCGATGCCGATCAGCATCATCGCCCAGCCCGCCGGGGTCGTGAAGACAGCCGCAAGGAACACCGCCACCGAGGCCGGAGCATCGGGGCCGAGGGTGAGAAGGAAGATCAGATGCGCGACGACCAGCCAGGTCAGGAACAGCGCGCAAAGCCCCGCCGACAGGACCAGCATCGCCCCGATCCGGGGCGAGCGCAGCACCGCGAAGGCATCGCCCCAGCTTGCGGGCTGCCCCGCCTCGCGCCTCCGGCTCATCTCGTATAGGCCGAGCGCGGCGGCGGGGGCGACAAGCAGGAAGCCCGAGATCAGCGGAAAGACCAGGGGCAGCGCGTTCTGGTGGGCCGCCGCCCAGATCAGCGCCATGCCGATCGCCGGATAGATCACGCAGGCCGCCATGACGTCGCTCCTCAGCGCCATGAAATCCGCCAGCCCCAGCCGCAACGCCTCGCGCAGGTCCTCGATGTCGATCCGGCGGATGACGGGCTCGGCGGCGGTCCTGCCGCGTATCTCCTGCGCCACCTCGGCGATGTCGTGCCCGGCCAGGCCCAGGGCCTGCGCGCCCCAGGACAGCGGGTTGCCAATCGTTTGGGTCATCTCGCACCCTCCTTCGCAAAGGGCGCACGCGGGCCAACGGACGGACCACCCGTCCAACGCGGCGCCCGATCCGCTGAGGATAACACGAAGCGGCCGTTCCCGCCCCACACCTTTCAGCGAGCGGGCCGCCCGGCAAAATTCCTGCCCGCCGCCCGAACCCCATGGAAAGCGCGGCGCGAACGCGCTAGGTGATCGTCATGACCCAGATCACGCTCCGCCGCCCCGACGACATGCACCTGCACCTGCGCGACGGCGCGATGCTGGAAGCCGTGCTGCCGGAAACCGCGCGCCACTTCGCCCGCGCCATCATCATGCCGAACCTGGTGCCGCCGGTGGTGACCGCAAGGGACGCCGCCGCCTATCGCGACCGCATCCTCGCGGCCCTGCCCGAAGGCATGACATTCGAGCCGCTGATGACGCTCTACCTGACCGAGGCGACGGACCCCGCCGATGTCGCCGCCGCCCATGCGTCGGGCCTCATCAAGGCGGTGAAGCTTTACCCTGCCGGCGCCACGACCAACTCCGCCTCTGGTGTGCGCGACTTCGACAAGGTGCGCGGCGTGCTTGAGACGATGGCAGAGATCGGCCTGCCGCTCTGCGTCCATGGCGAGGTGACCGACAGCGCCATCGACATCTTCGACCGCGAGGCGGTGTTTATCGACCGCGTACTGGACCCGATCCGCCGCGCGACGCCCGGCCTGCGCGTGGTGATGGAACATATCACCACCAGGGACGGCGTTGACTATGCCAGCGCGCAAGGCGACGACCTTGCCGCCACGATCACCACCCATCACCTGATCATCAACCGCAACCACATCCTCGCGGGAGGGATCAGGCCGCATTACTACTGCCTGCCGGTTGCCAAGCGCGAGGAACACCGCCTTGCCCTGCGCGCCGCCGCGACCGGCGGTCAGGCGCGCTTCTTTCTTGGCACCGACAGCGCGCCCCATCCCGATGCGCTGAAGGAACATGCCTGCGGCTGCGCCGGCTGCTTCACCGCGACCAACACGATGGCGCTTCTCGCCCATGTGTTCGACGAAGAGGGCGCGCTGGACCGGCTGGAAGCCTTCGCCTCGCTGAGCGGCGCCGCCTTCTACGGCCTGCCCGCGAACGAAGACCGCATCACGCTGGAAAAGACCGCGACCCCGGCAAGCTTCCCGGCGAAGATCGACACCGGCGCCGGAACCGTCACCGTCTTCGATCCGGGTTTCCCGGTTCACTGGCACGTCAGAGATTGATCTTTCATCTTGCCCGAAATACCTCCGCCGGAGGCGCCTGACCGCACCGCCGGACGCTCCGCGGGAGGTATTTGAGGCAAGATGAATGCACGAAAGGACAGCAGATGATCCCAAGCTCCTTCCCGCCGAAAGAGGAAATCGCCCGCCTGACCGCGCGGATGCTGCTTGAGATCAAGGCGGTGCATTTCAACGCGGCCGAGCCCTTCACACTGGCCTCGGGCCTGCCCTCGCCGACCTATATCGACTGCCGCAAGCTGATCTCCTTCCCCCGCATCCGGTCCGCGCTGATGGATTTCTTTGCCGTTACCGTGATGCGCGAGGCGGGGTTCGAGGCGTTCGACAACATCGCGGGCGGCGAAACGGCGGGCATTCCCTTTGCGGCCATGGTGGCCGAACGGCTGGCGCTGCCGATGACCTATGTGCGCAAGAAGCCCAAGGGCTATGGCAGGAACGCCCGGATCGAAGGCGCGATGAGCGAGGGGCAGCGGGTGCTGCTGGTCGAGGATCTGACGACCGATGGCGGATCGAAACTGTCCTTCGTCGATGCGATCCGCGACACCGGGGCAAGCTGCGGACATACGGCGGTGATCTTCTATTACGGCATCTTCCCCGAGACCGTTCCGACGCTCGACGCGCATGGGGTCAAGCTGCATTACCTCTGCACCTGGTGGGACGTTCTGGCCGAGGCGCGCGAATCGGGCGTCTTCGACAGGGACACGCTGGACGAGGTCGAGGCCTTCCTGACCAATCCGCACCCCTGGCAGGCGGCGCGGCAGAAGGGCTAGGCCCGGAGCGGCGGCGGATGGCCGCAAGGGGCGCGCGCCCTGCGGACCAGATGTTGACATCGCCGCAGCGCCGGGCGCAGAATGTGGGCTTCAGGGGCTTATCCACCGATCATCCACAGCAATATACAATTTGCGTGGCGGGCCGGTATCGCGCATATCCCTTCGCTCCGAACGGGGGACAGTGATGAACGATGTAGCGGCGCTCCGCGCGGTCTCGAACGCACCGGAGGAAGACACGCTTCCGCATAATATCGAGGCCGAACAGCAGCTGCTCGGCGCCATTCTGACGAATAACGACATCTATGACCGTATCGCGGCGTTGGTGAAGGCCGAGCATTTCTTCGAGCCAGTCCATGCCCGCATCTTCGAGATCGCGGTGGCGCGGATCCAGAAGAACGCGCTTGCCTCGCCGGTCACGCTCAAGGCCTATCTGGAAGAGGATGAGGGGCTGAAGGAGCTTGGCGGCCCGGCCTACCTCGCCCGTCTTGCCGGGTCGGCGATTTCCGCCTTCGCCGCGCGCGATTATGCGCAGATGATCTATGACCTTGCCGTGCGGCGGGAACTGATGGCGCTGGGGCGCGACATTTCCGACCGGGCGCGGCGGATCGACGTCGACAGCGACCCCAAGGACCAGATCACCGAGGCCGAGCAGCGGCTTTACACGCTGGCCGAACAGGGGACGGTCGAAAAGGGGTTCGTGTCGTTCCTCAAGGCCACGACCGAGGCGGTGCAGACCGCCCTTGCCGCCTATCAGCGCGAAGGGGCGCTCTCGGGCGTGTCGACCGGCCTTGTCGATCTGGACAAGAAGCTGGGCGGGTTGCATCCCTCCGACCTTCTGATCCTTGCGGGCCGCCCGTCGATGGGCAAGACCTCGCTGGCCACCAACATCGCCTTCAACATCGCCAAGGCCTACAAGAGGGGCAAGCGCCCCGATGGCAGCGAGGGCGCGGTGAATGGCGGCGTGGTGGGGTTCTTTTCGCTGGAAATGTCGGCCGAGCAGCTGGCCGCGCGGATTCTCTCCGAGGCGTCCGAAGTGCCGTCCGAACAGATCCGGCGCGGCGACATGACGGAGGCGGAATTCCGCCGCTTCGTCGAGGCCGCGAAGGCGCTGGAAAGCTGCCCGCTTTACATCGACGACACGCCCGCCCTGCCGATCAGCCAGGTCGCGGCGCGCTGCCGGCGGCTGAAACGGACGCATGGGCTCGACGTCGTCTTCGTCGACTACCTTCAGCTTTTGCGCGGCACCGGGAAGGGTGACAACCGGGTGCAGGAGATTGCCGAAATCTCCATGGGTCTCAAGGCCCTGGCCAAGGAACTCAGCATCCCGGTCGTGGCGCTGTCGCAGTTGTCGCGCCAGGTCGAAAGCCGCGACGACAAGCGCCCGCAACTGTCGGACCTGCGGGAATCCGGCTCGATCGAGCAGGACGCCGACGTGGTCATGTTCGTGTTCCGCGAGGAATATTACAAGGAACGCGAGAAGCCCGGCGATCATGACCTTGAGGGGATGGCGAAGTGGCAGGAGGTCATGGAACAGGTCCATGGCAAGGCCGAGGTCATCATCGGCAAGCAGCGTCACGGGCCGATCGGCACCGTGGAGCTGAGCTTCGAGGCGCGTTTCACCCGCTTCGGCAACCTCGTGAAGGCCTGGCAGCAGGGCGACGGCAACTTCTGAGGCCCCCCGCATTCGTGACTGGACAGGCGGCGACCTTCGCGCCACGCTTTGCCCATGCGCTATGTCCTGCCCGTTCTGGCGCTTCTGGCAGCGCCCGCGAAGGCCGAGGAGGTCGATCTGGAGCTTCTGCTTCTGGTCGATGTCTCGCGCTCCATGTCGGCGGCGGAACTGGAATTGCAGCGGCAGGGCTATGTCGAGGCGCTGCGCAGCGATGCGGTCGCGGCGGCCTTGGGGCGGGCGCTGACCGGGCGGATGGCGCTTGCCTACGTCGAATGGGCGGGGGAGACGCGGCGGCGGGTCATTCAGGACTGGCGCCTGATCGAAAGCCGCGATGACCTGCTGGCGGTTGCCGACCTGCTGGAAACCGACCGGACCACGCGCCAAAGCCGCACCTCCATCACCGCCGCGCTGCGCTTCGGGGCCGGGTATTTCGACGATAACGGGTTTGAGGGGATGCGGCGCGTCATCGACATTTCCGGCGACGGGCCGAACAATCAGGGCGGCCTTGTGACGGCGGCGCGCGATGCGGTCGTGGCGCAGGGCATCACCGTCAACGGCCTGCCGCTGATGACCGATGACGGGGCCTTCATGCGTATCGACGACCTCGACCGCTATTATCAGCTTTGCGTGATCGGCGGGCCGGGCGCGTTCGTCATGCCGGTGACAGGTTGGGAGGATTTCGCCGAAGCCGTCACCCGCAAGCTGGTCTTGGAGATTGCCGGGGCGCCGGTGGAGCGTGTGATCCCGGTGCAGGCGGCCGCCGCCTATGATTGCGAGATCGGCGAAAAGATGTGGCGGCGGATGCGGATGGACAGCGATTTCTGACCCCGCCTGCCGCCCCCGCCATGGCCCTTGCACCCCGCCGCAGCGCCTGCGAAAAGATGCGCCATGGCACAGGCGGTTCTTTCCATCGACCTTGACGCGATCACCCGCAACTGGCGGGCCTTGTCGGCGCTGTCGGGCGCGGCGGAGGCGGGCGCGGTGGTCAAGGCGGATTGCTACGGTCTGGGGGCCGACACCGTTGCGCCGGCCCTTGCCGCTGCGGGCGCGCGCCGCTTCTTCGTGGCCGAGGCGCATGAGGGCGCCGCGATCCGCCGCGCCCTGGGGGCCGGGCCGGAGATTTACGTCTTCGCCGGGCATATGGCGGGCGATACCGGGGTGATTGGCGACGCGCGCCTGATCCCGATGCTGAATTCGCCCGATCAATGGGCGCGGCACCGGTCCGCCCTGCCCGGCCATGCCTTCGGGCTGCAATTCGATACCGGCATGAACCGGCTGGGGCTCGAAACGGCGGACTGGCGGGCGATCTCGGATGAGGTGCTGGCCGCCGGGCCGCGCCTTCTCATGTCGCACCTTGCCTGCGCGGATGAGCCGGATCACGAGATGAACACCCGCCAACTGGCCGCCTTCCGGGCGATGACGGACGGGACGGGGGTGGCCCGGTCGCTGTCGGCCACAGGGGGCATCCTGCTTGGCCCCGACTATCATTTCGACGTCACCCGCCCCGGCATCGGCCTTTACGGCGGCGCGCCCTTTGCCGATGCCGCTCCGGTGGTGCGCCTGTCGCTGCCGGTGATCCAGATCCGGGACGTGGCGGCGGGTGAGACGGTGGGCTACGGCAACACCTGGACCGCGCCGCGCCCGTCGCGCATCGCGACGCTGGGCGCGGGCTATGCCGACGGGCTGATCCGCGCCATGACGGGGACGGGGCAGGTCTGGCACGGCGACACGCCCTGCCCGCTGGTCGGCCGCGTGTCGATGGATTCGATGGGCGTGGATGTGACGGACCTGCACGAGCTGCCCGAAGCGATGGACATCCTCGGCCCGCATCAGGGCGTCGATCAACTCGCCACCATGGCGGGAACGATCGGGTATGAGGTCCTGACCGCGCTTGGCCCCCGCTATGCCCGCCACTATCGCGGGGTGGCCGCATGACGCTGACCTCACCGCTCGCCGCCCTTGGACGGCAGGTCCTTGGGGCGCTCGCCGCCATCGGGCAGGTCACGCTTTTCGCGCTGACCGGGATCAGCCATATCTTCCGCCCACCCTTCTACCCGCGCGAATTCCTCAACGCGCTGATGCAGATCGGCTATCACAGCCTGCCGGTCGTCGGGCTGACCACGCTGTTCACCGGCGGCGCGCTGGCCTTGCAGATCTACGCGGGCGGGGCGCGGTTTTCGGCCGAATCCGTCGTCCCCTCCATCGTCGCCATCGGCATGGCGCGCGAACTTGGCCCGGTGCTGGGCGGGCTGATGGTGGCCGCGCGCGTGGCCAGTGCCATCGCGGCG
>DAIOXI010000087.1:0-11881 GCA_036758045.1 Albidovulum sp.
CGCGACGCCCGAGGTGGTGCTGAACCAGCTGTTCCGCTTCACGCCGATGCAGACCTCGTTCGGCTGCAACATGCTGGCGCTGAACGGCGGCAAGCCGGAAACCTTGACCTTGCGCGATTTCCTCGCGCATTTCATCACCTTCCGCGAGGAAGTGGTGGCGCGGCGCACGGCCTTCGACCTGCGCAAGGCGCGCGAACGCAGCCATATCCTCTGCGGTCTGGCGGTCGCGGTGTCGAACGTGGATGAGGTGGTGGCGACGATCCGCTCCTCCGCCGATCCGGCCGAGGCACGCGAACGGCTGATGGCGCGGCGCTGGCCGGCGGCCGATATCGCCGACTATATCCGCCTGATCGACGACCCCACCCACAAGATGAACGACGACGGGACCTATAACCTGTCGGAAACCCAGGCCCGCGCGATCCTCGACCTGCGCCTGCAACGCCTGACCGCGATGGGCGTCAAGGAAGTCACGGATGAGCTTCAGGAGCTCGCCGCGAAGATCAAGGACTACCTGTCCATCCTCGCCTCGCGCGAAAGGATCATGGCGATCATCTCGGATGAGTTGCGCGAGGTGCGCGCGCAATTCGCCGTGCCGCGCCGGACCGAGATCGTCGACTGGGCCGGCGACATGGACGACGAGGACCTGATCGAGCGTGAGGACATGGTCGTGACCATCACGTCCGGCGGCTATATCAAGCGCACGCCGCTGGCCGACTTCCGCAGCCAGCGGCGCGGCGGCAAAGGGCTGTCGGGCGGTTCGCTGAAGGAAGACGACACCGTCACCACGCTCTTCGTCGCCAACACGCATACGCAGCTTCTGTTCTTCACCACCGATGGCATGGTCTACAAGCTCAAGACCTGGCGGCTGCCCTTGGGCGGGCGCACCTCGAAGGGCAAGGCGATCATCAACATCCTGCCGATCCCGCAGGGCGTCTCCATCGCTGCCATCATGCCCGTCGATGTGCCCGAGGAGGAGTGGGAGAACCTTCAGATCTTCTTCGCCACCTCGAACGGCGACGTGCGCAGGAACGCCCTGTCCGACTTCACCAATGTCATGCGCAACGGCAAGATCGCGATGAAGCTGCCCGAGGGCGTCAGCCTCGTGAATGCGCGCATCTGCGATGAAAATGACGACGTGATGCTGGTGACCGCACTTGGCCGGGCGATCCGCTTCCCGACGACCGAGGTGCGGGTCTTCAAGGGCCGCGATTCCACGGGCGTGCGCGGCATCCGGCTGGCGGAGGGCGACCGCGTCGTTTCCATGTCGGTGATCCGCCACTTCGAGGCGACGCCGGAAGAGCGCGCCGCCTATCTGAAGCAGCGTCGGCTCATGGCGGGAGTCACCGAGGACGAGGCGGCCGACGAGGACGAGGAGACCGTGCCCGAGGGGCAGCTTTCGCCCGAGCGCTATGCCGAGATGTCGGCGGCCGAGGACCTGATCCTCACCGTCACCGCCAAGGGAGCGGGCAAGACGTCCTCCTCCCACGATTATCCGGTGCGCGGGCGCGGCGGCCAGGGCGTGATGGCCATGGACAAGGCGATGCGCGGCGGCGCGCTGGTCGCCTCCTTCTCGGTCGCGCATGACGACCAGATCATGCTCGCCACCTCCACCGGTCAGTCGATCCGCTGCCCGGTCGCGGGGATCAGCTTTCGCTCGCGCTCTGCCGGCGGGGTGCGGGTCTTTGACACCGCCGCGGGGGAAGAGGTCGTCTCGGTCGCGCGGATCGCCGATCAGGGCGAGGATGAGGGCGCCGAGGCCGAGTGACCGGCCCGGTGCATTCAGGCCGAATCAACCCTTGGTTGATCGACTTTTGCCCCGGTCATCCGGGGCAAATCCGCTTTCCCGTTGATTTTTCTTTGGGAATCTCCCCGACAGACTCGTGAACGATGACCTGAAAAAGGCGAACGATTTCAGCGTTGTCTAAAACTCTCACGAAATTACCCGCCAAAGGTGTGATTGTTGCCCCAATTTCGCCATCCTTTAACGGTCTCTAAAGATATGCAGTGAAAGCTGTCGGAAAGAGCGGACGGACCGGGCCCCACCACGGACGGCACGTTCGGGACCAGGCCACCAAAGGGGAGACTGAAGATGGCGCAATCCGATTTCACCGTTTCGCATGGCGAAGGCGCCGCGACCGCACCCTGGCTCGTGTCGGGTCTGATGGGCCTGGGCGACAAGCTGCACGCGGCCTTCATCAGCCTCCGCTACGCCCCGCAGGAAGAACGTTCGCTGATGTCCGCGCCTAAAGAGATCGACGCCGACTATCTTCGCGACATCGACATGAGCGTGAATTTCTGAGCCAAGGCTGTCAGCCCTCGGGATCGCGCAGGCCTTGCCGTCCCGACTCCGATCCGGAACCACCGCCTCCGGAGATTGAGGTGCCGGATCACGTCCGGGACGCCCGACGCCATCCCCTCCTGCATCGCGCGCCCCTCACCGGCCAGCATTGAAGCGGCCCTGAACGAAGGCGCCCTGGCCCCGTCGGGCCGGCAGCCAGCCGCCCATGGGCGGCTGCTTTCGCGGTGACAGGACCCCGACCGGGATTCGATGGGGCGGCACCATACACCCTCCCGATGCCGTCCCGGCGGCGCCTCCCGCTGTCACCTGCCGTCCCGGCTCAAACTCTCCTGACCGCCGTCCCGTTGGCCTCACAGGCACCCATCCCCGAAGATGGGTCGGCTGCGGCCAGCGCCATCGCCCCTGCAAGAGCGCATAACGAACCGACACCCCTGCGCAACATCGCACATATCCTGTTTGGAAATCGGCCTGTATGGTCCGACCCATCCCGGCTACCTCCGCCACCGCGCCGGACCGGCGCCGAAAAACGGAGATACCGATGACCCACCTCACCCCCGGCGCCACCCTTCTTGCGCGCCTCTTCCTCAGCCTCCTTTTCATCGTCGCGGGCTATGGCAAGCTTCAGGACGTGGCGGGCTTTACCGCTTATATGACCTCGGGCGGCGTGCCTGCGATCCTCGCCTGGCCGACCATCGCACTCGAACTTCTCGGCGGGATCGCCATCCTTCTCGGCGCCTTCACCCGCCCGGTCGCGCTGGCGCTGGCCGGTTTCTCGGTCCTCTCGGCGCTGCTGTTCCATTTCGTCCCCGCCGACCAGATGCAGATGACGGCCTTCATGAAGAACCTCGGCCTTGCCGGGGGTTTCCTCCTGCTGGCCATCCACGGCGCCGGGGCCTGGTCGGCCGACGCGCTTTTGACGCGCAAATCGCCCGCCTTCGGCTAAAGCGCGGGCGGCACCGGGGCGGCCACGCGCCGCCCCTTCCTCTTTGCCGCCAAACCGCCTAAACCCGCGCCCATGGACACGCGACTTCACATCATCGGCGGCGGCATGGCCGGGTCCGAAGCGGCCTGGCAGGCGGCCCGGCTCGGCGTCCCCGTGACGATCCACGAGATGCGGCCAAAGGTCGCCACCTTCGCTCACCGCACCGGCAATCTGGCGGAGATGGTGTGTTCCAACTCCTTCCGTTCGGACGATGACGAGCAGAACGCCGTGGGCCTGCTGCACTGGGAAATGCGCGCCGCCGAGGGCCTCGTCATGGCGATGGCCGACCGCCACCGTCTGCCCGCGGGCGGCGCGCTGGCCGTCGACCGCGATCCGTTCTCCGAGGCGGTCACCCGCCACCTCCGCGACCATCCGTTGATCGAGGTGGAAACGGGCGAGTTCACCGCCCTGCCCGAGGCTGGCCTCTGGTTCGTCGCCACCGGCCCGCTGACCTCCGGCCCCCTGGCCGAGGCGATCCGGGCCGAGACGGGGGCCGACGCGCTTGCCTTCTTCGATGCCATCGCGCCCATCGTCTATGCCGAAAGCGTGGACATGACCGTCGCCTGGATGCAGTCGCGTTATGACAAGGGCGAGACAGACGAAGAACGCACCGCCTATCTCAACTGCCCGATGGACAAGGCGCAGTATGAGACGTTCATCGACGCCCTTCTCGCCGCCGACAAGACCGAATTCCACGACGGCGAGACGGCGAATTATTTCGACGGCTGCCTGCCGATCGAGGTCATGGCCGAACGCGGCCGCGACACGCTGCGCTTTGGCCCGATGAAGCCCGTGGGCCTGACGAATGCGCACCGCCCCGACGTGAAACCCTATGCCGTCGTCCAGTTGCGCCGCGACAACAAGCTCGGTACGCTCTTCAACATCGTCGGCTTCCAGACCAAGATGAAATACGGCGCCCAGACCGATGTCTTCCGCCTGGTCCCTGGACTTGAGAAGGCAAGCTTCGCCCGCCTCGGCGGCATCCACCGCAACACCTTCATCAATTCGCCGCGGCTCCTCGACGACCGGATGCGGCTGCGCTCGCGCCCCCATATCCGCTTCGCGGGCCAGATCACCGGGGTTGAGGGCTATGTCGAAAGCGCCGCGATGGGGCTTCTGGCGGGGCGCATGGCTGCCAACGCGATCCTTGGCCGCGACCTGCCCCCGCCGCCGCCCGACACCGCGATGGGCGCGCTTGTCACCCATATTACCGGCGGGGCAGAGGCAAAGACCTTCCAGCCGATGAACGTGAATTTCGGCCTCTTCCCGCCCATCGACGCCAAGGGCGGGCGCAAGGGCCGCAAGGACCGCTACAGGGCCTATACCGACCGCGCCAAGGACGCCTTCGCGGGCTGGCTGGCGACGCAGGGCTGATGCGCACCCGCTTCGCCCCCTCGCCCACCGGCCCCCTGCATCTCGGCCACGCCTATTCCGCGATCCTTGCGCATGACATGGCCCGCGCGGCCGGGGGGGCGTTCCTGCTGCGGATGGAGGATACCGACCTCGAACGCTCGAAACCGGAATGGGCGGCGCTGATCGTTGAGGACCTGCGCTGGCTCGGCCTGACATGGGACGGCCCCGTCCACCGCCAGTCCGACCATATCGACAGCTATAACGCGCGGCTGGAAACGCTGGCCGACCGCGGCCTCCTCTATCCCTGCGCCTGCACCCGTGGCGATATCCGCGCAGCCCTTGCCGCCCCGCAGGAAGGCGTCTCGCATGCCGTCTATCCCGGCACCTGCCGCGCCCGCCCGATGGCCGACCGCCAGCCCGGCGACGCGCTGCGCCTGAACCTTGGCAGGGCGCTCACCCTCCTCGATCCCGCCACACTCACCTTCACCGAAACCGGCCCGGCCCATGCAGGGTCCCACCGCGTCGATCCCGAAACCGCGCGGACCACCATCGGCGACATCGTCCTTGGCCGGAAGGGCGAAGGCATCGTCGCCTATTTCCTCGCCTCCGCCTTCGACGACGCCGATCAGGGCATCACCCATGTGATCCGGGGCGAGGACCTTTTTGACTTCACGCCCATACAGGTGATCCTGCAACACCTCTTCGGCCTGCCGACGCCCCTCTACCATCATCACAAACTGATCCGCGACGAGGCCGGCAAACGCCTCGCCAAACGCGACGACGCCCGCGCCATCGCGAAATACCGCGCCGAGGGCGCCAGCCCGAAAGACATCCGCCGCATGGTGGGCCTCGCCTGACCCCGGCTTTCATCTTGCCGAAAATACCTCCGCCGGAGGCATCCGCCTTGTCGGCTTAGGACTCGGGCCGCAATATCTCCACCTCCTCGCCGCCCCGAATGGCCGTGAAGAAACACGACCGCCGGTTGGTGTGGCAGGCGGGGCCGGTCTGGTCGACCGTGACCAGCAGGCAATCGCGGTCGCAGTCAACGCGCATCTCCACCAGGCGCTGGACATGGCCAGAGGACTCCCCCTTCACCCAGAACGACGACCGCGAGCGCGACCAATAGGTCACGCGGCCGGTTTCCAGCGTCCGCGCCACCGCCTCGGCATTCATCCAGGCCATCATCAGGACCTCGCCCGACGCGTGATCCTGGGCGATGGCGGGGATCAGGCCGCGGCTGTCATAGACCAATGTCGAAGGGTCGAAGGCCATGGCGGCACCTTTCCATTCCTGCTCAGGCGTCCTATCTAGGGGCAAAGGCCGCGCGGGGGAAGCCATGGGCGAAACCGATCTCATGAAGCTTTATTCGCAGCGCATCCTGGCGCTGGCGGCGGATATTCCCCATGCGCGGCGGCTGGACCACCCCACCGCGACGGTGCGCAAACGCTCCCCCCTCTGCGGCTCGACCGTCACGGTCGATGTCGTGGTGACGGACGGGCGGATCGCCGATTTCGGGCAGGATGTGAAGGCCTGCGCGCTGGGTCAGGCCTCGGCCGCCATTGCCGGGGGCCAGATGATCGGCCGCACGCGGGCCGAGGTCGAGCGGGCGCGCGACGAATTGCGCGCGATGCTGAAAGAGGGCGCGCCGCCGCCGCAAGCCCCCTTCACTGGCTATGACGTCCTTGAACCGGCGCGCGACTACAAGAACCGCCACGCCTCGATCCTCCTGGTGCTTGAGGCCACGGCCGAGGCGATGGCCGAGGCGGAAGCGGCGGCCTGAGGCCACTTCAGGAACGGCGAAACCTCACGCACGGTCCTCGTTTCTTTGCGGAGCCCCGGTAGATCAATCTGCTACAAGAAGACTAGCGGTTTGAAGAGAGAAATTGCTCCGATAGATCGAGAACAGCCGATCAACCTCATCAATACGGAAGTACCGTAACTTCGCGGTTTTCGAGGTTGATTTATCTCTGCGTGCCGCCAAGTCCGCTTCAACGCGGGGAACCAAGTAAATCATGCGGTTGTCGCTGGCCTCGGGCATCAGAAGGACGACCGCCAGCCAATCGAACAGATCGGTTTCGTTGTACTCAACATAAGCAGGACCCTTCTTGTAAGTCCTCGATTTGACGGAAATTCGTTGAGCAGCGCGATCAACTGGTTGAGCGATAACGTCATAGTGCGGCCAGTTATCCGGCACCTTCAGCGCAGGAATCCCAGCGAGGGTCAGTTCGGCGGCCACCAACATTTCGCAAGCGTCGCCCATTTGCTTGGAGGTGAAGCTGCGCTTTGACTTCATCAGTTTGGCACTTTCATCACATTCTTTCGCCGATTCAAATAGATGCAGACATTACTACTTCAGGAACGCCACCGCCCGCATCGTCTCCGGCACCGTCGCGCCAAGGCGTTTGAGGATCGTCGGGGCAAGCAGCAACAGGTACAGCACCGCGCCCAGCCCCTGCCCGTCCCCGAAGTAATATAACGCGAAGTCCTGCTGATCCTCGCCGGTGCCGCCGTGATGGCCGCGCGCGTCCTGCCCGTGATCGGCGGTCACGATCACCTCATAGCCCATCGCCCGCCAGCGCGGGATGAAGGGGGCCAGCATCTCGTCCATCACGAAACAGGCGTGGTCCATCTCCTCGCAGTCGTGGTAGAAACGATGCCCCATGCTGTCGAGCGTGCAGCTATGCAGCATCCCGTAATTCAGCCCGAAGCGCCCGCACAGCGAGGTCAGCGTGGCGAAAAGGTCCACGTCCGAGGGCGTCATCTGGTTGATATGGCCATAGCCCGACATGGTGTGAAACCGGCCATGGTTGATCGTCGCACTTTCCGGTTCGTCATATTCGATGTCGCGCACCATATCGAAGGGGTGGCGGTTGAAGAATTGCGACCAGAAGGAATGCGCCACCGCGCCGGTCACGCCACCCGCCGCGCGCACCTGCGAAAAGATGTCTGGCTGCGACAGGCGAAAGACATTCGCATTGCCGGTGCAGCCATGGACCTGCGGCGTGACGCCGGTATGGATCGAGGCGTAACATGAGGCGGAGGTCGAGGGCAGGACCGAGCGCATCCGCCACAGCTGCGCGTCCCCCGAGGCGACCCAGCCTTCGAGATTGCCGAAGAGCCGCCGCCAGTTGCGCCACGGTACACCGTCGAGAATGATGAGAAGCAGCTTCCCGTCCATGACTGTCCCCGAAAGCTCGCCCTGCGCGTCAGTTGCCAGCGCTCTCCATCCGCCGCCCCGCGATCACCTCTTCCAGCCAGCCGAGTTTCATTTCCGGCACGGAAGACAGAAGCAGATCGGTGTAATCGTCGAAGGGCGGCGCCAGAACGTCGGACTTCGGCCCATAGCGCACCACCTCGCCGCGATACATCACGGCGATGGAATCGGCGATGGCGCGCACGGTCGCAAGGTCATGCGTGATGAAGAGATAGGCCACGTTCTCGATCTTCTGGAGGTCGAGGAGAAGCTTCAGGATGCCATCCGCGACCAGGGGGTCCAGCGCCGATGTCACCTCATCGCAGATGATCATCTTCGGCTTTGCCGCCAGCGACCGCGCGATGCAGACCCGCTGCTTCTGCCCGCCGGAAAGCTCCGCCGGATAGCGGTCGATGAAGCCCTTGCCCATCTCGATCTCGTCCAGAAGCTCCTGCACGCGCTTGCGCTTTTCCTCGCCCTTCAGGCCGAAATAGAACTCGAGCGGCCGCCCGATGATCGTGCCGACGGTGTGGCGCGGGTTCATCGCCGTGTCGGCCATCTGGTAGATCATCTGCAATTCGCGCAGGTCGTCGCGCGAACGTGCCGTCTGCTCGGCCGACAGTTCGCGCCCGGCGAAGGTGATCCGCCCGCGCGAGGGCGGCAAAAGCCCGGTGATGGCGCGCGCCAGTGTCGACTTGCCCGATCCGCTTTCGCCCACCACGGCCAGCGTCTGGCCCGGATGCAGCTCGACCGAGATGTTCTTCAGCACGTCGAACGAGGTGCCGCGATAGCGGGCGGTGACGTTTTCGATCCGCAGCACCGGGTCGGCCGTGGGCTGCTTTTCCTCATGCTCGATGGAGCGGACAGAGACCAGCGCCCTGGTATAGTCCTGCCGCGGCGCCTCGATGATCTGGCGCGTGTCGCCGTATTCCACCTTCCTGCCGTGGCGCAGCACCATGATGTGATCCGCGACCTGCGCCACGACGGCAAGGTCATGGGTGATGTAAAGTGCCGCCACCCCGGTATCCCGGATCGCCTCCTTGATCGCGGCCAGCACGTCGATCTGGGTCGTCACGTCCAGCGCGGTCGTGGGTTCGTCGAAGATCACCAGATCGGGTTTCGGGCAAAGCGCCATCGCGGTCATCGCGCGCTGCAACTGCCCGCCGGAAACCTGGTGGGGATAGCGGTCGCCGAAGGTTTCCGGGTTCGGCAGGCCCAGCTTGCCAAACAGCATCACGGCGCGCTTTTCCGCCTCTGCCCGGCCGGACAGCCCATGCAAGAGCGTCGTTTCGATCACCTGGTCCATCAGCTTCTTGGCCGGGTTGAAGGACACCGCGGCGGATTGGGCGACATAGGTCACCCCATGCCCGCGCAAGCGGCGCAGCCCCCCGGCGCCAAGCTTCAGGATATCGCGGCCATTGACCATCACCTCGCCCCCGGTGATGCGCACGCCACCGCGCCCATAGGCCATGGCCGAGAGGCCGATGGTGGATTTCCCGGCGCCGCTTTCGCCGATCAGGCCAAGGACCTTGCCCTTCTCCACAGAAACGGAAACGCCGTGGACGATGGTAATGTCCTGCGGCTTCTCGCCCGGCGGATAGACGGTCGCCTCGATCTTGAGGTTGCGGATGTCGAGCAGAGGATCAGCCACCACGCCCCCCTTTCAGGCTGGTCGTGCGGCTCAGCACCCAGTCCGCGACGAGATTGACGGAGATCGCCAGCGCCGCGATGGCGGCGGCCGGCATCAGCGCGGCAGAACGGCCGTAGATCAGCCCGTCCTTGTTTTCCTTCACCATGCCGCCCCAGTCGGCCAGCGGCGGCTGAACGCCAAGGCCAAGGAAGGAGAGCGTGGAGATGAAGAGAACCGCGAAGATGAAGCGCAGGCCGAATTCGGCCACCAGCGGCGACAGCGCGTTTGGCAGGATCTCGCGGAAGATCACCCAGCCCTGCCGCTCGCCGCGCAGCTTCGCGGCCTCGACAAAATCCATCACGGCGATATCCATCGCGACCGCGCGCGACAGGCGGAAGACACGGGTGCTGTCCAGCACCCCCATCACCAGGATCAGCACCGTCAGGTTCAGCGGCAGCACCGACAGAACGACCAGCGCCACGATCAGCGAGGGTATCGCCATCATCAGATCGACGATCCGGCTGAGGGTATTGTCCACCAACCCGCCCCGCACGGCGGCGAGGATGCCGAAGAAGGACCCGAGCGAAATGGATATCCCGCCCGATGGTGTCGGTGCCGAGCCAGAACTGCGCCGAGGGCTGTTCCCAGACCCCGCCCACGGCCGCATCCAGCGGATAGGGCGCGATCCAGGGCGCGAAGATCGCCGACAGCACGAAGGCCGCGGTCAGGCAGATCCCGATGGAGGCTGCAAGGGTCGGCTTCATTTGGGGTGCCTCAGGCGCGGGTTGGCGATGATCGCGACGACATCGGCAAAGATGTTCAGGCCGATATAGACCGCGGCGAAGACCAGCCCCACGGCCTGCACCACCGGCAGGTCGCGTTTGGTGACGTGATCGACAAGATACTGGCCAAGCGCGTTATAGCCGAAAACCACCTCCACCACGACGACGCCGACGACCAGATAGGCGAGGTTCAGCACCACGACCTGCACGATGGGCGCGATGGCGTTGGGAAAGGCATGGCGCCAGATGACCTGCATCGGTCCTACACCCTTCAACTCGGCCGTCTCGATATAGGCCGATTGCATGACGTTCAGGATCGCCGCCCGCGTCATCCGCATCATGTGGGCCAGCACCACCATCACCAGCACGATGACCGGCAGCGCGACGGCGTGCAGCTTGGCCCAGAAGCTCATGCCCGGAAAGACCATGGCGACGGGCTGAAAGATCGGGAAGACCTGGGTCAGCAGGTAGATGACGAAATAGGCCGCGACGAATTCCGGCAGGCTGATCGTGGTCAGCGTGACGGCGGAGATCAGCTTGTCCGGCCACCTGCCCGCATAGCGCGCCGCGATCAGGCCCAGCGTCAGCGCCAGCGGTACCGCGATCACGGCGGCGCATCCGGCCAGGAACAGCGTATTGCCAAGCCGCTGGCCGATCGCCGTGGCGATGTCGGTGCCATTGGTCAGCGATTTGCCCAGATCGCCGGTCACGACCCCGCCGAGCCAGTGGAAATACCGCGTCAGCGCCGGGTCGTTCAGGCCCATCTGCTCGCGCAGGTTGGCCAGCGCCTGCGGCGTCGCCGACTGCCCGAGGATCGCCTGCGCGGTATCGCCCGGCAGCGCCTCGACGCCCAGGAAGATCACCGCCGATATGGCGAGGAGGAGGAGGAGACCCAGCGCGACGCGCTGGATCACCAGTTTCAGGATCGGAGGCACCGCCCCGGCCTCAGGCCAGCCAGCAGCGCGACAGCGCAAGGCCGTTCATCATCTCCTGGTTCGGATCGTTGACCCAGCCTGCGACCTCGTCGCGCACGCCTTCGACCCAGTCGTTGAACATCGGCAGGATCAGACCGCCCTCATCCCGCAGGATATGGGCCATCTTGGAGTATTCCTCCTTGCGCTTGGCCTCGTCCAGTTCGCCGCGCGCGGCCAGGAGAAGCTCGTCGAAGGCCGCGTTCTTGAAGGCCGTATCGTTCCAGTCCGCGGTCGAGAGATAGGCGGTGGAATACATCTGGTCCTGCACCGGACGCCCACCCCAGTAGGAGGCGCAGAAGGGCGCGACGTTCCAGACGTTCGACCAATAGCCGTCATCGGGCTCCAGCTTGACCTGAAGCGGGATGCCGGCGGCTTGCGCCGAGGCGGCGAAAAGGTTCGCCGCATCGACCGCGCCGGGTTTTGTGTCAAAAAGATACACCGTGCTGCCGGCCTGGGCCGCTATTTGCGCGATACCGCGGCCCATTGCGCCCGTGCCGACGATGCCTATCGAAGTGAATGCCGCATTCATGATCAAATTATCAGACGGCAATGAGGTAGCACGAGGCTTGTGTCAAAATTGTTAAACATCTTGAAACGATTGTGATTATGCGCAATGTACTCGTGGGCGCCTGCCTGTGCGTCGCGGCCTCTGGCGTGGCGGCGCTTTC
>DAIOXI010000088.1:0-3234 GCA_036758045.1 Albidovulum sp.
CGGGCGGAGCTATCGTTTCGTGGTCAACGGTCAGACCGGCAAGGTGCAGGGCGAACGGCCGTGGTCGCCCTGGAAGATCGCCCTGGCGGTGGTGCTTGGCCTGATCGTGGCGGGGGTGGTCATCTGGCTGTCGCAGACCCCGGAGTTCCGGCAGCAGTTCAATTAGGTTCGATGTCGGTGCGACGCCCAAGCCACCCTTGACCGCCCCCCTTCCCGCCCGCCAAGGTGATTGCCGGGACGGGCGGTCTGCGATATGGCATCTGCGTTATCGCTAACGGGAGGGCGGGATGATCCTGAGTTGCGGCGAAGCACTGATCGACATGCTGCCCCGGCAATCGACCGCGGGAGAGGCCGCCTTTGCGCCCTATGCGGGGGGCGCGGTCTTCAACACCGCCATCGCGCTGGGGCGGCTCGGCGCGCCCTCGGGCTTTCTGTCGGGCCTGTCCACCGATCTTTTCGGCGAAATCCTGACCGAGAGCCTGACCGCCTCGAAGGTAGACAGCAGCCTTGCGATCCGCTCCGCCCGGCCCACGACGCTGGCCTTCGTCAAGCTGGTCGACGGGCAGGCGAGCTATGCGTTCTATGACGAAAACACCGCCGGCCGCATGATCCGGCCCGAGGATATGCCCGCCCTTCCGGACCATGTCGGCACGGTGTTTTTCGGCGGCATCAGCCTTGTCGTCGATCCCTGCGCCAGCGCCTATGAGGCGCTGATGACGCGGGAGGCCCCCGCCCGCGTCACCATGATCGACCCCAATATCCGCCCCGGCTTCATCACCGACGAGGCGGCCTATCGCGCCCGAATCGCCCGGATGATCGCACTGGCCGATCTGGTGAAACTGTCGGATGAGGACCTGCACTGGCTCACGGGCAAGGGTGATCTTTCCACCCTCGCCGCGACGGTGCTGGATCAGGGGCCGAAGGTCGTCTTCGTGACTGAAGGCGCGACGGGCGCCCATGCCTTTACCCGCCGCGACGCGGTCTTTGTGCCTGCCCGCAAGGTCACCGTCGCCGATACGGTCGGCGCGGGCGACACGTTCAACGCGGGCGTTCTGGCGGCGCTGCACCGGGCGGGGCTTCTGGACAAGGCGGCGCTGGCGGGGATCGGGGCGGAGGCGCTGGCAGAGGCGCTGACGCTCGGCATCCGCGCCGCCGCCGTCACCGTGTCGCGCCCCGGCGCCAACCCGCCCTGGGAGGATGAGCTGTGAGGGCGCTGCTGCAACGTGTCAGTTCCGCCCGCGTCAGCGTCGCGGGCCGCGTGACCGGGGAAATCGGCCCCGGCCTTCTGATCCTGATCTGCGCCATGCAGGGCGATACCGAGGCCGAGGCCGACAAGCTGGCCGCCAAGATCGTCAAGCTGCGCATCTTCCGCGACGAGGCCGACAAGATGAACCTGTCGCTGAAGGATACCGGGGGCGCCGCGCTGGTCGTCAGCCAGTTCACGCTGGCCGCCGATACCTCGCGCGGGAACCGGCCCGGCTTTTCCTATGCCGCCCCGCCGGAGGAAGGGGAGCGGCTTTACCACTACTTCTCCGACCGGCTGCGCGGCGAAGGCGTAAGGGTCGAGAAGGGCGAATTCGGCGCCGACATGGATGGCGCGCTGGTCAATCAGGGGCCGGTGACGATCTGGCTGGACACCGCCGGGTGACGGCAAAGCCGGGCTCCGCCCGTTCGGCGCTGAAAACGCTCCACCGGAGCGTTTTCCGGGCGCGCCTCACCCCTGGGGCGTCATCGACTTTCTCTGCCGGTCGCGCTTCAGGCCAAGCTGATGTTCGCGCCAGATGATCGCGATGCCCGCCGCCATGACCAATGCCGCGCCTTGCAGGACGACGCCCGTCGGCACCTCGGCAAAGACGAAATAGCCCACCACAAGCGCGAGGATCATCGAGGCATATTCGAAAGGCGCCACGACCGAGGCATCGGCGAAGCGGTAGGAGGAAGTCAGAAGCACCTGCCCCACCCCGCCCAGAAGCCCCGCCGCGACCAGCAGCGCCGCCGTCCCCGGCGCGGGCCAGACCCAGCCGAAGGGCAGCGTCACCAGCGACACGCAGGTCGAGGTGAGCGAGAAATAGAAGACGATCGCCGTCGTCCGTTCCGCCAGCACCAGCTTGCGCACGAAGACCTGCGCCAGCGCCGAAAAGACCGCGCCGACAAGGACGATGATCGCGCCCAGGGTCTCAACCGTCCCGACCGCGCCCGATTGCAGCGCGGAAAGGCTCGGCGACAGGATGATAAGGACCCCGACCATGCCCAGCCCGACGGTCGTGATCCGAAAGGCGCGCACCTTCTCGCCCAGAAACATCGCGGCGAAGATGACGGTCAGGAGCGGCGCCGCATAACCGATTGCCGTGACCTCGGGCAGCGGCAGGAAGCCCAGCCCGGCAAAACCGCACCCCATCGCCGTCGTCCCTAGGAGCCCGCGCCAAAGATGGCCGACGGGGTTCGCGGTCCGCAGACCTTCTCCAAAGGCGCGGGTCGCGTAGAGCCAGACGAGGATGACGGGAATTGCGAAGAAGGATCGAAAGAACACCGCCTCACCCGGCGGAACCTCATCCGCCGTCGCCTTGACAAGCGCGAACATGCCCATGAACACCGTGACCGACATGGGCGACTGGGGGGTGCCGCTCTCTATGGCCGGACCCGCGCGGCGGTCTTGTTGGCAAAGGCCTCAAGCCGGCCGCGCGCCTCGGGCTGGGTGTTGACGATCCCGGCCACTACTGCCTCGGCATAGGCGGCATCGAGCGCGGACATGTTCTGCATGTGGCTGATGGCCGAGCAGATGGCGAAGTTCGACAAGGGCGTGTTGGCGGCGGCCGCGCGGGCAAGCTCCATCGCCTTGGCCTCGCTGTCCTCCACGAGGTATTGGCAGAGGCCGACCGCCACCGCCTCATCCCCCTTGTAGACGCGCCCCGTCAGCATCATGTCGATCATCCGCGCCTTGCCGACCAGATCGGCCACCCGGATCGTCGCGCCGCCGCCGGTGAACAACCCGCGCTGGCCTTCGGGCAGAGCAAAATAGGTCGTGGCATCGGCCACCCGGACATGGGCGGAAGAGGCAAGCTCCAGCCCGCCGCCGACGACCGCACCCTTCAAGGCGGCGATGACCGGCACGCCGCCATATTCCATCTTGTTGAACGCCTCATGCCAGCGCAGGCAAAGGTGCATGAACTCCGCGGGGCTGCGATCTTCCTTGAAATGCTCCACCAGATCGAGACCGGCGCAGAAATGCGTCCC
>DAIOXI010000088.1:3244-6706 GCA_036758045.1 Albidovulum sp.
CCTGCGGGATCGCGGTGAAAAGCTCGACCAGTTCCCCCACCGTCTGCGCATCCAGCGCGTTGCGCTTCGCCTCGCGGTTCAGCGTCACCGTCGCGATCCCCAGATCGTCCACGTCGAGCAAAATCTGTGTCAGATCAAGGCTGTCGAGCGATTTCATGCGACCTCTCCCTCCGCTGGTGCGGGGTGAAGATGCCAGAGCGAACCGGGGATGGAAAGCGGGGTTCCCGGCGGATTGACCCCACGTCACGCCCACGCCGCATTGACGCGAGGGGTGCCGCTGGATCGTGTCGCATCGGGGGTCGTGCGCTGCGTCCAAGGGGGCCCTTGCCCTGTCTCATCGCGTTGCTCGGCCTGGCAGGGTGGCCGCTTCCGGGCCATGCGCCTCCGCCACAGAGGCGATGGCGCGCCGAGCGGGCCGGAATGGCAGGCGCCGAAGGTCTGACGCGGCCCTTCCTTCCGCTTGCCCCGGCCCGCGCCCTCCCTTAAAACGCGGGCGGTATTGCCCGAAGGACCGCCACCATGCTCGACCTGACCTATGACGCCCCGAAGCCCAAGGTAATCTCCGGCGCGAAGGAAGACTGGGAACTGGTGATCGGGCTTGAGGTTCACGCGCAGGTCGCCTCGAACGCCAAGCTTTTCTCGGGCGCCTCGACCACCTTCGGGGCCGAACCGAATTCAAACGTCGCCTTCGTCGATGCCGCGATGCCGGGGATGCTGCCGGTCATCAACGAATATTGCGTGGCGCAGGCGGTCAAGACCGGGCTTGGCCTGAAGGCCGCGATCAACTTGACGAGCGCCTTCGACCGCAAGAACTATTTCTACCCCGACCTGCCGCAGGGCTACCAGATTTCGCAGCTTTACCATCCGATTGTCGGCGAGGGTGAGGTGATCGTGGACATGGGGCCGGGCGTCGCGCGGCGCGTCAGGATCGAACGCATCCATATCGAACAGGATGCCGGCAAGTCGATCCACGACCTTGATCCCAACATGTCCTTCGTCGACCTCAACCGAACCGGCGTCGCGCTGATGGAGATCGTCTCCCGCCCCGACATTCGCGGGCCGGAAGAGGCGGCCGCCTATGTCGGCAAGCTGCGCCAGATCATGCGCTATCTCGGCACCTGCGACGGCAACATGCAGAACGGCAACCTGCGCGCCGACGTCAACGTCTCGATCTGCCGGCCGGGCGATTATGAGACATACCAGGCGACGGGCGATCACTCGGTCCTTGGCACGCGGTGCGAGATCAAGAACATGAACTCCATGCGGTTCATCCAGCAGGCCATCGAATATGAGGCCCGCCGCCAGATCGCCATCGTCGAGGATGGCGGCAAGGTGGTGCAGGAGACGCGCCTTTACGATCCCGACAAGGGCGAAACCCGGTCGATGCGGTCCAAGGAAGAGGCGCATGACTACCGCTACTTCCCCTGCCCCGACCTGCTGCCCCTCGAGATCGAGCAGGCATGGGTCGATGACATCGCCGCGTCGATGCCCGAACTGCCCGACGCCAAGAAAGCGCGGTTCGTCGGTGATTACGGCATGACCGAATATGACGCCAACGTGCTCACCGCCGAGGTGGAGAACGCGGCCTTTTTCGAAGAGGTAGCCAAGGGGCGCGACGGCAAGCAGGCCGCGAATTGGGTCATCAACGAGTTGTTCGGACGGCTGAACAAAGAGGGCCTGACGGTCGAGACGACTCCGGTTTCGGCGGCGCAGCTTGGCGGGATTCTGGACCTGATCGCCAAGGGCGAGATCTCGGGCAAGATGGCCAAGGACCTGTTCGAACTGCTCTGGACCACCGAGAAGGGCGCCGACCCGGCCGAGGTCGCGGCGAGGCACGGGATGAAGCAGGTCACCGATACCGGCGCCATCGAGGCGGCGGTGGATGAAGTGATCGCGGCCAACCCGGCACAGGTCGAAAAGGCCAAGGCCAACCCGAAGCTCGCGGGCTGGTTCGTCGGTCAGGTCCTGAAGGCCACGGGCGGCAAGGCGAACCCGGCGGCTGTCAACGAACTGGTGGCGAAGAAGCTCGGTCTCTGACCCCTGCTGAAAACGCAAAAAGGGCGGCACAAGGGCCGCCCTTCTGCAATCCGCCGCCGCTTCAGGCCAGACGCTTGCGCCGCAGCCCGGCCATCAGGCCCAGCGCGCCCAGAAGGCCAAGCCCAGCCGCAGGCAGCGGCACCGGCGTCAGCGTGATATTGTCGATATAGCCGCCGCGCCCGTCGCTTCGCCCTGAAGCCCCGACATAGACCTGATAGTCGCCCGCGACCTGCACCAGCACATTCAGGCTGATCTGCGACCACGCGCCCCGGCGCGCGCCCATGGTGCCGACCGTCGCCACCCCGCTGCCAAGGCCGGTGATGCCAAAGTCGATGCCGTTCGTGGCCGCGTTATTGGTGTCCGGGCTGTACCAGAGGTTCAGCGTATAGGCCCCGACGGTCAGCGCGACCGTCTGCGTGATGCGGGCATTCCCGATCACGTCAAGGCCGACATAATGTTCGCCGTCCTGGGCGTCGATCTTCTGGTTGGAGCGGTCCGTCTCGACCGCGATGCCGGGACCGGAAGCCAGCGTCCAGCCATCGAGAGAGCCGTAGGCATCCCAATCGTTTCGCGAGGTTGTCAGGGCGTCGAACCGCGTACCGGTCACGATGCCCCGCGGGTTGCCCGGAACGCCAGTCTCGAACGAGCCATTTACAAGAAGCGTCGCAGCCGTGGCTGGAACGCCGGAAAGCAGCGTCAGAAGCGCCGCCCCGATAAGACTGAAAGCCCTGGCCATGTTCTTCACTCCATGCGTTACGCGACGGTCTAAAAGCCAATTGCGGTGGAACCGAGGCGGACGGGCGGCGTTTTGCGTAAACGGGTTTCCCTTTCGTTGACATTCCGCAACGCCAGCAGGGCGTTGTCCCCGGCGGGGTTGCCGCAATGGCGCGCGCAAGCTACATGCGGGGCTTGGCGAAGACCGGACCAGACCGCGACCGAAGGGATCCGAGGACGATGCAGCACTACGAGTACAAAGTCATTTCCGCCCCTGATCGCGGCGAAAAGACTCGCGGCGCGAAGACGCCGGGCGACCGTTTCGCACAGGCCATGACCTGGGTCCTGAACCGCATGGCGCGCGAGGGCTGGGACTATGTCCGGGCCGAGATGCTGCCGTCGGAGGAGCGCAGCGGCCTGACCCGGCGCGTGACGGTCTATCACAACATCCTGGTCTTCCGCCGCCCGGTGGAGGCCGCGCCTGACCGCCTTGGCCCGCCGCGCCAGCTGACCGCCGAGGCGGCCGAGGGGAAGGCGCCACGGCTGGAAAGCCCCACCGCGCCGCCCGCGCCCGCGCCGGAGGTCAGGGTCGGGGCGACGCCGGAGCCTGCCGACGAAACGCCCGCCGATAGGGCGTCAGAGACGGCCGACCGCAAGGGCCCCAGGCCGCCCCCCCGGGGGGCCCGCGCCGCCGAGCACCCCACCCCACCC
>DAIOXI010000088.1:6716-11494 GCA_036758045.1 Albidovulum sp.
CATAGACGGCCGAACGCTAGGCCCCCTGTCCCCACCGTCCCCCCCCCCTGCATCAGTCCCCCTGCCCGCCCCGGATCGTCGCCAGACCCGGCTCAGCGCGCCCTTGAACGACCGTCGCCGCCGCCCGGGAAGATTGTCTTTTTCAATCAATATGTTGAAGGCCTTCGACAGCCGATGTCGCCACATCCCGGCCCCAGGAAAGCCACAATCGCGCCACAATCCCCTTGCCCCGCACGCCGCTCTGGCGTGACTGTTATCCGGTACTAGGGTGGGGAAAACTTATGTACGAATACAAATTCATGCCTGCGCCAAGGCAGGTCCGCAAGGGACAGGTGACGCAGAACGACGGCGACGCGCTGACCCGGACGCTCGACAGTGAAATCAGCCTGATCGCCCATGGCGGTTGGGAATTCCTGCGAACGGAGAGGATGCCGGTCACCGGACGCTGGCTGTTCCTGCCGATCCGCCGCCAGCAGGAGTTCATGGTCTTCCGCCGCCCGCTGAGCGAACCGGAACGCCCGGCGATCCCGGTGATGGAAACCGCGCCGACCGTCCGCCCGCGCCGCATCCAGCCGACCGGTACCACGGCGACCGCGCGCCCCGGCCCGGTGGCGGTCGCCTGACCGTCAGAAGCATGTTGCGCGAGAAGTGCGAACCGGTTTTCGTGCTTCTCGAACATGCGAGACGAAGGGGTCAGCCGTCGAGGTCCAGCACCAGCGCGTGAATCCGCCCGACAAGCTCGGGGCCGAGGGCTGCATGGCCCGCCCGGTGCCGTGCCACCCTGCCGAGCCCGGCCAGCGCGGGCGCGCGCATCAGAATGCGGAAATGGCTTTCGCCGCCCTCGCGATACCCCGAATGGCCGCGATGGGCCTCGCTCTCATCGTCGATTTCCAGCCGCGTCGGCGCAAAGGCCGCCGTCAGGCGCGACCGCATCTCCTCGGTGATCGTCAAATTTCCACCTCCCCCTTCAAAGCGCCAGGAAATCCCCTACACTGTCCGCCCCCGAGTCGAAACGGCACCGGATGAGGCAGAGCATGACACGACCCGATCCCTTCGGATTCGACATTTCCGCTGCGTCGGACAAGAAGAAACGTACCAAGGGCCGCCGCGGCATGTCCGGCGCCTTCGAAACCTCCAGCCGCGGTTGCGAGCATCCGGTCTGCACCGAGGCCGGTCAATACCGCGCGCCGAAATCGCCTGACAACCTCGATGACTACTTCTGGTTCTGCAAGACCCATGTGCGCGAGTACAATCTGAAATGGAACTTCTTCCAGGGCTCGACCGAGGACGAGTTCGAGAAGTTCCTCGACAAGGACCGCGTCTGGGGCCGGGAAACCAAGCCATTCGGCAAGCGCGGCACCGAGGATCGCGCCTGGGCGCGGTTGGGGATCGAGGACCCGATGGAGATCCTCGGCGCCAATGCGACGCAGAATCCGGGCCGCTCCATCGGTCGCAAGCTGCCGCCGACCGAACGCCGCGCGCTGGATATTCTTGAGGCGAAGGACAGCTGGACCCGGACCGAGATCCGCAAGCAGTACAAGAGCCTGGTGAAGGTCCTGCACCCCGACATGAACGGCGGCGACCGTTCGGACGAGGACCGCCTGCAAGAGGTCGTCTGGGCCTGGGACCAGATCAAGGACAGCCGCAACTTCCGCGACGGGTAGGACCGGGGGCTTCGCGCGCGGCGCGGGCGCCGGGCCGGTGAGGGTGCCGCGTCAGGCGGCGGGCGCAGGTGGCGCAGGCGTCGCCGTCCCGCTCTTCTCCACCGCCGCCGTCGGCAAGCGCCCGACAGGGCCGACGCGCCTTGCTTCCGGGCCGCCCCCCTTCCCCCCCAAAAGACTAAACCCGGGGGGATCGCTCCCCCCGGGTCCGGACTTTCGGTCCTCGGTTTGACGGATTGACCTGGACCGTCCTCCGGTTGCTCACTCGTCGTCGAGTGATTTCAGGAAAGCGACCAGATCGGCTTCTTCCGCCGGGGTCAGCTTGAGGTCCCCCAGCTCATCCCGGTTCATGGTCGCTTCGATTTCGGGCGCGGGCCAGCAGCCCGCTTCCATCGCCTCCGCCTCCGATGCCAGCGGATCGGCGCAGCGCGGCAGGGTGTCCCGCGTGTTGTAGAAATGAACGCCCCCTTCCAGCGTCTTGAAATAGCCGTTGTGCATATAGGCCTTGGGATCGTTCGGGGAGAGGCGCTTGGTCAGGTTGCGCAAGGTCGGCACCTGCTGCGCGCCCATCACGCCGTCGGCAAGGCTGGCATAGACCGGGTCGGTCTTCAGATAGGCGCCTAGGCCGGGGTCGATATAGTCCGCACCTTGCGGGTTGTCGCGGTTGCGCGGCACGCCAAGGTTGTCATAGGTCCAGTCGGTGAAGACCGCCCGCATCTCGCGCCCGGTCGGCGTCAGGACGTGACAGGCGGCGCAGTTGCCCTTGTCCTCGGCCTCGAATATCGCAAGGCCGCGCAATTCCTGCTCCGTCAGCGTGCCGGTGCCCGCGACCCAGGCGTCGTAGCGCGAGGAGAAGGGGTTGACCTCATCGGATTTCTCGAAGGCGGCGAGCGCGATGGCGATGCGATCGAAGGCGGTGTCGATTTGTGCCGCCAGCGCCTCATCCGCGATCTCGATCGTGGCATCGGGGTCCTCACACTGCGCCACGATCTCCGCCGGGATCTCGACCGTCGCATCCGCGCCCCAGACATCGGTGAAGGAAACGGGGTAGCGGTCGGGGTCAGCGGCGCCATCACGCGGGCGACAGCGCAGGCGGCATGGGGGAGCCCCATCTCCACCGGGTTCAGAAGCGGGCCCTGCGCCTGATCGGCTGTGGGGGTGCCAAGCTTCTTGCCCGTCGCCCGCCCGTCGAGGAAGGCACCGCCGACGATGGTCACGTCGCCCTCGTCGATGATGTGATGCAGGATCGGCGAGAAGGTCGCATAGGCAAGCGAGGGCGGCTTGCGATTGCCGAAGCGGCCGGGGACCGAGCCTTCGACGACCGAACCGCCCGCGTTGAACTCCGCAAACGGGCTGCCGAAGCCGGCGGCGGGATCGTGGCAGGAGGCGCAGGACTGGTTACGGTTGGCCGACAGGTTGGTGTCGAAGAATATCTCCCGCCCCAGCGCCTCAAGCTGGTCCGGGCCGGTCTGCGCGCCAAACGCGGGCACCGCCGCAAGAAGCCCCGCAATCACTGTGACAACCGCTTTCATAGTCCCGCGTCCTTGCATCGTTTCAGGATGCGATTCCAATTTCCGATCAAATTTGTCAACAACAACTTTCAACGACCCCGCGCCCGACCAGAAGACCCGGCGCCCCGAAAAAGCTTATACAACTTTGGTTATACTACAATAAAACAAACCTAAGTGGCAGCAAAATGGCGAACCGCAGGGCCGCCAGATTTCCCTGCGGTTTCAGCACTGTCGCGCCTGAAACGCAGAAAAAGCCCCCGCGCCGGACGGAGGCGGGGGCTTTCGGGGCGTGATTTCGAATCGCTGGCGGGACTGGATCAGGCGGGGCCGGTTCAGGCGGGGCGGAACACCATCGCCACGCCGTTCATGCAGTAACGCTTGCCAGTCGGCTTCGGCCCATCGTCGAAGACATGGCCCAGATGCCCGCCGCAGCGGCGGCAATGCACCTCGGTCCGGCGGCCGAGAAGGCCCCAGTCGGACTTGGCAGCCACCGCACCCGGCAGGGGCTTCCAGAAGGACGGCCAGCCGGTGCCGCTGTCATATTTCGTCGCCGAGGAATAAAGCGCGAGGTCACAGCCCGCGCAGTGAAAGGTTCCGACGCGGTGTTCGTCGTTCAGCGGGCTGGTGAAGGCGCGTTCGGTATCTTCCTGCCGCAGCACCCGGTATTGCGCGGGGGTCAGGATCTTGCGCCATTCGGCATCGGTCTTGGTGACCTCAAAGGTCCCGGCCGCGCGTACCAGTCCCGGCCCAAGAGCCAGGGCGGCGGCGCCCGCAATCAGAAATCCGCGTCGTGTCGTCATGGCCTTTCCCCTCTCCTGCCTGGCCACATTATGCGCCGACCCCATGTTTCAGGGGGTAAAACCTTCGCCAGCCCCGCTCGCGTTCCCGTGAAGCGCCCTGTCCCGAAAGCCGCGCGCGACAAGGTGGATACCGGCACAGGCGGCGGCCCGGAAAAGCGGCTTCACCTGACCGCTGAACGTCACCCTCAGCCGGCAGATCGACCCCGCCATCAGCCGCGCCAGCGGGTCGGTAGAGGGGTCGTCATACTGCCGCTTCGCCGCCCGCATCGCCAGCCCCCCGGCCCGGATCGCCCCGATCATCGCCACGACCGCCACTCTTTGCCCAAACGTCCTCGGTCCCTCCCAAAGTTTCGCGACGGGCCGGGTCAGGCCCCTCGTTCGTGCAGAAATTCCTGGCCATCCGCGCAGGAGATGCGCGCAAACCGCCCGCTCCCCTTGCACCCCCCCGCATTCTCCGCCATCAAGGCCGATGTGACGTCCGGCACGGGTTCCGGGCGACGAGGACGATGGCGGACCCAATGCTCGATCAGAATGTGAAACCGACCGAAGAAATCTCCGTCCGGGAGGTTTTTGGCATCGACACCGAGATGAAGGTGAAGGGCTTCGCCGAACGCAGCGAGCGCGTGCCCGACATCGACCCGACCTACAAGTTCGACCCGGACACCACGCTCGCGATCCTGGCGGGCTTTGCCTATAACCGCCGGGTGATGATCCAGGGCTATCACGGCACCGGGAAATCGACCCATATCGAACAGGTCGCCGCGCATCTGAACTGGCCCTGCGTGCGGGTGAACCTCGACAGCCAT
>DAIOXI010000088.1:11504-11768 GCA_036758045.1 Albidovulum sp.
ATATCAGCCGGATCGACCTGATCGGCAAGGACGCGATCAAGCTGCGCGACGGCAAGCAGGTGACCGAGTTCCACGAGGGCATCCTGCCCTGGGCGCTGCGCAATCCGGTGGCCATCGTCTTCGACGAATACGATGCCGGCCGGGCGGACGTGATGTTCGTGATCCAGCGGGTGCTGGAACATGACGGCAAGCTGACGCTTCTCGACCAGAACGAGATCATCACGCCGAACCCGAACTTCCGCCTGTTCGCCACCGCGAATACCG
>DAIOXI010000089.1:0-427 GCA_036758045.1 Albidovulum sp.
CGCGCGGGGCCGTACCGGAGGGCGCCTGTGCTGACCCGCGTCCCGGCCTGCCGCGTGTCGCGCCGAGGATGGCCAACGGCACCCCCAGCGCACCGGCGACGGCGGCGCCTTCGGGGCCGAAGAACCAGCCCCCGGCGGCCACGCCCGGCCCCAGCGCCAGAACATCCGGCCGGATCAGCCAATGCAACTTTTTCGAAAAGTCTCTCGATGTCATGGTCGCCCTCGTCCCTGCGGCAGGATGGTCTGCCTGCGGGACCGACCTTAGGCCGAGGGTCTGACCGTGAGGTTAACGCAGATCAGGAATGTTCCCGTCCCGTTCTTTTTCCGGTTGGCGCGTGAGGCCGGCGAAATCGAAGAGCTTCGGGTCGAGAAGATGTGAGGGCCGCGCGTTCATCAGCGCCCGGAACATCACCTGCCGGCGACCGGG
>DAIOXI010000089.1:437-11702 GCA_036758045.1 Albidovulum sp.
GACCCGGGACAGGAGCCTAGGGCGGCATGGTGATCCGGTGGTTAATCCGATCCGCCAAAATACGGCGAATTTTCAGAAATTTCGCCCGACCGCCGCACGAGCCCGGCAAAGTCGAACAATGTGCCGTCGAGCAGATGCGAGGGGCGCGCGTTCATCAGCGCGCGGAACATCACCTGCCGCCGTCCGGGGCTGCGGGCCTCCCAGCCATCCAGGATCGCCTTGACCTGCTGGCGTTGCAGCCCGTCCTGGGACCCGCACAGATCGCAGGGAATGATCGGATAGTTCATGGCGCGGGCGAAGCGGTCGCAATCGGCCTCGGCCACGAAGGCCAGCGGGCGGTAGACGAACAGGTCGCCATCCTCATTCAGAAGCTTCGGTGGCATCGTCGCCAGCCGCCCGCCGTGGAAAAGGTTCATGAAGAACGTCTCAAGAATATCGTCGCGGTGATGGCCGAGGACGACTGCCGAACAGCCCTCTTCCCGCGCGATGCGGTAAAGGTTGCCGCGACGCAGGCGCGAGCAGAGCGAACACATGGTGCCGCCGGGCGCGATCTTGTCGGTGACGATGGAATAGGTATCGGCATATTCGATGCGATGCCCATCCTGGTCAGAAATTCCGGCAACACTGTCGCCGGAAAGCCGGGTTGGCCCTGATCGAGGTTGCAGGCCAGAAGATCGACCGGCAAGAGGCCGCGCCATTTCAACTCATGCAGCACCGCGAGCAGCGTGTAGCTGTCCTTGCCGCCCGACAGACAGACCAGCCAGCGCGCGCCGCGTTCGATCATGCCATAGGCCTCGATCGCCTCGCGCACCTCGCGCACGATCCGCTTGCGAAGCTTCTTGAACTCCGTCGTCGCGGGGGCGCCGTGAAACAGCGGGTGGATGTCGTCGAGGTCTTCGTCAAGCATCGGGCGGCTCTCCGGGGCCGGGTGGGGCGTTGGCATAGGCAGGGCGCCGTATCGTCGTCAAGGCGCGGGGTCAGTCCTTCGGCCTGCGGTCGTGTCCGTCCGCCCCCGGCACCGGATCATAGCCCGATCCGCCCCAGGGATGACAGCGCCCGATCCGTCGCGCCGCCAGCCAGCTTCCCTTGATCGCACCATGCTTTTCCAGCGCGTCGAGCGCATAGGCCGAGCAGGTTGGTTGATAGCGGCAGGAATGGCCGATCCACGGGCTGAGAAGCAGCCGGTAGGCGCGGACGGGCAGGGCGACGAGCTGGGCAAGCGGGGTCATGGCCGCCCTCCATGTATCTTCTGGAGCGCGCGGGACAGGTCGCCCTTCATCGCGGCGAAGTCGCGGGTCGCCGTGGCCTCGGGGCGGCCGACCAGGACATAGTCCCAGCCCCGATGCCCTTCCGAGGTCAGCACCAGCCGCGCGATCTCCCTCAGCCGCCGCTTGGCACGGTTGCGGGCGACGGCATTGCCGACCTTCTTGGAACAGGTGAACCCGACCCGGATCGCGTCGGGGGCGGCCGCTTCGCCGTCACGCCGCGCGCGCGCCTGAAGCAGAAAGCCCGGCGTTCCCTGCCGCCGGGCCTGTGCGGCGCGCAGAAAATCGGCGCGCCTTGTCAGTTGCTGCAAAACGACCACCGCCGGAGGCGCCTCCGCCGTCCGGCCCATGGGGCCTTGCGCGGGTGCCTCCGGCGGTGTCATGCCGTGTGCCTTGGTGTCTGGCCTCAGGCCGACAGGACCTTGCGGCCCTTGGCGCGGCGGGCGTTCAGCACCTTGCGGCCAGCCTTGGTCGCCATGCGGGCACGGAAGCCGTGACGGCGGGCGCGAACGAGGTTCGACGGTTGGAACGTGCGCTTCATCGCTTCAACTCCGGTTGGAGGCGGCCCAAACCCTTCGGACGGATTCGAAGGCCGCGGTCATTCGAAGCCCGGCTCATAGAGGGCGGTGGCGGCCAAGTCAACTCGCCCCTGCGGATTTTTCACGCGCGATCGCCCGGCAAGACAGAGGTTTAAAGCCCGCCCCTGAATGCATATTGTCATGCGGACCGGACGATCCGGGACCGGGCCACCCATATCGGGGGTGGAACGGCGAAGCACGGGGCATTTGGATGTTCTTCAGAACGCTGTCAGGACGGTTCCTGCTGCTGACGACGCTGTTCGTCATGCTGGCGGAAGTTCTGATCTTCGTGCCCTCGGTCGCCCGGTTCCGCGAGGATTATATCCTGTCGCGTCTGGAACGGGCGCAGATCGCCTCGCTCGCGCTCTTGGCGACGGACGGCATGATCGACGCCCAACTGGAAAAGGAACTCCTGGAGAACGCCGAGGTCTATAACGTCGTCCTGCGCCGGGACGAGGTGCGCCAGCTGGTCCTGTCCTCGCCGATTCCCGCGCCGATCATGGCGACCTATGATCTGCGCGATGTCCCGGCCTGGCAGTTGATCCGCGACGCGATCGGCACGCTGCTTCATCCCGAGGCACGGGTGATCCGGGTGATCGGCGACCCGGTCAAGCAGGCGGGCCTCTTGATCGAGGCGACGATGGACACCGGCCCCTTGCGGGTCGCCATGCTGGATTACGGTCTGCGCATCCTTGGCCTGTCGGCCATCATCTCGGCGGTGACGGCGATCCTGCTGTTCCTCGCCGTGCGCAAGCTTTTCGTCCTCCCGATCCGCCGCGTCATGCAGGGGATGAGCCTCTACGCCGAGGCGCCCGAGGATGCCCGACGGATCATCGAACCCGGCGCCACGATCCTGGAACTGCGCGAGGCCGAGGAGGCGCTGAAATCCATGCAGCAGCAACTGACAGGCTCCTTGCGCCAGAAAGAGCGGCTGGCCCAGCTGGGCAGCGCGGTCGCCAAGGTCAGCCACGACCTGCGCAACATCCTGACCACGGCCCAGCTTTTCGCCGATCGGATGGAGGACAGCGACGATCCGATGGTCAAGCGCGCGACGCCGAAGCTGGTGAACTCCATCAGCCGCGCGGTCGGGCTTTGCGAGGCGACGCTGGCCTTCGGCAAGGCCGAGGAGCCGCCGCCCACGCTGACCCGTTTCATGCTGTCCGTGCTGGTCGATGACGTGATCGAGGGCGAGAAGGCGGCGGCGGGCGACTGCAATGTGGACTTCATCACCGATGTCGCGCCGACTCTGGCCATCCGGGCGGATTTCGAGCAGCTGCACCGGGTCCTGACCAACCTGATCCGCAACGCGCGGCAGGCGATCGAGGCGACGCGCCGCCCCGGCACGATAGAGATCGCCGGCGGCGAGAGCGAGGATGGCTGGTGGATTCGCGTCGGCGACACCGGCCCCGGCCTGCCCGAACGGGCGCGCGAACATCTGTTTCAACCGTTCCAGGGCGGGATTCGCAAGGGCGGCACCGGCCTTGGCCTTGCCATCGCGGCCGACCTTATCCGCGGCCATGGCGGCCAGCTTGAGCTGTTGAAGTCCGGCGAGGACGGGTCCGAATTCCTGATCCGCCTGCCGCGCGACATCATCTCCGCCCCCGCACGGGCGCCTGAAGGGGCGCACTGACCGGGGCGCTGTGCCGCCGCGCCGCAGATTCTTGGCAAGGCCCCTTGCATTGCCCCGCGCCGACGGCTAAATGCCTCACCCACGCACCCGTAGCTCAGCTGGATAGAGCACCAGACTACGAATCTGGGGGTCAGGAGTTCGAATCTCTTCGGGTGCGCCAGTTCTTTCCTCATGGTCCCAAAGTCCGCCGCACCGCTTGTGCGATGGCCCGCGCCGTCGTGCCCGAAAGCGCCGACCGAAGCTTCCGCTACGACAGGCGTTGAACTCTGCGAGTTTGGGCGCTACCGTACCCCTAATGAAATGTGCCAATGTTCCCAATCGGATCGTTTCCCGGCGTTGCCAGGGATTGAGCGCGACCAGCTCACGCACGGGGCATGGCGGAAATGCGAACAGACCCGATCCCGGCAGGCTGACACTCTCGCTGCGGCGTGAGTTGTGTCGGGGCTATTGAACGGCTTCCAAGGCGACAATCCGGGGCGGAAGATCCCGGACGTCATCGAGCATCATGGTTGGTACGACAGGGAGAAACGCAATGAGTTACCTCAAGACCTTTACCTTCGCGGGTGCGATGGCTCTGGCGACGGCTGCCGGCGCAGAGGAAAGGTTCATCACGATCGGAACGGGCGGCCAGACCGGCGTCTACTTCGTCGTCGGGCAGTCGATCTGCCGTCTGGTGAACCGCGACACCCCGACGACCGGGCTGAAGTGCACAGCGCCGTCCACGGGCGGCTCCATCGCCAATATCAACGCCATCGCGGCGGGGGACATGGACATGGGCGTGGCCCAGTCCGACTGGCAGTACCACGCCTATAACGGTTCGTCCGAATTCGAGGGCAAGAAGGTCGACAAGCTGCGCGCCGTCTTCTCGGTGCATGGCGAACCTTTCACCGTCGTCGCCCGCAAGGATGCGAACATCGCCAGCTTTGAGGATCTGAAGGGTAAGCGCGTCAATGTCGGCAACCCCGGCTCCGGTCAGCGCGCGACGATGGAAGTCGTGCTGGGCGCGATGGGCTGGAGCGACAGCGACTTCGCGCTGGCCTCGGAACTGAAGCCCGCCGAGCAGGCCGCAGCCCTTGGCGACAACAAGGTCGATGCGATCATCTACACCGTCGGGCATCCGAACGGCTCGATCCAGGAGGCGACCTCGACCGTCGAGGCGAACCTGGTGCCGGTCACGGGCGAGGCCATCGACAAGCTGGTCGCCGACAATGCCTATTATGCCAAGGCGACGATCCCCGGCGGCATGTATGCCGGCAGCCCGGATGACGTCGAGACCTTCGGTGTGAAGGCGACCTTCGTGACCTCGGCGGACGTCCCCGATGATGTGGTCTATGAGGTGGTCAAGGCGGTCTTCGACAATTTCGACCGCTTCAAGGGCCTGCATCCGGCCTTTGCCAACCTCAAGGAAGCGGACATGATCAAGGACGGTCTGTCCGCGCCGCTGCATCCGGGGGCGGAGAAATACTACAAGGAACGCGGCTGGATGTAAGCCAGCCCTTCGCGCCGTCCCGTCCGCGGGGCGGCGCCACGACCGGCCGATCTACCTTCGTCGAAGCCGGACGATACTTTCATCTCAATCGGTGATGAACCCGGTAAGGGTCAGGGGGGGGACATGACAGGACAGGACCAGCAGCAAGCCGCCGTGGTCGAGAATGAAGCCGCCGGGCATGGTGGCCTCAGCCAGGCAGAGCTTGACGAACTCGTCGCATCGTCGGACACCGGCGCGCGCGGCCAGCAGGGGCCGGTCGGCGCCTTCATCGCGATCATCGCGCTGGCGTGGTCGCTGTTCCAGATCTGGATCGCCTCTCCGATCCCCTTCATGATTGGCTTCGGCGTCTTCAACGATACCGAGGCACGTTCCATCCATCTGGCCTTCGCAATCTTCCTTGCCTTCGCCGCCTTCCCGGCCGCGCGCACCAGGGTGCAGCTTGCGCTTGGCATCGGGGTGCCGGTGATCCTTGGCATCCTGTTCTTCGTCTCGGCCAAGGAAGGCACGCCGGTCTGGTGGATTCCGCTGGTATCGCTGGCCATCGTCGCCGCGATCCTGCTCGGCTCGCCCAAGGACCGGGTTCCGCCCTGGGAATGGGCGCTGGCCGTGGTGGGCGCGGCGACCGCGCTTTACCTCTATGTCTATTACAACGACATCTCCGGCCGTGTCGGCGCGCCGATCGTGCAGGATTTCGTCGTTTCGGTGATCGGCCTCCTGATCCTTCTCGAAGCCACGCGCCGCGCGCTCGGTCCGGCGCTGATGATCGTGGCGAGTGTCTTTCTCGTCTACACGGTCCTTGGCCCCTACATGCCCGAGATCATTGCCCACAAGGGCAACAACCTGTCCGAGATCGTGAACCACCAATGGATCACGACCGAGGGCGTCTTCGGCATCGCGCTGGGCGTCTCGACCTCCTTCGTCTTCCTCTTCGTCCTCTTCGGCTCGCTCCTCGACAAGGCGGGCGCCGGGAACTACTTCATCCAGGTCGCCTTTTCCCTGATGGGCCATATGCGTGGCGGGCCTGCCAAGGCTGCCGTTGTTTCGTCGGCCATGACCGGCCTGATCTCCGGGTCCTCCATCGCAAACGTCGTCACCACCGGCACCTTCACGATCCCGCTTATGAAAAAGGTGGGCTTTTCCTCCGAAAAGGCCGGCGCGGTCGAGGTCGCGTCCTCGGTCAACGGCCAGATCATGCCGCCGGTGATGGGCGCGGCCGCCTTCCTGATGGTCGAATATGTGGGCATCCCCTATTTCGACGTGGTCCGCCATGCCTTCCTTCCCGCCGTCATCTCCTACATCGCGCTGGTCTATATCGTGCATCTTGAGGCGATGAAGGCGGGGATGGAGGGGCTGCCGCGCGCCTATACGCCAAAGCCCATCGTTCAGCGCCTGATCGGCATCGCCTTTACCATCGCCGCGATCTGCGCTGTCTCGCTCGCCGTCTATTACGGCATGGGCTGGGTCCGTCCGGCCTTCCCGGCAACGGCGGGCTATATCGTCTTCGCCTTCCTGACGCTGGTCTATGTCGGCCTCCTCTGGATTGCGTCGAAGGAAGAGCCGCTACATCTGGACGATCCGAACGCGCCGGTCACGCAACTGCCGCTGCCGGGGCCGACGATCCGCGCGGGGCTGCATTATATCCTGCCGGTCGTGGTGCTGGTCTGGGCGTTGATGGTCGACCGCCTGTCACCGGGTCTTTCGGCCTTCTGGGCCACGGCCTACATGATCTTCATCCTGCTGACCCAGCGCCCCCTGATGGCGATGATGCGCGGCCAGGGGGCGTTCGGCGGCGCTGTGCGCAAGGGCGTCAGCGACCTTTTCGACGGCCTCATCACCGGGGCGCGCAACATGATCGGCATCGGCATCGCCACCGCGACGGCGGGCATCATCGTCGGCGCGGTCAGCCAGACCGGCGTGGGGTCGGCGCTCGCCGATGTGGTTGAGGTCCTGTCGGGCGGCAATATCCTTGCCATCCTTGTCCTGACCGCCGTTCTGTCGCTGATCCTCGGCATGGGCCTGCCGACGACGGCGAACTACATCGTCGTCTCGGCCCTGCTTGCGCCGGTCATCGTCACGCTGGGTCAGCAAAACGGGCTGATCGTGCCGCTGATCGCGGTTCACCTCTTCGTCTTCTATTTCGGCATCATGGCCGACGTGACGCCGCCCGTCGGTCTGGCGAGTTTCGCCGCCGCCGCCGTGTCGGGGGGCGATCCGATCAAGACCGGCGTCGTGGCCTTCTTCTATTCGCTCAGGACCGCCGCGCTGCCGTTCCTGTTCATCTTCAACACCGACCTCCTGCTCATCAACGTGGACTGGTTGCACGGCATCTTCATCTTCTGCGTCGCGACCATCGCCATGCTGCTTTTCGCGGCGGCGACGCAGGGGTGGTTCCTGGCGCGGAACCGCTTTAATGAAGGGATCGCCCTGCTGCTCGTGGCCTTCACGCTGTTCCGGCCCGGCTTCTGGATGGACATGATCTATCCGCCCTTCACCGAGGTCGCGCCCGCCGAGATCGCTGCCGCCGCCGCCGATACGCCCGCGGGTGAAAACCTCCGTCTCCGGGTGGCGGGCGTCAACGATCTGGGCGATCCGATCCAGTTCGTCGCACTGGTCCCGATGGGGGCCGAGGCGACGGGCGAGGAGAAACTGGCCGCCGCCGGTCTCGCCTTCCGGCAGGACGGCGACAAGATGATCATCGACGATGCCGCCTATGACTCGCCCGCGCAGAAAGCGGGGCTCGACTGGGATCAGGAGGTGCTGCGGGTCCTGAAACCGGCCTCGGCGCCGTCGAAATACTGGATGTTCATCCCCGCGCTTCTGGTTCTGGCGGGAGTGGTGATGTTGCAACGGGGCCGCGCGCCAAAGCCGCGCCGGGCCGAAGCCTGAGGGGGCGAAAAGATGTACAAGACCATCCTCCTGACCGTCGATCTGGGCGATGCCGCCTCATGGCAAAAGGCGCTGCCCACGGCGATGGAAATCGCGCGGGACTCCGGCGCGGCGCTTCATGTCCTGTCGGTCGTGCCGGATTACGGCGCGGCCCTGGTGGCGGCGGACTTTCCGCCGGACTTTCAGAAAAACGCGCTGAAGGCTGCCAAGGAAAAGCTTGACGCTCTGCTTGACGGGGCCGGGGCGCGAGAGGCGAAAAGCCATGTCGCGGTGGGCCGGGTGCATGACGTGGTCCTCGATCACATCACCTCCACCGGGGCGGACCTTGTGGTGATGGCCAGTCACGCGCCCGACCGGGTCAGGGAATTCCTCGTCGGATCGCGGGCTGACAGGGTTGTCAGGCGGTCGCCGGTTTCCGTCCTGGTCGTGCGGTGATATGGCGAAGGAACGGCCCGCAGCAGGGGCCGGGAACGATACAGGCCCGAATATGACCCCTTTCGCAATCGCCGGCGTGCAGATGTATGTCAACGCGCTTCAGTCCAACACCGATGGCATGCTTCATCGGCTGGACATCCTGATGGCGCGGTTCCCCTGGACGCAGATGGTGCTGTTCTCCGAACTCGCGCCCTTCGGGCCGCTGCCGAAATTCGCGCTGCCGTTCCACAACGACAGCCTGGCGCGGTTCCAGGACGCCGCGCGCAAGCACAATATCTGGCTGATCCCTGGTTCGATGTTCGAAAAAACCGAGGATGGCCGCATCTTCAACACCGCCGCCGTCATCAACCCCGATGGCGCGATCGTGGCGAGCTATCGCAAGATGTTTCCCTTCCGCCCCTATGAGACGGAGGTCGAGGCGGGGACGGAGTTCTGCGTCTTCGACGTGCCGCAGGTCGGGCGCTTCGGCCTGTCGATCTGTTATGACATCTGGTTCCCGGAAACCACGCGGCAGCTGACCGCGCAGGGGGTGGAGGTGCTGCTGCACCCGGTCCTGACCGGCACCACCGACCGCGACGCGGAGCTGGCCATCGCGCGGGCGACGGCGGCGCAGTTCCAGTGCTATGTCGTCGACGTGAACGGCCTTGGCGCCGGGGGCAATGGCCGGTCCTGCGTCGTCGATCCCTCGGCCACGGTGCTGCACCAGTCGGCGGGGCAGGAGGACATGTTCCCGATCGAGGTCGACCTCGCCCTTGTCCGGCGCACGCGCGAGACGGGCATGAAGGGCCTTGGGCAGGTGCTGAAAAGCTTCCGCGACAGGTCGGTCGATTTCCCGGTTTATGACCGTGCGAGCGGGGCGGATGCCTATCTTCACAGCCTTGGCGCGCTTGAAATGCCGCGGCAGGGATCGCTGTCCGGCATCAATCCGCGCGAGACGACCGTGATCGGTGAGACGCACAAGTCGATGGGTCCGCCGTTCCGCGACGATGACGGCGTGCCGCCGCTGGCGGGGCGTATTTCCACGGGCTGATACCGGCCGAGGCGTCCGGGAGGACGGCGCATCGGCTGGCGGACGCCTCTGCATGAGGAGGAACGAATGCAGTCGATGGGCGACTATTACTCGGCGGTGCAACTGCGGTCCGACCGCTGGAGCGCCTTGCGCGAAAAGCTGGATCAGCTTGAGCGTGAGCCGGAGGGAAGGCGCTCGAAGCAGATCAGGACCGAGGCGGCGGCGCTGTTCGAGGCGCTGGAGGTGATCGAACGCTACTGGGCCTTTCCCGGCGTCTCCGCCTTTGACCACATGCGGCGGCAGTTCGACCACGGGCTGATCGAAGAGGTGGCCTTTGCCGCCCGCCGCGTCACCCGTGGCCTTGGCACCGGCGCCTATCGCCGCCGGCACATCCCGCTGGAGCGCGGCAGCCTTGACGAGGAGCAGGAAGAAGAGGCGCTTCTGCCGCCCGAGGCGCGGGCGCTGACGAAGCCCTATTTCGAGGTGCTGATCGTCGATGACGTGAATGAGCATCAGGAACGCTGGCTGAAGGCCAACATGACCTCGATGCGAAGGCCCGAGGATGCCTTCATCTACGAACCCGTCGTGGTGCCAAGCCTCAAGGACGCGCTGATCGGGATCCTCTTCAATTACAACATCCAGGCCATCGTTGTGCGGCCGGGCCTTCGGCTTGAATCCGATGTCGATCTGCCGATCCTGACGCGCTACCTGAACCGCGCGGGCGGCGAGGAGCGGATCGAGGACATCCCGCCCGAGGACTACGGGCCGGAACTGTGCCGCCTGATCGCGCGGGTGCGGCCGGAGCTTGACGCCTATCTGGTGACCGACCGCTCGGTCGAGGACATCGCGGGTCTCGACCTGGGGATCTGCCGCAGGGTCTTCTACAATCAGGAAGACTTCATGGAACTGCACCTGAACATCCTTCGGGGCGTTCAGTCGCGCTTCAAGACCCCGTTCTTCACCGCGCTGGTGGAATATTCAAAGCAGCCCACCGGCGTCTTCCATGCCATGCCGATCAGCCGGGGCAAGTCCATTTCCCGTTCGCACTGGATTCAGGACATGGGCGCCTTCTACGGCCCCAACATCTTCCTTGCCGAAACATCGGCGACATCGGGCGGGCTGGACAGCCTTCTGGAACCGACCGGGCCGATCAAGAAGGCGCAGGAATACGCGGCCCGCGCCTTCGGGTCGAAGCAGACCTTTTTTGCCACCAACGGCACCTCGACCTGCAACAAGATCGTCGTGCAGGCGCTGGTCCGGCCGGGGGACATCGTGCTCATCGACCGCGACTGCCACAAGTCGCACCATTACGGGATGGTGCTGGCAGGCGCGCAGGTCCGTTACCTCGACAGCTATCCGCTGAACGAATATTCGATGTATGGCGCGGTACCGCTCCGGGAGATCAAGCATCAGCTTCTGAAGCTGAAGGCGGCGGGCAAGCTCGACAAGGTCAGGATGCTTCTGCTGACCAACTGCACCTTCGACGGCATCGTCTATAACGTCGAGCGGGTGATGGAAGAATGCCTCGCCATCAAGCCCGACCTGATCTTCCTCTGGGATGAGGCATGGTTCGCCTTCGCCCGCTTCGGCCCGACCTATCGCCAGCGCACCGGCATGAACGCCGCCAACGTGCTGCGTGAAAGGCTACGGTCGCCCGAACACGCCAAGGCCCATGCCAGACAGGCGGAAAAGCTGGTGGATGCCGATGACGCGACGCTGCTGAAAACCCGGCTGATCCCGCCGCCCACGGCGCGGGTGCGGGTTTACACGACGCAATCGACGCACAAGACGCTGACCGCGCTCAGGCAGGGGTCGATGATCCATGTGAACGATCAGGACTTCAAGGGCGAGGTCGAGCAAAGCTTCCACGAAGCCTATATGACCCACACTTCGACGAGCCCGAATTACCAGATCATCGCCTCGCTCGATGTCGGGCGGCGGCAGGTGGAACTGGAAGGGTTCGAATTCGTCCA
>DAIOXI010000090.1:0-381 GCA_036758045.1 Albidovulum sp.
AAGCTTGGCACATTGCGATGCCGTTGGGGGAGCGCGGCATCCACCCCATCTTCTCACGCTGGGAACACGACAACACGCTCGACATCTGACCCAAATCCCCGGGTCTTCCTGGCCCCGGCGCAAGCCGGGGCTTTTTTATTCCAGCGGCGTTTCCGCCGATGGAATATGAACGGCCAGCACGCATCCTGTCGGGGTAAAGGAATTGTGCTCGGTCCCGTCATGGTAAAAAACCAGATCGCCCGCGCGTAGAACCGTTCCATCGCTTTCGTGCAGTTCGCCCTCCAGGATCAGGAATTGCTCATGGCCATTGTGGCGATGGCTGCGGGTGCGCATCCCTGGAGGCATGCGATAGACATGAAACCCCTCGCCCAGCGGGCGGCT
>DAIOXI010000090.1:391-5072 GCA_036758045.1 Albidovulum sp.
CTCATCAAGTTGCAGCACCGCGTCCCCCAAGGCCACGCCATCGGGATAGACGAAGGGCGTGAAGTCAGAGTCCTTAATGTTGGCGACCCTGCGTTCACCGGGCTTGATCGGTTTCACAATTCCCCCCGGTTGCCCCGTTTCGCGATGCGACATTCTGGACGCGACCGCGATCCGGGGTCAACCGTACCCGATGCGGCCGCGACAGGATTCAAAGCCCCGGATACAACGGAAACAGCGCGCAAAGCTTGGCCACCTCGGCCTTCACGCCCTCTTCGACCGCGCCATTGCCGTCCTCGCCGTTCAGGGCCAGCCCGTCGACCACCTCGATGATCAGCCGCGCGACCTGGCGGAACTCTGCCTCGGTGAAACCCCGCGTGGTGCCAGCAGGCGTGCCAAGACGAATGCCGGAGGTGACCGTCGGCTTTTCCGGGTCAAACGGAATCCCATTCTTGTTGCAGGTGATATGCGCGCGGCCCAGCGCCTTTTCGGTCGCGTTCCCCTTCACGCCCTTCGGCCGCAGATCGACCAGCATTACATGCGTGTCCGTCCCGCCCGTGACGATATCCAGCCCGCCCTTCATCAGCTCCGCCGCAAGCGCCTGGGCGTTCTTCACCACCTGCGCGGCATAGGTCCTGAACTCAGGCCGCAGCGCCTCGCCAAAGGCCACGGCCTTCGCGGCGATCACATGCATCAGCGGGCCGCCCTGGATGCCGGGGAAGATCGCCGCGTTGATCTTTTTCGAAAGCTCTTCGTCATTCGTCAGGATCATCCCGCCGCGGGGCCCGCGCAGGGTCTTGTGCGTCGTGGTCGTCGCGACATGGGCATGCGGGAAGGGCGAGGGATGCTGGCCGCCCGCGACGAGGCCGGCGAAATGGGCCATGTCCACCATCAGGTAGGCGCCGACGCTGTCGGCAATCTCGCGGAAGCGGGCGAAGTCGATGACGCGCGGCACCGCCGACCCGCCCGCGATGATAAGCTTTGGCCGGTGGTCCTTGGCCACCGCCGCCACCTCGTCGTAGTCGATGCGGCTGTCCTGCGGGCGCACCCCGTACTGGATCGCGTTGAACCACTTGCCGGACTGGTTCGGCGCCGCGCCATGCGTCAGATGCCCGCCAGAGGCGAGGTTCATGCCAAGGATCGTGTCGCCGGGCTTCAAGAGCGCCGCGAACACACCCTGATTGGCCTGACTGCCGGAATTGGGCTGTACATTGGCGAACCCACAGCCGAACAGCGCCTTCGCCCGGTCCATCGCAAGGTTTTCGGCGACATCGACGAACTGGCAGCCACCGTAATAGCGCCTGCCGGGATAGCCCTCGGCATATTTGTTCGTCAGCACGGACCCCTGCGCCTCCATCACTGCGCGGCTGACGATGTTCTCCGACGCGATCAGCTCGATCTCATCGCGCTGGCGGGTCAGTTCGCCAGTGATCGCGCCGAAAAGCTCCGGGTCGCGGGCGCAGAGTGCTTCGGTGAAAAAACCGGGGTCGCGGCGGAATATGGTCATCTCGTTGTCCTTCCCTAGCCGGTCCAGCCCAGACCGGCGGCGATGGCGTTCATGGATTGCATCAGGGGTATCGGCGCCCGGTCAGAGGGCGCGGAACGGAAGGCGCGCAACAGCTCTACCTGTAACAGGTTGACGCGATCAAGCTCGGGCCGAAGCCGCTCCAGCCGGTCGCGCATGTTGGGAAAACGCGCGCCGATCGCGGAGCCGCCAGTGACGAAGCCCACGGCGGCGACGGAGCTTTCGTGTTCTTCGCGAACGCGGTCGAACACCCGATCGCGCACCGCCGCATCGGTCACCAGACCGGCATAGCCCGCCGCGATCCCCATATCGCTCAGCAGCAGCGATTTCTCGACCTCATCCACCATCAGGCGGAACAGGCGATGGCGCGCGAACATGTCGGTCAGGATCCGGTCGCCCTCGCGGCCCCGGACCTGCCGGAAGGACGCGACCGCGGTCCCGAACCCGTACCAGCCGGTCAGCAGATGGCGGTTCTGCGACCACGCAAAGACCCAGGGGATCGCCCGAAGGTCCGACAGGCTCCGCGCCCCGAACCGGCGCGCGGGGCGCGATCCGATCTTCAGCATCGCAAGCTCCTCCACCGGGCTTACCTGCTGAAAATAGTCGTTGAATCCCGGCAGGCGGAGGAGATTGGCATAGGCCGTCTGCGACATGCCCGACAGCGCCTCAAGCGCGTCGACATGATCGGTATCGGCCACCTCGCGCAGCCGCGTCTGCCGGTGCGACAGCACCGATGAGGCGAGCAGTTCAAGGTGGTTCAGCGCGGTCCCGCGATTGGCGTAATTGGCCGATACCACCTCACCCTGTTCGGTGATCCTGAGGCGGCCATGCACGGTCCCCAAGGGCTGCGCGGCAATCGCCCGCCCGGCGGGCGCGCCGCCCCGACTGACCGATCCGCCACGGCCGTGAAAGAAGACCGGCCTCAGGTCGCGCCGCGCCAATGTCTGCGTGATCCGCCGCTGCGCCTTGTCCAGTTCCCAGGTCGAACAGACGAAACCGCCATCCTTGTTGCTGTCCGAGTAGCCCAGCATCACCTCGATTGTCCCATCCCGCATCCGCAGGCTGCGATGGGCCAGCGTGACCGAGAGGAGGTCGTCGAAGATATCGGGCGCGTTGCGCAGATCCTCGATGGTCTCGAACAGCGGCACGACGCGCAGGCCCAGCGTTTCGGCCCCGAACCCCGCATGGCGCGCCAGAAGGTAGACGCCGAGGATATCGTCACTGGACCGCGTCATCGACAGGATGAAGGGGCCGATGGCGTCGGGGTCGTCCGACTGCCGCGCACCTTGCATCAGCGCCAGAAGGTCCAGCACCTCGCGCGTGTCGGGGGTCAGCCTGTCGCGGTCGATATGGCCAAGATCGGGCGACCCGATCTCCCGCCGCAGCCGGTCCGACCAGGCGCGGCTGCCATAGGCGGGCGCAGGCGCGCCCTGCGACCAGATATCGGCGAGCGACGCGGTGGTCACGGTCGAATTCTGGCGAATGTCGAGCGTCGTGGTGCGGAACCCGAAGGTTTCCGCCTGCCGCCGGATCGGGCGCAGAAAGCGCTCGGCCACGCGCCCGGCGCCGATCCCGGTCAGCGCATCGTCAAGACTGCGCAGATCGGCGGCGAACTGGGCAGGCGTCGCGTAGCCCGACACCTCGCGCGCCGCCGTCGCGGCCAGCCGTTCGGCCATCGCGGACAGCGCCTGGCGGAACAGCTCCCCCGGATTGCGGCCTTGATGGAACGCGGCCCGGCCGGACCGCGCGGTTATGGCGCGGATCGCCCCGGCGACCTCGGGCGGGATCGCCACGATCCGCGAGGTGATGCTGATCTTCGCCGCCGCAGCGCGCAGCCCCTCGGCATAGCGGTCCAGAATGGCGGCCCGAGCCCGGTCCAACGCGGCGCGCGTGACCTCGGTCGTGACGTTGGGGTTGCCGTCGCGGTCGCCGCCGATCCAGGAATGAAACCGGATGCAGGGCGTGACTTCCACCTCACACGCGAAGCGGGCGCGGGTGGCGGCGCTGAAACGGTCGAAAAGCTGCGGCACCGCGTCATAGATACTGTCGCGGAAGAATTGCAGGCCCCATTCGATCTCATCCGTCAGGCTCGGCCGTTCCAGCCGCAATTCGCCCGTCATCCAGAGCAGGTCAATCTCGGATTCGATGTCGTGAAGCAGGTCCTCCCGCTCCCGCGGGGTCCAACGCTGCGTCTCGAGCGAGACCAGAAGGCGGTAGATGCGGCGGTGAATTTCAAGGACCGTAACGCGCTTCGCCTCGGTCGGGTGGGCGGTCAGCGTCGGCCCGACCGATAGCTGCCCGGCCATCGCGGCGAAGGCTTCGGGCGTCGTGGCAGGGTCCATCGCGGCAAGGGCCTGGGCGAAACTGCCCTCGATCGCCTCGGCGCCACCCTGTACTTCGGACTGGCGTCGTTCGCGCACGGCCGCATTCTCATCAATGATCCGGCTGAGCTGGAACCAGATGCTGATCGCCTGAAGGAACGGCCCCGCCTCCGCTTCGGGCGGCAGGCCCGCATCGGCCTGCCCGATCCAGGCCGCCACCTGCGGCGCACGCCGGGCAATGACGTTCTGCCAAAGAGCGCCAAGGTCGTGGCGCAACTGGCCGGCATAGTCGGGCGGCTCTGCGGCCCCGGTCGCCTGGATGCCCGGTGCGCATGGCATGGCCTAGGCGACCCGGTCGCGCGGCGTCTTGCCGCCGAAGAAATCGACGAGGTTCTCCATCACCCGGAACCCCATCGCCTCGCGCGTTTCCCGCGTGGCAGAGCCCAGATGCGGCAATAGGACGGCGTTGTCGGCGCCCAGCAATTCCTCGGACACATGCGGCTCGCGCTCGAACACATCAAGGCCCGCGCCGCCGATCGTGCCGAACCACAGCGCCTGCGCCAGCGCGTGTTCGTCCACCACCTCGCCCCGCGCGGTGTTGATGAGGAAGGCGTCCTTCCGCATCAGGTCCAGCCGCCGCGCGTTGATCAGATGCCGGTTCGCCGCCCCGCCGGGACAGTGGAGCGAGACGAAATCGCACCGCGGCAAAAGGTCATCGACGGACGCCACCTGTTCGGCGCCGTAGCGCGCCAGCACCTCGGGCGCGACGGCGGAACGGTTCTGCACCAGGATCTTCATCCCGAAGCCGAACTGCGCCCGCTGCGCCATCGCCTGCCCG
>DAIOXI010000090.1:5082-11683 GCA_036758045.1 Albidovulum sp.
CTCACGCAGTTCCCGCTCCCCCTCGGTTGCGCGGCGCGCGACCATCAGCAGAAGGGTCATGGCGATGTCCGCGGTGCATTCCGACAGCACGTCGGGCGTGTTCGTCACCGTGATGCCACGGCTTTTCGCGGCATCGGTGTCGATATGCGCGAAACCCACGCCATAGTTGGCAAGGATCTTGGTCCGCGCCTGCGGCATCTCGAAGACCGGGGCGGGCAAACGGTCCGTCACCGTCGGCAGGATCGCGTCGTAAGACCCCATCGCGGCGCGGATATCGTCCTGGCCCAGCGGCCGGTCGGCGCGGTTGAGGTCGAGGTCAAAGACCTCGGCCATCCGCGCTTCGACCGTTTCGGGCCAGCGGCGGGTCAGAAGGACTTTCGGCCTGGTCATCACGCCCCCCTATGCGGCCTTGCGGGTCAGGACCCGCGCCACGGTTTCCCCGATGACCGAGGGGTTTTCGGCCACCGTGACGCCCGCCGCGCTCAGGATCTCCACCTTCTCGGACGCGCTTTCGCCGAAGGCGGAGATGATGGCGCCGGCATGGCCCATGGTCCGCCCCTTCGGCGCGGTCAGCCCCGCGATATAGGCGATGACGGGCTTTTTCATACGCTCCTGGATAAAGGCCGCCGCCTCTGCCTCCTGCGGGCCGCCGATCTCACCGATCATGCAGACGACATGGGTGTCGGGGTCCTGTTCGAACCGTTCGAGGATGTCACGGAAGGACGAGCCGTTGATCGGATCGCCACCGATCCCGACCGAGGTAGAGACCCCGATCCCAAGGTCCTTGAGCTGCTGCGCCGCTTCATAGCCCAGCGTCCCGGACCGGCCGACGATGCCCACATGGCCGGGCAGGTAGATATGCCCCGGCATGATGCCCAGAAGCGCCTTGCCGGGGCTGATCGTCCCGGCGCAGTTCGGCCCGGTCAGGACCATGCGACGTTCGCGCGGATAGCGCATCATGTAGCGCTTCACCCGGATCATGTCCTGCGCCGGAATGCCATCGGTGATGCAGACGCAGTAGCGGATACCGCCATCGGCGGCCTCCATGATGCTGTCGGCGGCAAAGGGGGGCGGCACGAAGACAAGGCTTGCGTCCGCGCCCGTCGCCTCGACCGCCTGCTTGACGGTATCGAAGACCGGCACGCCAAAGACCGTCTCACCGCCCTTGCCCGGCACCACGCCCGCAACGACATTGGTGCCGTAATCCAGCATTTCCCTGGTGTGGAACTGCGCCATGCGGCCGGTGATGCCCTGAACGACAACCCGGCTTTCCCTGTCGAGAAGAATGCTCATCAGACGGCCCTCATCTTGGTATTTTGCTTGCGGTCGTTCTGCCACGCCGTGACGGCGCGCTCCGCGGCCTCCATCAGCGAATTGGCGCGGATGATCGGCAGACCGGATTTGGCGAGGATCTTCTGCCCCTCTTCCACATTGGTCCCGGCCAGCCGGACGATGACCGGAACATCCACCGGGTTCGCCTTCAGCGCCTGCACGACGCCCTCGGCCACCCAGTCGCAGCGGTTGATACCGGCGAAGATGTTGACAAGGATCGCCTGCACGTTTTCATCCGACATGACCAGACGGAAGGCTTTCGCGACCCGTTCCGGCGTCGCCCCGCCGCCGATGTCGAGGAAGTTCGCAGGCTCCCCCCCGGCAAGCTTGATCGTGTCCATCGTCGCCATGGCCAGACCGGCGCCGTTGACGATGCAGCCGATATTCCCGGTCAGCCCGATATAGGCCAGCCCCCGATCCGCCGCGCGCGCCTCGCGCGGGTCTTCCTGGCTTTTGTCGCGCAACTCCGCCACATGCGGGTGGCGAAACAGCGCGTTGCCGTCAAAGGCCATCTTCGCGTCCAGCGCAAGGATGCGGTTGTCCGACGTCACGACCAGCGGGTTGATCTCAACCATCGTCGCGTCAAGCTCGCGGAAGGCGCTGTAGCAGCCCTGAAGCGTGCGCACCATCTGCTGCGTCAGGGACGAAGGGATGCCAAGCGCAAATGAAATTTCCCGCGCCTGAAACTCCTGCAAGCCGACCGCCGGTTCGACGGTGGAGCGCACGATGCTGTCGGGACGTTCGGCCGAGATTTCCTCGATCTCCATCCCGCCTTCGGACGACGCCACGATCATCACGCGCTGCGACTGACGGTCGAGAACGAAGCCAAGATAGATCTCGCGGTCGAACTCCACCGCCGCCTCGACATAGACGCGGTAGATGCCCTTGCCCTCAGGTCCCGTCTGATGGGTCACGAGCTTCTGGCCAAACATCTCGTTCGTCGCGTCCTGAATCTCATGTTCGGAGTTGCAAAGCTTCACGCCACCGGCCTTGCCACGTCCGCCTGCGTGGACCTGCGCCTTGACGATCCAGCGGTCCCCGCCCAGCTCGCGGGCGCGGTAGGCCGCCTGTTCGGGGCTGTAGGCCAGCCCCCCCTGGGGAACCGTCACGCCGAACTTGGCGAGGATCTCCTTGGCCTGATATTCGTGTATGTCCATGTTTTCCTCCCTGACGACCGTTCACTCGGCGGCCATCGGCTCCCTGTAGTGGCGTTCAAGGCCTTGCGTGACCTCATCAAGGTCAAGCCCTGCGCCCATCTCGTTCAGTGCCGCCCCGAAGCGGGTGACGATCTCGGTGATCGCGGCCTGCGACAGCTGGTTCAGAATGCCGATGCGGACCTGAACCGGCTCCGACAGGGTCGGCCAGATGCCAAAGCCTTTGGCGCGGCAGCCCTGCACCAGTTCCTTCTCACGCCCGGCCAGCGCCGGCGGCAGGTTCAGGACCACAAGGCTTGTCATGTTCGACGTGACCTCGCACCCCATCGCCGTCACCGCTTCGCGCAGCGCCCGTTCGTGATGGGCGTAGTCGCGGGCCTTTTCCGCCCGCCCGTGTTGCAGCAGGATGCGCAGCGCCTCATGGAACGCCGCGACTGCATAGCCGGAATGGGTGCGGTGATAGCTGCCCGCGGCAACGTCCTTGCCATCGACGATGCCCCAGTGCCGCGCCTCAAGGATCGGGTGATGCACATAGGTGTGGCAGCCATTGGCGCGCACCTCGTCGATGTAACGGTCGGTGAAGCTGACCGGCGCATAGGTCAGCGGCAGGCACAACACCCCCTTTTGCGGGCAGGAGGCCCAGCCCGCGACGCCGGGATAGTTGTCGATGGAAAAATCCTCGATCCCCAGAGAGGACACCGCATCGACCAGCCCGAGAACCCCGTGCCGCGCGCAGGCGGCGGAAAAGCCCTGCAGGTCGTTGATCCGGCCCGACCCGGTTTCCCAATGCGCCATGAAGGCCCATTTCGGCTTCGCCTCGGCCAGCGCGCGGTCGATCACCTCGGCGCTTACCGACTGGCCATGCGGCACGGTGACAATGGTGACATTCGCCGGGCGCGGGTCCATCGGGTTGGCGCGCAGATCCTCACGGCTGGCGGCCTTCATGCGGATGGTCAGCCCGTCGATGCCGCTGAAGGTGCCGTTGACGAAGGCCACGACCGTGTCGCCCGGCAGGATCGCGCTGAAAAGGCAATCCAGCCCGCTGAACCCGGTCCCGCCGACGCCGTAGGTATAGGTGTTCTGCGTCCCCCAGACGGCGCGCAGCATCTCCTTGCACTCGATCATCCCGCGCAGGACATCGGCCTGCATGTGATCGGCCAGACCGGCATTGGCGAAAGAGGCCAGCACGCGGGCATCGGTGTTGCCGGGTCCCGGTCCGGCGGCAAGCGTCTCGGGGATTTCGAGCGGGGGAAATGGTGCGACAGTCGTCATGGGGCGGCCTCCCTGCCGGTGTTCGGTCCCCTCCGGTCCGGCCCCGGATCGCGCCAGGGAATTACCGGGGGTAATCATTGCTGCCCTTGATGAAATTCCGACTCGACTTGCTTCACAACCTCCCTATATCCTGCTTTCGGGCATCTAATTTGGCGGGTAATTTCCTACCCATTATGGTTGATATGCCGTCGTATACCAAAGAACTGCCCACCCATTCGGGTAGGTTTCGAGGAAAAAGATGAACGGAAAGCCACAGGAAAGACGGGTGACGGTGATGTTGGCGGACAGCAATCCGCTGGTTCTGACCGCCATGTCCGACATTCTCGACCGCGATCCGCGATTCTCTCTCGTCGCGACCTCCGCGACGGCCGAGGGGTTCCTGGGCGCGGTCATGCGCATGCCGGTGCAGGTCGGCATCATCGACTGGAACCTGCCCGCACTTGGCGGCGCCAAGCTGATCGAGGTCTTGCGCGAACAGCCCGACGCGCCCCGGCTTGTCGTTTACGGCGATGAGGCCGGAGAAACGCCGCGCAAGGCGATGGGCGCCGGGGCGGCCGGTTTCGCCTCCCGCTCCGGCCCGGTCGACACGCTTCTTGAAACCTGTCTGGCGGTCGCCCAGGGGCAGATGGTCTTTCCCTTCCTCGACGTGCGCAAGCTGCAACAGGACCCGATCGAACAACTCTCCCGCCGCGAACGCGCGCTGCTGGAGGCGCTGTCGACCGGCATGACCAACCGCGAACTGGCGAAGGAGTTCGAGATCAGCGCGAACACCGTGAAGTTCCATTTGTCGAACCTGTTCGAAAAACTGTCGGTGAAGAACCGCACGCAGGCGATCGCCTTCTATTATGCCAATCGTGCAGCGAAGGGCGGGCAATAGGAGATGCCGGGGGCGCCGTCCTGCCGCCAATAATCAGGTGAAAACTTTATTCTTGACTGGAAACATCTTCTTGAGGAATGCCTAGGCCGACCCGGACCCCTCAACCCAACAGGAGCGCAGACATGTCCTTTCACGTCATCCAGCAGGCCCCGGCCCGCCTCAACCGCAGCGAACTTGCCGTTCCGGGCAGCGCCCCGCAAATGTTTGAAAAAGCAGCGCAATCCGACGTCGATGTGATCTTCCTCGATCTTGAGGACGCGGTCGCGCCGGATGACAAGGCGCAGGCGCGCAAGAACATCATCAAGGCCCTGAACGAGATCGACTGGGGCAAGAAAACCATGTCGGTCCGAATCAACGGGCTCGACACGCATTACATGTATCGCGACCTGGTGGACGTGGTCGAACAGGCGGGCGAACGGCTCGACCTCATCATGATCCCGAAGGTCGGGACCGCCGCCGATGTCTACGCGGTCGACATGCTGGTGACCCAGATCGAGGACGCCAGAGGCTACAAGAAGCGGATCGGGTTCGAGCATATCATCGAGACCGCGCTTGGCATGCAGAACGTGTCCGAAATAGCGGCCGCTTCGAAGCGCAACGAAAGCCTGCATTTCGGCGTGGCGGACTATGCCGCCTCCACCCGCGCGCGCACGACAATCATCGGCGGCGTGAACCCCGACTATTCCGTGCTGACCGACCCGCTGGAAGACGGCAGCCGCGCGGTTCACTGGGGCGACATGTGGCACTATGCGCTGGCCCGGATGGTCGTCGCGGCGCGCGCGAACGGATTGCGCCCGGTGGATGGGCCGTTCGGTGATTTCTCCGACCCCGACGGCTATCGCGCCGCCGCGAAACGGGCGGCCGTTCTGGGTTGCGAGGGCAAATGGGCCATCCACCCCAGCCAGATCGCGCTGGCCAATGAGGTGATGAGCCCCTCCGAGGCCGAAGTCACCCGCGCCAAGCGCATCCTCGCGGCGATGGAACAGGCCGCCGCCGAGGGCAAGGGCGCCGTATCCCTCGATGGCCGCCTGATCGACTACGCCTCCATCCGCCAGGCCGAGGTGCTGGTGGAAAAGGCCAGGCAGATCGCGGGGGCCTGATCCGGTGACCCCGTTGCGCGACAAGGCAAGGAAGCTCTTCGCGGTCGCCTGCCTTGCCGCCGACCCGGCCGAGGCACTGACCGCGGCGATCAGGGACACCCCCCTGCCGGTCCCGGACAGGGGCGGCGTCACCCGCGTGGTGGCGCTGGGCAAGGCGGCGCTGCCGATGGCGGCGCTGCTGGTCGATCGTCTGAAAGGCCGCGCCTTCAGCATGATCGTGGTGACGAATTACGAGAACGCCCGCGACCTGCCGGGCGCGACGGTCATCGCCTCGGGCCACCCGGTCCCGGACGAAAACGGCGCGCGGGCGGCAGGGGCGGTCGAGGCGCTTCTGGCCCCCGCCAAAGCCGAGGATCGCGTGATCGCCCTGATCTCCGGCGGCGGCTCGGCGCTGTTGCCCGCGCCCGTCGGGGGGCTGACGCTGGATGACAAGGCCGAGGTCAATCGCCTGCTGCTGGCCAACGGGTTCGGGATCACCGAGGTCAACCTGATCCGGCAGCAGCTTTCCCGCCTGAAGGGCGGCGGCCTTCTGCGCGTCGCCGCACCCGCCCCGGTCACGGCCTATATCCTGTCCGACGTGATCGGCGACGACCTGCGCGTCATCGCCTCTGGCCCGACGGTCGCGCCGATCGGGACGCGCGAGGAGGCCCGCGATTTGCTGCGCATACGCGGGCTTTGGGACGCGCTTCCCCAGGCGGCGCGGGCGGTTCTGGAGAGCGAGGCCGCACCGGACCCACTGCCCCCCGTGCGAAACACCCTGATCGGCTCCAACCGCAAAAGCCTTGAGGCCATGGTCGCCGCCGCCGGACCGGACGCCACCATCACCGACGACCTCCTGACCGGCGACGGCGCAGAGGCCGCCGCAG
>DAIOXI010000091.1:0-1537 GCA_036758045.1 Albidovulum sp.
CAGGGAGCGTACGAATGTGAAAGGGCCTCTGCGGAGGCCCTTTCGTTTTTGGGCGGGCCCCGTCGGGACGCGGCCTCTCGCCGCCCCCACCGGAACGTGACGGTTTGCCCGCTGACAGCGCCCCGGCGCCGTGCTAAGGCCACGCGGCACCACCGAATTACCAGAACGGAAAGATATCATGGCTGCAATTTCCAAGACCCTGACGCTCTTGCTTTCGCTGGCCGCGGCACTGCCCGCCACCGCGCAGGACACGGCCGCGCCCGCCGATCAGGCCCCCGCCGCCGATGCGGCGCCCGCAGGCGATGCGGCCGCCCCCGCCGATGCCCAGCCCGCGCCCGACGGGATCGGCCAGCCCTATACGGCGGAAACCTTCGACGACTGGGAACTGCGCTGCGTGCGCACCGCCGACGGCGCCGATCCCTGTCAGATCTATCAGCTTCTGCGCGACAAGAACGGCAACCCGGTCTCCGAAATCTCGATGATCATGCTGCCGGGCGGGGGCAAGGTTTCGGTCGGGGCCAACATCATCACGCCGCTTGAGACGCTGTTGACCGAACAGCTCGCCTTCGCGGTCGATGGCGGCAAGGCGCAGGCCTATCCGTTCAGCTTCTGCACCCCCGTCGGCTGCTACGCCCGCCTTGGCTTCACCGAGGATGAGGTCACCCGGATGAAGAAGGGCAACAAGGCCTCTGTCACCATCGTGCCGCTCGGCAATCCGAACGCCAAGGTGACTCTGGATGTGTCGCTGAAGGGCTTCACGGCCGCGCTCGATGCGCAGAAAAAGGCCGAAGAGGCGCTGGCGACCAAGACCGGCGGCGCCAAGGAAGCCCCGACCGAGGGCGCGGCGCAGTAACCCCCCGCGCCTGGACAGAACGCAGCGCCGCCCCGCGAGCCGCCGGGCGGCGTTGTTCGTCACGCCCGCCGCAGCGCCAGCACCGCGTTCAGGCCGCCGAAGGCGAAGGCATTCGACAGGACCGCCGTCACACGCGCCTCGCGCGCCGTGTTGGGGACCACGTCCAGCGCGCATTCCGGGTCCGGCTCCTCGTACCCCACGGTCGGGGCTATGATCCCGTCGCGCAGCGCCATGATGCAGGCCAGAAGCTCCACCGCGCCGGTGCCGCCGATGACATGGCCGTGCATCGACTTGGTGGAGGAGATCATCAGCCGGTCGGCATGGGCGCCGAAGGCATGGGCCACGGCGGCGCATTCGGTCTTGTCGTTGGCCGCCGTGCCGGTGCCGTGCGCGTTGACATAGCCGACCTCTTCCGGCGCCAGCCGCGCGTCCTCAAGCGCCCCGGCGATGGCGCGCTGCGCGCCCGCCTGGCTGGGCATGACGATGTCGGACGCGTCCGAGGTCATGAAAAACCCCGCCACCTCGGCAAGAATGTCGGCGCCGCGCGCCCGCGCGTGGTCCCAGTCCTCGAAGACAAAGACGCCCGCCCCCTCGCCCTGCACCATGCCGTTGCGGTTGGCGCTGAAGGGGCGGCAGGCGTCCCTGGACATGACGCGCAGGCCTTCCCATGCCTTGCTGCCGCCG
>DAIOXI010000091.1:1547-9301 GCA_036758045.1 Albidovulum sp.
GAAGCAAAGCATCGCCTCGGCCCCCCCGGTGATCATCGCCCGCGCGGCGCCCGAACGCACCATCTGGAAGGCCAGCCCCATCGCGTGGTTCGACGACGCGCAGGCGGTGGCGACGGTGAAGGACGGCCCGCGCAGCGCGTATTCCATGCTGACATGGCTGGCGGCGGCGTTGTTCATCAGCTTCGGCACGACGAAGGGGTGAACGCGGTTCTTCCCTTCCTCGTAAACCGTGCGGTAATTTTCGTCCCAGGTCGTGACACCGCCCCCGGCGGTGCCCAGCACCACCCCGCAATCGAGGCCCATCTTGCCGCGAAAATCCAGCCCCGACTGGTCCACCGCCTGTTTGGCGGCGAGCATCGTGAACTGCGTGAACCGGTCGTAAAGCGCGATTTCCTGACGGTTGAACTGGCGTTCCGCATCCCAGCCGCGCACCTGCCCGCCGATGCGGATCGAAAGCCGTTCGACATCGCGGAACTCCAGCGGGCCGATGCCACAGCGCCCCTCGCGCATCGCGGCAAGGGTGGAGGGGACGTCATGGCCAAGCGCGTTGATCGTCCCCGCGCCGGTAATGGCCACGCGCCTCATGCGGTGGACTTCTGCGCGACCAGCTTTTCCACCTCGGCGATGATGGTGCCGACCGAGGAAATGTCGAACGCGCCCTCATCGGGATCATTGGCGTTGAAGGGAACCGAGATGTCGAACGCCTCTTCGAAGGCGAAGATCGATTCCACCCGGCCAAGGCTGTCGATGCCCAGATCGTCCAGCGTCATCTCGGGCCTGACCTGATCAGGGTCCAGCACCGCCTGTTCGGCGATGATCGCGATGACCCGGTCGCGAATGTCAGTTCTTGCCGCCATCTTCTGTGTTCTCCTTGTTGCCGGGGTCTTGCATCAGGGACGTAACAGCTTTGCGAAGCTCGGCCACCTGCGCGTAAAGACGGCCCAGCCGTCGGATGTTCTTCTGCGCCTCGACATGGGTGTCCATCTTCATCGCCGGATAGCCCAGCAGGACGCGCCCCGCCGGGGCGTTGGTCAAGATCTTGGTCGCGCCGCCCGCGATCACGTCGTCGCCGACGAAAAGGTTATCCCCCACGCCGCACTGGCCGCCCAGCACGACCCGGTCACCGATGCGCGAGGAGCCGGCGATGCCGACCTGCCCGCAGAGCAGCGTATCGCGCCCCACCGTGACGTTATGGGCGATATGGACGAGGTTATCGAGCTTGGTGCCGGACCCGATCCGCGTCGCCCGGATGGTGCCGCGGTCGATGGTGCAATTGGCGCCAATCTCCACATCGTCGCCGATCTCCACCGTGCCAAGCGAATGGATCCGCAGCCAGCTTTGCTGGCGGATCTCGCTGCGTTCGCCAAGGGTCTGGCGGATCTCCTCCACCCCCGATTTCTCGGGCGTGACGAAGGAATAGCCGTCCGCCCCGATCACCGCGCCGGGCTGGCAGATGAGCCGGTCGCCGATCCGCACCCGCGCGCCGATCCGGGCGCCGCAATGGATCAGCGCATCGGCCCCGATCTCTGCCCCCTCGGCGATGGTCACATGGGACGCGATGCGGGCCTTTGGGCCGATCCGCACGCCTTCGCCGATCACCACGAAGGGGCCGATCGCCACGCCGGGGCCGATCGTGGCCGAGGCATCGATGATGGCGCTGGGGTGGATGCCAGGCGCAATATTCGGGCCGGGATCGAGGGTGCGGGTCAGGCCCGACATGGCCAGACGCGGCCGCGTGACGAAGATCGCCGCGCGCAGGCCAAGCGCCGCGCGATCCGCCCCGTCCCAAAGGATGGCGGCCTGCGCCGCACCATTGGTCAGCCCGTCGGCATAGGCCGGGCTCATCGCCAGGGCGAGGTCCTGCGGCCCGGCCATCGCAGGCTCGGCCGCTCGGGTGACGCGGAACTCGACATCCCCCTCGGCGCGGGCATCCAGCGCGCGGGCGATCTCGGCAATCGAATAGGACATGACGGCACCGGAAGCAGGCCGGGATCAGGCCCCGGCCCCACCGGATTTAGCCGCGAACCTCGGGCAATTCCACCCCGGCCGCCTGAAGCGCGTTGAAAATGCGCCCGTCGCGGCCATAGACGTCGCGGCGATAGTCGATGCGCCCCCTGGCGGTGGGCCAGGCGGTGAAATAGACCAGATGCACCGGCACCGGCGTTTTCAGCATCAGCGTATTCTCCGCCCCGGTCCGCAGATGGGCCTTGAACTCCCCCACCGGGTCGTTGCTTTGCGGCGCCAGAAGCGCATAGGCAAAGTCGAAGGGATCGCCCAGCCGGATACAGCCATGGCTATAGGCGCGCACCTCTTTCGAGAAGAGCGATTTCGACGGCGTGTCATGGAGATAGATGTTCCACTTGTTCGGGAACATGAACTTCACCAGCCCCAGCGCATTGCTGTTCGAGGGCGGCTGCGACATCGAGAACGGGAAGTTGCGCGCGGTGTACTGGCTGAAATCTGCGGTGGAGCGGTCCACCACGCGGCCGCGCCGGTCCACGATCTTCAGATGCCCGGCGGCGTTCGGGTTGCGCTGAAGCATCGGCAGGTATTCCTTGACGGTGATCGAGCGCGGGACATTCCAGGTCGGGTTGATGACCATGAATTCCATCTGGTCGGAGAATTCCGGGCTACGGCGGTCGGGGTTGTCCATGCCGACGACGGTCACGGTTTCGAAGGAGACCTTGCCGTGATCGACGATCTTCGCGGTGAAGTCGGGCAGGTTCACCCAGATATGGCGCGCACCAAGATCAAGCCCGTTCATCCAGCGCAGCCGCTCCAGCGCGACGAGGACGGATTTCAGCCGCTCCTCCGGGCCAAGGTTCATCAGCGCGATGGTGCCCTTGCCCGCGACGCCGTCGGGGGTGACGCCATTGTCGATCTGGAACTGCTGCACCGCCTTCTGGATCGCGCCGTCATAGGCCTGCGTCGCGGTGCGTGGCAGATAGCCCATGCGGATCAGGTGATCGCGCAGCGCCACGACGCGCGGGCCGCTGTCGCCGGGTTGCAATTTCTCGGCATTGATCGGCGCGCCCCAGCCGCCCTGGGCCACAGCGATTTCAAGATCGCGCTTGGCCTTCATCAACTGGGCGTATTCGGGGGCCTTCGGCGCCAGACCGGCGATATAGCGCCCCGGCTGGGCGGATGCGGCAAACCCGGCCAGAACGGCCGCGCCGTCGGGCTGTATCACCTCGCGCACGATGCCGCTGTCGGCCTGGGACGGCACGATGGCGCCGACCTGAAGGTCATGGGTATAGGTCAGGAAGGCGGCGGCGACCGCCGCCTCAAGCCGCCCACGCTGGCGTTCGGTCGCGACCGAGGCGAACTGATCGCGCAGCGCGCCGCTGTCATAGCGCGCGGCCGGAAGGCCATGATCGGCGGCATGGTCAAGCGCCGCGAAAAGCGCCGCGCGCCGCCCCGCGTCTTCCGCGGAGGTCCAAAGCGGCGCATAATCGCGCGCGCCGTAGAAGGCCGCCAGGACCGGATCGCCCGCCACCGCCTCGGCCAAAGCCTGGCGGAAGGCCAGCGTCTCGACCGCCACGGCGGCCTGAACGCTGGCGAAAAACGCAAGCGCGAGGGCAGCGCAAGTCCGGGAAGCGGCCGCAAGGCGGCGGGGGCGTGACATCATCATGGGCAATCCAGCAGCAGCAAGCAGTATTGGAAAAAGGATCGCCGCAACGCTGCGCAGAGTCCATGCCCGGCGCCCGGTACCGCGCCGCCCCGGCCCCCACTGTCACCATTGCGCAACGCCCCGCACAAAACCGCAGCACAAGGGCAACACGGGCGGCCTTTGGGCGAGTTTTTGCCGACCGGCCTTGAATTCCCGATCCGTGGACAATTCCCCGGTTGGCGGCAGAATCATCTTGTGCCATAAGACCGTTGCACTTGGGGAAAATGGTCACGAGCCGCATCAAGCGGCCAAAACGGGACAGGCGTCAGCGCCATGGTTGAACACGCTCAATCCGGTCTTACCCGCCGCGGTTTGCTCGGTATCTTTGCCGCCACGGCGGTGGTCGCGGCACCCTCCATGTCCAACGCTTTCGGCCTCTTGCGTGGCGCGGGCGATGTCCGCCGCATCCGCATGTATTCCGGCCGCACGGGGGAATCCATCGACACGATCTACTGGCTGGAAGGCGAGTACATCCCCGAGGCGCTGAACGAGATCACCTATTTCATGCGCGACTGGCGCCAGGACGAAAAGAAGGACGTCGATCCGCGCACGATCGACATCGCGGCCGCCGCGCATCGCCTTCTGGATGTCAACGAACCCTATATGCTGCTCTCCGGCTATCGCACGGCAAAGACCAACGCGATGCTGCGGTCCTCCTCGCGCGGGGTGGCGCGCAACTCGCTGCACATGAAGGCTCAGGCGGCCGACCTGCGCTTGCGCTCGCGCTCGGTGCCACAGATCTACCGGGCCGCGACGGCCTGCGAGGCCGGCGGCGTCGGCAAGTATTCCCGGTCCAACTTCGTCCACATGGACTGCGGCCCGATCCGCACCTGGGGTCGGTAAACGTTCAGGCAGGTCTGTAACGACCAGGGAGGCGTCGGGGTTCCGGCGCCTCTTTCGTTTTCCCGCCTACCGCGCAAAAAGCAGGACCGGCCCCTTCGGACCGGCCCTGCCCCTCCCCGGCATTTTCCTCCGTGAGTGACGGCTTATTCCGCCGCTTGTGACGACAAGACACCGCGCGCGATCTGGTCGGCCTCGATCGACTCGAAGAGCGCCTTGAAGTTGCCCTCACCAAAACCGTCGTCGCCCTTGCGCTGGATGAACTCGAAGAAGATCGGCCCGACCATGGTTTTCGAGAAGATCTGAAGCAGGATCTTCGTCTCACCGCCATCGACGACGCCTTCGCCGTCTATCAGGATGCCGTGCTTCTTCAGCCGTTCGACCGGCTCCTCATGGCCCTGCACACGGGTGTGGCTCTGGTCGTAATAGACATCGGGCGGCGCGGGCATGAAGCGGATACCGTTGGCGGCAATGGCGTCGGTGGCGCCATAGATATCCTCGGTCCCGACGGCGATATGCTGGATGCCCTCCCCCTTGTAGCGCTTGAGGTATTCGACGATCTGCCCCGTCTCCCCCCGGTCCTCGTTGATCGGGATACGGATACGGCCGCAGGGCGAGGTCAGCGCGCGGCTGGTCAGGCCGGTGTACTTGCCCGAAATGTCGAAGAAGCGGATTTCGCGGAAGTTGAACAGGTCGCCGTAGAAGCGGAACCAGACATCCATGTTGCCCTTATGGACGTTGTGGGTGAGGTGGTCGAGGTAATAGAAGCCGACCCCTGCCGGATGGGCATCCGCCACCCAGTCGAATTCGGCATTATAGGGCGAGGTGTCCCAATACTGGTCGATGAAATAGATCAGGCTGCCGCCGATGCCGACGATGGCGGGGACATCCATGGTCTTGCCCGTGCCGGTATAGGGCGTGGCGCCCTTGGCGACGGCGTGGTCAAAGGCGTGGCGGGCATCGACCACGCGCCAGGCCATCGAGGGCGCGCACGGCCCGTGTTCCTCGACAAAGGCGCGGGCATGGCTGCCGGGGTCGTCATTCAGCACATAGGTGATGTCGCCCTGCTGCCAAAGCTCGATCGCCTTCTCCTTGTGGCGGGCGACACGGGCAAAGCCCATCTTGGCGAAGATCTCGCGCAGCTTCTCCGGCTCGGGATGGGCGAATTCGACGAATTCGAACCCGTCGGTGCCGGCGGGGTTCGCATCGCTGATCGTCGCGCGCGGGGCGTCATGCGGGAAGGGTCCCATGGCAAGCTCTCCTGCAATCCTGTTTCAATTGAAATTATACCGCTTGCGGGGCGCAATTGCTTTGCATAGTAATCGAATAAATGGCAAAATTGCGCATCCCTGATGAGCAAATATATCAAATGACGCACGATACACGCATAGATGACTTCGATCGCGCAATTCTTGCGGCGCTGCAAAAGGACGGCGCGATGACCAATGCCGCGCTGGCAGATCGGGTCAATCTTTCCGCCTCGCAAATCTCCCGCCGCCGCAGCGCGCTGGAAGAGGCAGGCGTGATCGAGGGCTATTCGGCACGCCTTGGCGCCGCCCGGCTGGGCTATGGCCTGCGCGCCGTGATCCGCGTCAACCTGCGCAGCCACGGGCCGGGCAAGGATGAGGACTTCGCCCGCTTCGTCGCCAGCCACCCGCAAATCCGCTCGGCCTTTTCGGTCTCGGGCGATGCCGATTACATCCTCGACGTGCGCATGACCGACCTCGACGCCTTCGCCGATTTCGTCCACGGCGCGCTGCTGCCCCATCCGCAGGTGTCGCAGGTCCGCTCCGAGATCGTGCTGAAAACGCTGAAGGACGACGGCGGCCTGCCGCTGTAGCCCGCGCACCCCGCTTGAAGAAAGGTGAGACATGATCACGCTTTACGATTACTGGCGCTCTTCCTCCTCCTACCGGGTGCGCATCGCGCTGTCGCTGGCCGGGCTTGACTGGCACCGCGTCGCGGTGGACCTCGCAAAGGGCGAACAGGCGACCGAGGCGCATCTGCACCGCAACCCGCAGGGCCTTGTGCCGGTGCTGGAAATCGACGGCGCGCGGCTGACACAATCGCTGGCCATCATCGACTATCTCGACGAAACGCGGGGCCTTGGGCTCTGGCCCGACAATCCGCTTTGCCGGGCGCGGGTCAAGGCGATGACCCATGCCATCGCGATGGAGATCCAGCCGGTCTGCAACCTGCGCGTGGCGCGCCATGCGGCGGCGCAGTCGAAGGGCGCGATCACCGAGGAAAGCTGGATGCGGGCCTTCATCGCCCCCGGCCTTGCCGCCCTTGAGGCGATGGTGGACGACGGCGATTACTGCTATCGCCACATGGTCACGGTCGCCGACATCTGCCTTGTGCCACAGCTTTACAACGCCCGCCGCTGGGGCGTGGACCTGACACCCCTGCCCCGCCTTTCCCGCATCGCCGCCAACCTGGAAACCCTGCCCGCCTTCGCCGCCGCCCACCCTGATCGGTTCAAGGGATGAGCGCGCCCCCCGACGATACGCCCATGGCGGCCGGCATGGTCGCTGCCGCACCGTCGGGAAGGGGGTTCTGGCGCACCCGAGAGGATTCGAACCTCTGGCCTCTGCCTTCGGAGGGCAGCGCTCTATCCAGCTGAGCTACGGGTGCACGCGCGCCTCCCCATAGCAGCAGCCCCCCGGCTTCGCAAGGCGGTTTGCGCGGGACGGAACCCGTTGCCCGTTTCGACCGTTATGGCGGCAGGACGAAACCCGATCCCGCTGCGGATTTCTGGCGCGGAGCAGTTCCCCTTGTCGATTGCGGGCCTCATTACCCTGATCCTGACAGCGATCATCGCGCTCGCGACGGGCCTCGCGCGGCTACCGCTGGCACACGGGCTTGCGCGCTATTTCGACTTTCCGCGCGTGCAGCTTCTGGTCCTTGCCCTCCCCGCCACCCTTGGCCTTTTCACAACCGGCCTACCCGCGCCCTGGCGCTGTGGCGCGGGGATCGTGCTGGCCCTCTGCGTCGCCGATCAACTGGCCCATGTGCTGCGCTTCACGCCGCTTTGGCGCAAGCAATCGCTGGCCGCGGCGGACCCCGGTGACCCCAGGGCGCGGATCAGCGTGATGACCTGCAACGTCAAGATGTCGAACCGCGACTACGGGCGGCTGGCCCGGCTGGCGGCGCGGGTGAAGCCGGATATCCTGATCCTGATGGAGGTGGACGCGGGCTGGCTTGCCGGGCTGCTGCTCGGCGGCGGCGGTTTGATCCGCAACCT
>DAIOXI010000091.1:9553-11622 GCA_036758045.1 Albidovulum sp.
ATCGGGCTGGTCGGAGTCGAGACGACGGAAAGCGACCTGCCTGCCATCGTCGCGGGCGACCTCAACGATGTCGCGTGGAGCCGCACGACGCGGCGGTTCCAACGCCTCTCGGGCCTGCTCGACCCGCGCGTCGGGCGCGGGTTTTACAGCAGCTTCGATGCGCGCTTCTTCTTCCTGCGCTGGCCGCTTGACCATCTCTTTCACGACGCACGGTTCCGGGTCGTCGATCTGAAACGGCTGGACAATGTCGGGTCGGATCATTTCCCTATGTATTTCGCGCTGGAACTGAACGGCACCGCGGCGCAGGGCGAGGAGATCGCCGAGGCGAGCGAAGACGATCACTCCGAGTTGCGCGAGATGACCGAACGCGAAGCGGCGCGCGACCGCCGCCCCATCGGCGAGGACTGGGAATGACCGCCCGCTGTCAGGCAAACAACTCGTGGCAGAGCTCCAGCGCCTCGACCAGCGCATCGACCTCATCCGTGGTGTTGTAAAGCCCGAACGAGGCGCGGCAGGTTGCGGTCACACCCAGATGTTCCAGAAGCGGCATGGCGCAATGGGTGCCGGCGCGGACCGCGATGCCCTTCTGATCCAGCACGGTCGAGATGTCATGGGCATGCGCCGGACCGTCAAGCGTGAAGGAAAAGATCGCCCCCTTGCCCGGCGCGTCGCCCTGCACGTTCAGCCAGTTGAGGCCACGGAACTTTTCGCGCGCATAGTCGCGCAATGTCGCCTCATGCGCCGCGACATTCTCCATCCCCAGGCCCATCAGGTATTCCAGCGCCACGCCCATACCGATCTGCTGGACGATGCCCGGTGTCCCGGCCTCGAACTTCATCGGCGGGTCGTTATAGGTGACGGCCTCGCGGGTCACGTCGCGGATCATGTCGCCGCCGCCAAGGAAGGGGCGCATTTCCTTCATCCGGTCCTTCGCAATCCAGATCGCGCCTGAGCCGGACGGGCCGTAAAGCTTGTGGCCCGTTATGGCGTAGAAGTCGCAGCCGATCTCCGGCACCGAGACCGGCCGGTGCACCGCGCCCTGCGAGCCGTCGACCAGCACCGGCACGCCCCTTTCCTTCGCGCCCCGGCAGATGGCCGCCACATCCACAAGCGTCCCGGTGACGTTCGACATCTGCGTGACGGCGATGAGCCTTGTCCTTGGTCCGATGGCGTCGATCACCTTTTGCGGGTCAAGCGACCCGTCCCCCTCGGGCTCCACCCATTTCAGCACCACCCCCTGCCGTTCGCGCAGGAAATGCCAGGGGACGATATTGGCGTGATGTTCAAGCACCGACAGCACGATTTCATCCCCCGCCTCCATCCGGGGCGCGGCCCAGGCGTAGGAGACAAGGTTGATGCCCTCGGTCGTGCCGGTGGTAAACACGATCTCCTCAGGGTCGGGCGCGCCGAGAAAGCGCGCGACGATCGCGCGGACGCCTTCGTATTTCTCCGTCGCGACCGTCGAAAGGTAATGCAACCCGCGGTGGACGTTGGAATATTCCTCTTCATAGGCCTTGGTCATGGCGTCGATGACCACGCGCGGCTTTTGCGCCGAGGCGCCATTGTCGAGGTAAACCAGAGGGCGGTTGTTGACGCGGCGGCCCAGGATCGGGAAATCGGCGCGGATCTTTTGAACGTCGTACATGTCAGGGTCCGCTCGGCTGCGGCACAAGGCCCAGGAGACCGGCCAAGGTCGCCACAAGGACGACCACGGCGACAAACCCCGCGACAAGCGCCAGAAGGACGCGGCCAAGTGCTGCGATACCGTGCAACGCCGCTGTGAAGTGAACCATCAACCACAGGAAAAGCACCAGCGAGGCCATGGAGATCGGCGCCGACAAGGGCGGCAGGATCACCAGCGCCAAAAGCTGAAGCGCCTGCGCGATGGCCATGACCAGCTCAAGCCAGGACACCAGCAGCAGCGCATCGGCAAACCGCCCCTGCCCGCCCTGCACCCGGCCCGCCACGGTCACCACGACCGACATCAGCAGGATGGAGACGACCTGCACCGGCATGCCGAACCAGGGATCGGCCAGGGCGGTGAAGATCGACGGCTCCGTTTCCGGTGA
>DAIOXI010000092.1:0-3264 GCA_036758045.1 Albidovulum sp.
GCACCGGCGCCGACAGCCGCTTGCCCTTGGTGATGACGCGGTTCAGCACCTCGGCGATCCGCGACGGGTCGCGCACCTCTTCCTGCCAGGCCACCATGTCCCTGAAGGCGGCCATCTGCTCCACCTCCTGAAAACCGCCCTGCCCGATCGTCCTGTTCGCCGCCTGCGGCGTGACCAGAAGCATCGGCGTGTGGTTCCAGTAGGCGGTCTTCACCGCCGTCACGAAATTGGTGATGCCCGGCCCGTTCTGGGCGATGATCATCGCCATCTTGCCGGTGGCGCGGGTAAAGCCGTCGGCCATGTAGCCGCCGTTGCATTCATGGGCCACGTCCCAGAACCTGATGCCTGCGCGCGGGAAACAGTCCGAGATCGGCATGAAGGCTGACCCGATGATGCCGAAGGCATGTTCGATCCCGTGCCGTTGCAGCACTTTCACGAATGCCTCTTCCGTGGTCATTTTCATGGTCCGCCTCCCTGATGCGTTGTTCCGGCAAGCTCTTCTACCGCGCGGCCCGACCCGCCCTATAGGGCCAGTCAGCGCGGCGCATTAGGTCCAGCGCGCCGCAGCGCGGCGGCGATCAGCGCGATACCCTCGGGAATGCGCGTCTGCGCGATGGAGGAATAGGCAAGCCGGTAATGGTTCGACGGCCCCGCCCCCGCCGCGAAGAAGGCTCGGCCCGGCTCGATCAGCACCCCCTGCCCGCGCAGATCGGCCGCCAGCCGGTCGGTATCGACGCCCTCGGGCGCCCGCATCCAGAAGCTCGACCCGCCAAAGGCACCGCGCCCGGCGATCTCGAGCCCCTCGGCCCGGATCGCGTCATCCATCACCGTCCGGCGCCGCTTGTAGGCCTGATTGAGCCGGTTGATCAGGGCATCGTAATGACCCAGCGACAGGAAATAGGCGACCGTGCGCTGGATATGGCCCGGCGGGTGGCGCAGCATCGCGGCGCGCAGCGCGCGCGCCTCGCGGATGAACCCCTCGGAGGCCACGAGATAGCCAAGCCGAAGGCCCGGAAAGAGCGATTTCGAGAAGGAGCCCGCATAGACCACCCGCCCCTCGCGGTCGAGCGACTTCAAGGCCGGCGCGGCGGGCTTCAGGAATGACATCTCGAATTCGTAATCATCCTCGACGACAATGAAATCCTCATCCGCCGCGCGGGTCAGCAGGGCGGCGCGCCGTTCCACCGGCATGGTCGCATTGGTCGGGCAATGGTGGCTGGCGGTGGTAAAGACTGCGCGCATCCCCTCGGGCAGCGCGGCGGGGGGCAGGCCCTCCTCATCCACCTCGACGGCGTGAATCTCCGCCCCCAGCTGGCCAAGGATGGCGCGCAGCCCGCCATAGCAGGGGTTCTCGATCGCCACCCTCTCCCCCGGCCCCGCCAGCACCTCCGCCGCGATCCAGAGCGCGTTCTGCGCCCCCATGGTCAGCAGCACCTCCTCCGGCCGCGCCGCGATCCCGCGCCGGGGCAGGATGTTGCGGACGATATATTCGATCAGCATCGGGTCGTCGCGTTCGTAGAAATCGTCCGTCAGAACCTCGAAATCGCGCCGCCCGAGGGCGCGAAGCGCGCATTGGCGCCAGTTCTGATGGTCGAACAGCGCCGCATCCGCCTGCCCATAGATGAAGGGATAGGGGTAGGAATGCCAGTCCTGCGGCTTGGTCGCGACCTGATGGCGGGAAAAGCGCCGCCCGGTCCGGCGGTCCCAATCGACGCCATCGCGGCGCGGCGCCTCATCCGCCGGGTAAAGCGTCGGCTGCGGCGCGGTGTCGGACACATAATAGCCCGAACGCCCGCGCGCGGCGAGGTAATCGCTGGAGACAAGCTCGGTATAGGCCAGCGTCACGGTGATCCGGCTGACGCCGAGGTGGCGGGCCAGGCGGCGGCTCGACGGCAGTTTTTCGCCCGCGCGAAAGCGGCCGCGCAGGATGCCTTCGGCCACCATCTGCTGAATCTCCTGCTGGAGCGTGCCGTTGAAACCGGGCGTGAGGAAGAAGGCTTCGGCGGGGATCATGGGCGACTGGACCTATCAGCGGGCGCGACTGGACCTATGGAAGCCGGAAAGACAGCCTGCGTCAAGCCGCCGCGGGATCGCGGGGAAACCGCCCGAATTGTCGCCGCCCGACCATATTACCGCCATAGTGATCGTGATATTGGGCGCGAAACCGAAACAGTCTGGCCCCTCGCATGACCAGTTCCTCCCCGGCCCTTACCGCCCCCAGGGCGAAGACCCGCCCCGCCGCCGGGATGACCCTTGCCGTCGCGATCCCGGCCCTGCTGCTGGCCTTCCTCTGGGATCGCACGGTCAATCACGACACCGCCTGGTTCCTGATCGCGACCCGCGACTGGCTGGAGGGCGCGCGGCTCTATGTCGATATTCTCGAGGTCAACCCGCCCCTGAACTTCTACCTGACCGTGCCGCCGCTGATCCTGTCGGACCTGACCGGGATGAGCGGCCCGAACGCGCAATACACGGTGACCTGCGCGGCGATGGCGGTCAGCCTTCTGGCCTGCCTGCGGCTTCTGCCCGAGGACCTGAGCCATTCCGCCCCCCGCAGCGCGGTGGCGCTTCTGGGGCTGGCGCTTGCCATGATCCTCCCGGCGCTGAACGACATCGCGCAGCGCGAACAGGTGATGCTGATCCTGACCGCCCCCTGGCTGGGCGCCGCCCTGCCGCGCCATGCGTCCCTCACGCTCAAGACCGTCATCCCCACCGCCGCCGTCGCGGGCGTCGGCATCTGCCTGAAACCTTTCTTCCTGCTGATCCCGGCCTTCGTCACGCTCTGGCAGGTGGCCGCCACGCGCAGCCTGAAACCGATCCTGTCGCCCGCGAACCTGACCATGGGCGCGGTCGGCCTTGCCTATGTCGGCGCCGTCTGGGCGCTGCATCCCGAATATTTCCGCGACGTGATCCCGCTGGCGCGCGACGTCTACGGTGCCATCGCGCTACCCCCGGAGCGCACGCTGGGCTTTCTCCTCGTCACCGCCGCCCCCTTCGCGCCCTTCGCGCTTGCGCTTCTCACCGGGCGCAACGTGCCACCCGGCACCGGGATTTTCGCCGCCGCCGCCCTCGGCGGCCTTGCCTCCTACATCATCCAGTGGAACGGGTTTGAGTATCACACGATCCCGTTCGAGGGCTTTTCTCTGATGGCCTGCTTCTGGGTCCTGGCCCACAGCACCCGGCCCACGCCCATCGCGGCTCTCGCAGGCCTCGCCATCCTCGGCGCGGGCTACAGCGGGCTGTGGACGGCGTATTACCTCCTTA
>DAIOXI010000092.1:3274-3916 GCA_036758045.1 Albidovulum sp.
GCAGGGGCTTTACCGCACCCCGCAGCTTGAGGAACTCACCTCCGGCCTCGACCCCGCCTGGCAGGCCGACGGCGTCCTTGTCCTCTCCACCGAAGTCACCGCAGGTCCGCCCCTCGCCCTTGCCCTCGGCACGAGCTGGGCCGGGCGCTACCCGCATCTCTGGCCGATCCCCGGCGCGCTCGGCGCCCGCGCCGCCACCGATTGCGCCACCGCGCCCGGCAAATGCGCGCGCCTCACCGGCATCCTTGCCCGCGTCCGGCAGGACATCATCACGGATATCGAAACCCGCCGCCCGGACCTTCTGATCTTCGACCGCGGCTACGGCTTTATCGGGGACCAAAGCTTCACCTGGGACGGCTTCATGGCCCCTGCCGCGGACTGGCAGGCGATCCTGAGGGACTACCGCCCCGCGCCCGCCCCCCGTTCGCGCCATTTCGACATCTGGCTGCGCTGCACCGGCACCACCGGCGCCATGGCACAAGGCTGCGCCGGGCCAGCCGAGTAAGCCGCCCCTCTTTCATTGTGGCAAAAATACTCCGGGGGTGTGGGGGCAGCGCCCCCCCATGGATAGCCCCGGCGTCAGCCGGGGCGAAACCCATACACAGCCGAAGACCATGGTAAGCGCCATGTAGATGGCCCCGG
>DAIOXI010000092.1:3926-11573 GCA_036758045.1 Albidovulum sp.
GTCTTTGCCCGCCCCCACCCCCAAGGCGTCCGGCAAGACGATCGCCCGCAGCTCCTGCCGCGGGCGCCCATCCCGGTCACGGATGCAAAGGACTCAGCCGAAGACCTTGGTCAGCGCCTTGTCGATGGCCCCGGTGATCTCGTCGATATCGTCCGGCGTCGCGATCAGCGCGGGCGACAGGCAGAGCGTGTTGTTCAGACCGGGGACCGAACGGTTGGTCGCGCCGATGATGACGCCCTGCGCCATGCAGTCGGCCACGACGGCCTGCACCCTCTTCTCGTCCACCGGCTCCTTCGTCTGACGGTCGGCCACCAGCTCGGCGCCAAGGAACAGGCCCTTGCCGCGCACATCGCCGATCACCTTGTGCTTTTCCATCAGCGCCTGAAGGTTGCCCATCGCGCGCTCGCCCATCTTCATGGTGTTCGCGAGCAACCCCTCATCCTCGATGATCCGCATGTTCTCGATCGCCGCCGCCGGGCCTGCGGTGCAGCCGCCGAAGGTCGAGATGTCGCGGAAATAGTTCAGCGGATCAGAGGCATCGTCCTTGAACATCTCGAAAACCGCCTCGGTCGTGACGCAGCAGGCGATGGCCGCATAACCCGAGGCGACGCCCTTCGCCATGGTGACGAAATCGGGCTTGATGCCGTAGTGCTGGTAGCCGAACCAGGTGCCCGTGCGTCCGACGCCGCAGACGACCTCGTCGATATGCAGCAGAATGTCGTATTTCCTGCAGATCTCCTGCACCCGCTGCCAGTAGCCCTCGGGCGGCGTGATGACGCCACCGCCCGCCGTCACGGGTTCAAGGCAAAGCCCGCCCACCGTATCCGGCCCCTCGGCAAGGATCACCTTCTCGATCTGATCGGCCGCCCATTCGCCGTAATTCTCGACCGGTGCGCCCTCCTGCTTGCGGTATTCCATGCAATGCGGCACGCGGATGAAGCCCGGCGCGAAGGGGCCGTATTGCATGTTGCGCTCATCCTGGCCGCCCGCCGACATGGTGCCGATGGTGCCGCCGTGATAGTCCCGCTCACGATAGAGGATCTTGTACTTCTTGCCGCCATAGCGCTTGTGCGCGATCTGGCGGATCATCTTGAAGGCCTTCTCGTTCGCCTCGGAGCCGGAGTTGGTATAGTAGACGCGGGCCATCCCCGGCATCTTCTCGATCAGCTTCCTGGCAAAGATCGAACCGGGGATGGAGCCTGCCGAATTGGCGAAATAGTTGATGCGGATCAGCTGGTCATAGACCGCCTTGGCGATCGACTCGCGGCCATAGCCGACGTTCACCGTCCAGACGCCGCCCGACACGGCATCCAGATGTTCCTTGCCCCGCGCGTCCCAGACCCGCATCCCCTTGCCCTCGACGATGACCCGCGGGTCGGTCGTCTCGAACGGTTTGTGCTGGATCAGGTGGTGCCAGATATGGGCGCGGTCGGCCTCGACCACTTCGGAAAGATCGTTGCTGTAGCGGGTGGTATCCATGGAAGAAGCCTTTCGGGATTGCGCATCAACGGGCCGGACGGGTCCGGTTTTTCTGCTGCGGGGAAGGTCACCATGAAACCCGCGCGCGCCGTATGTCCAGATCGAACCCTCCGCTCGGTCCAGAAATCGGCGGCAGCGGGGGTGCGGCTGCGCCTCTGGGCTTATGCCGCTTGGGCGAACTGGTCCTATGACCCAAGGTGAACGGACCCCATAGTGGGACCCAAGCGGGACGGTCCACGATCCTCGCGGGAACAGGGAGACTGACATGAAGAAGACTTTTCTGACCACCACCGTCGCGGCCATGGCCTTCATGGCCGGAGCCCAGGGCGCCCTTGCGCTGGACGAGATCACGGTGGCCTATTTCCTCGAATGGCCGATGCCCTTCGAATACGCCAAGCAGATGGGCACCTATGACGAGGAGATGGGCGTCAAGGTGAACTGGCGCGCCTTCGACACCGGCACCGCGATGTCGGCGGCCATGGCCTCGGGCGATGTGCAGATCGCAGTCAGCCAGGGTGTGCCGCCCTTCGTCGTCGCCACCTCGGCCGGGCAGGACCTTCAGACCATCGCTGTCGCGGTCTCTTATTCCGAGAATGACAACTGCGTCGTGCGCTCGGACCTTGAGATCACCAAGGACAATGCCGCCGATCTCGCGGGCAAGAAGGTCGCCGTGCCGCTGGGGACCGCCGCGCATTACGGCTTCCTGCGGCAGATGGACCATTTCGGCATCGACCTGTCGTCGCTCGACATTGTCGACATGGCCCCGCCCGAGGGCGCCGCGGCGCTGGCACAGGGCGCGGTTGACATGGCCTGCGGTTACGGCGGCGGCCTGAACCGGATGAAGGAACACGGCAATGTCCTTCTGACCGGGGCGGAAAAGGAAGACCTCGGCATCCTCGTCTTCGACGTGATCTCCGCCCCGGCCGCCTTCCTGGCCGAGAACCCGGAGCTTGCCGCGAAGTTCATGAAGGTGACGGAAGACGCCAACGACATGTGGAACGAAGGCTCGAAAAAGGAAGAGATGCTGAAGGTCATCGCCGCCGATTCCGGTCAGGATGTCGAGACTGCGAGGCGCGACATGTCCACCTTCGTCTTCCCCTCGATCGACGAGCAACTCTCGCAGAAATGGCTGGGCGGGAACGCGCAGGCCTTCATGAAGGGCGTCAGCCAGGTGTTCCTCGACGCGGGCTCCATCCCGGCGGCGCGCGACAGCTACGACTCGGCCGTGAATACCGGACCGCTGGAGGCCGCGAAGGGCATGTAACCCCCTTCCCTGCGCGCGGCCCGGTCGATGCTCCGGGCCGCGACTTCTCCATAGGGACCAGAGGGACATGACCGGACTTGTCATCGACAATATCTCCATGCGCTTCGACCTGCCGAACGGCAGCTCGGTGCAGGCGCTGAAAAACGTCTCGCTTCACCTTCAGCCGGGGGAGCTTTTGTCGGTCCTCGGCCCGTCGGGCTGTGGCAAGACCACGCTTCTGAACATCCTCGCCGGGTTCCTCGCGCCGACCGAAGGCAAGGTCACGCTGGACGGCAAGCGCGTCACCGGCCCCGGCCCGGAACGCGGCATGGTGTTCCAGCAGGGCGCGCTTTTCGAATGGATGAGCGTGCGCAAGAATGTCGATTTCGGCCCCCGCATGAAGGGCATGGCCGAGGCAGAGCGGAACGCGATCACCGATCACCTTCTTGAAACCGTCGGCCTTCAGGATTTCAAGGACAAGGCGGTCTATGAACTCTCGGGCGGGATGCAGCAGCGCGTGGCGCTGGCGCGGTGCCTGGCCAACGAACCGCAGGTCGTGCTGATGGACGAACCGCTCGGCGCGCTCGACGCGCTGACGCGCGAGAAGATGCAAGGGCTGGTCCTGAAGCTCTGGAAGGAGACCGGCAAGACCGTGATCCTCATCACCCATTCGGTCGAGGAGGCGCTGCTTCTGGGCGAACGCCTTCTGGTCATGGCGCCGCGTCCGGGGCGCATCTTCAAGGAATACCGCCTGCCTTTCGCCGATGACGGCGTCGGCAAGGACCTGCGCGAGGTCAAGAAATCCGCGGGCTTCGCCGAGCGGCGGGAAGAGATCCTGTCGATGATCTGGGGCATGGAGGAAGAGATCATGGGCCGTGCTGAGGGGGCAGAGGCATGATCGTCCTTCTCTTCTATGTGGCGCTTTTCATCCTCTCCTATATCGTCGTCCGCCTGATCCGCGCCCGGCGCGCGGCGCGGCATGATTTCACCAGCCTCAAGACCGTGACCTTCGGCGACGAAAGCGCCATCGTGCCCGACCGTGTCGCTTCGGTGATTTCGGTGCTGAGCATCTTCCTGATCTGGGGCGCCTTCACCGGGTCGAACTACGTCCCCCTCCACGTCCCCGGCCCGTTCATCGGCGAGACGTCCTTTACCTATACGGCGCGGGATGCCTCCGGCGCGACCGACAGCGCCACGGTCCATGTCACCGTGACCGACCCGCGCCAGCCCGGCACCGCCCCCGATCCCGCACCCGGCGACGGTTTTGCCAAGGATGACGGCGCCACGGTGCAGGCCTGGCGCAGCGTGCTGATCCGGCCCGCCGCGAATGACGAGGGTGCCGGGGATGGCTACGCGATCACCGCGGTGGACGGCACACCCATCGCCAGCGGTCAGAAGGTCAAGCTTGCCGATGGCAGCGTCACGCTGACCTCCAAGGGCTCGCTGAACTTCGAGCCCTATTCCGGCTGGCAGATGGAGCCGATCTGGCTTCCCTCGCCCGAGGCCGTCGTGGCGCGGTTTTTCGAGATCGCGACCAACGGCTATCAGAACACATCGCTTCTGGGCCATCTGACTGCCTCGCTCCTGCGGGTCCTCGCCGGGTTCTTCTTCGGCTCGCTCATAGGCATACCGCTGGGCTACGCCATGGGCCTGTCGAACTGGTTCCGCGGCTGGTTCGATCCGATCGTCGAATTCATGCGCCCGGTGCCGCCCTTGGCGCTGATCCCTTTGGTCATCATCTGGTTCGGTATCTGGGAAACGGGCAAGATCGTGCTTCTCTTCCTCGCCGCGCTCTGGATCATGACCATCTCGGCGCGGGCGGGCGTGTCGGGGGTGAAGATCTCCAAGATCCACGCCGCCTATTCGCTCGGTGCCTCGAAATGGCAGATCATGCGCCATGTGATCATCCCCAATTCGCTGCCCGACATCTTCACCGGCGCGCGGGTCGCGATGGGGGTCTGCTGGGGGACCGTGGTCGCCGCCGAACTGGTCGCGGCGCAGAAAGGCGCGGGGATGATGATCATCGCGGCCTCGAAATTCCAGCTGACCGACATCGTCGTGATGGGAATCATCCTGATCGGCATCATCGGCTATGGCATCGACATCCTGATGCGGATGGCCGAACGCTGGCTGGTGCCGTGGAAGGGGCGAGGATAGGCGCGGGACCGCCGGGATCAACCGACGATTGAGGCGGATTTCCCCATTCTCGCCATATTTGCGGCAAAGAATCACCACTGCCCTCTGGCCTTCTGCTATCACACGGAAACGTCAGAGAGCTGCCAATGACGCCGATCATCATGCATGTGGGCCGCATGGTCCGCAAAGGGGCACGGTTCGTCACTCTAGCCGCTGCCATCGCCATCCTCCCGGACGCCGGGGCGTTCGCGGCCCAGCCGCCCGACCAGATGCGCATCCGTGCGCCCATCTCCGCGCCCGCCGGGGCGGCGGACCTGTGTAGCCGTTACAGCTGGGCCTGCGCGCGGAGCGGACGACTGAACATGTCCGATGCCAACGCGATGAGCGTGGCCAAGGCCGTCAACAGCAAGATCAACCGCGCTGTGCGCCCTGTATCGGACCGGAGCCAGTACGGGACCGAGGAATACTGGACCCTACCCTCGGCCCGCGGCGGCGATTGCGAGGATGTGGTGCTGGCGAAGAAAAAGGCGCTGATGGCGGCGGGCGTGTCGCCGGACCGGCTGCTGATCGCGACCGTTCTGGACCGCAACCGGGGCAGCCATGCCGTGCTGGTGATCCGCACCGCCGCCGCCGATTATGTGCTGGACAGCCTGACGGGTTCGATCAAGCCCTGGCGCGCGACGGGCTACAGCTTTCTGAAGATGCAGGACCCCGCGCGCCCCTCGCGCTGGAACGCGATCTTCTCGGGCGGGATCTTCGCGACCCGCGCCTGACGCGGGCAGACGGCACACGGCGGACAAAGAAACGGCGCGCCAGCCTGGGCTGACGCGCCGTTTTTCTTACTGCTTTACGGCAGGCCGTTGACCGGCCCCGCGCCGGGATCAGTTCCCGTTCCAGCCGCTACCCGGCCCGTAAGTATCGCGCCAATGGTCGTAACCCTCCGGGTCGGTATTGCTGTCCGGCTCGGGCGGGCGCGTACCGCCGGTGCCGCCGTTACCGCCGCCGCCGTTACCGCCACCGCCGTTACCGCCGCCGCCGTTACCGCCGCCGCCGTTATCACCGCCGCCGTTACCGCCGCCGCCGTTACCGCCACCGCCGTTACCGCCACCGCCGTTACCGCCGCCGCCGTTACCGCCGCCGCCGGTGCCGCCACCGCCTTCGCCGCGACGGTCCGGCTCTGTCGCCGTCGTCGCCGTCGCGGTATTGGTCAGGACGGCCGCCACGGCCGGGCATGCCTCTAGCGTCCATTCCAGGATCGTCGGGAAATCCTCGCTGCGCTGGATCGCCCTGATCTCGCGCGTCGTGAACTGCGTGCGGTCGCAGATCGGATCGCAGGAATTCGCCAGGCCAAGGCCCGGCACGCATTGCGCCGCTCCGCCCGAGGCCCCGGCCGTGCGTGTCACCGCCGCGCCGCCCGCCAGACCGGCCGCGCCACCGGCGCCGCCCGAGGTCCCCGGCAAGCTCGCCGTCGCCCCGTCACCCAGGACGGCGGCAACGCCCGCGCACTGATCCGCCGTATAGCGCAGGATCAGCTCATAATCGCTCCGTTGCTGGAGCTTGCGGATCTCGGATCGCGTGAATTGCCTGCGGTCACAGAGACGGTAGATCTCCTCCGGGACGATCAGCCGCGTCTTGGCCTGGGCCGCAGTCGGCGCCGTGAGCACACCACCTACAACAAGAGACATCGCTGCCGCAGCAGCGACAGACGTACCATTCAACCATTTCATTGCGCACCTCCAAGCGGATCCACGCCCCCCACCCATTGGGGTCGCCGCACCCGCATCTTTCAACAGCCGGAAGGATAGCAGAGTGCGTCTTAATTGAAACTAAACTGCGGCAAAATATGGGCGCATGTTGCGGAAATGCGAACAGTTTTCACTAGATATGAGGGTTTGGGGCAGCTTCCTGGGGGCTATTGTTCTCGATTGCGCAACCTTTGGGTTAGCACAAATTCTGTCCTCATCCTGGGGTAGAAATGAGTCTCCGGCCACCCGGACACCCCTGCCCGCCTTCCACCGCCCCCGATTTCCGCCTAACCTCCGCCACCCAAGGCAGGAGGATCGGCATGGCCGGGCAGTCAGGCGTCAGGCGGGTGGCCGTCACCGGGGCAAGCGGCTTCATCGGTCGCAGGCTCGCGGCGGCGCTTGTGGCGGACGGCATCGAGGTCACGGCCCTGTCGCGTGGCCGGATACCGCGCGGGACCGGCTCCAACCTCCGCTTCATCGCAGGCGACCTGCGCGACGCAGGCAGCGTCGCAAGGCTGCTGGAGGGCGCCGATACGCTTTACAACCTCGCCTATGACGTCCGCGCCTCGGGCGCCGACAACCTTGCGGCCTTCGACACGCTTCTGGCCGGGGCGCAGGCCGCAGGCACCCGGCGGATCGTGCATCTCTCCTCCGTCGTCGTCTATGACGCCTGGCCCGATGCCGATTGCGTCGAGACCGGCGCGATGACACCCCGCGCGCCCGGCTCCTACCGCGATACGAAGATCGCGATGGAGGACCGGCTGGCGGCCTCGGGCCTCTCCGCCGCGATCCTGCAACCGACCATCGTCTACGGCCCCGGATCGCGCCTCTGGACGGACCGGCTGGCCGACGCGCTCCTGATGGGCGAGGTGGTGCTGCCCGCGCCCGAGGGGCTGTGCAACGGCGTCCATGTCGATGACCTGGTGCAGGCCTGCCGCCTTGCCGCCGCCGACCATGCGCCGGACGGACGGTTCATCATCTCCGGCCCCGCGCCCTTTGCCTGGTCCGACCTTCTGCGCGGCTATGCGGCGATCCTGGGCCGGG
>DAIOXI010000093.1:0-4574 GCA_036758045.1 Albidovulum sp.
CCATGGCAAGGCCCGCGCCGTTGACCATGCAGCCGATCTCGCCGTCGAGCGCGATGTAGTTCAGGTCGAACTTGGAGGCGGCAAGCTCCTTCGGGTCTTCCTCGGTCTCGTCCCTCAGCGCCATGATGTCGGGCTGGCGGTAGAGCGCGTTGTTGTCGAAGCCCATCTTGGCGTCGAGGCATTTGAGGTCGCCCGCCGGCGTCACGATCAGCGGGTTGATCTCAAGCATCTCCATGTCTTTTTCGAGGAAAAGCTTGTAGAGCGTGCGGATCAGGCCCACGCACTGCTTGACCTGCGCGCCCTGAAGGCCAAGCGCGAAGGCCACGCGGCGGCCGTGGAAATCGGAAAGACCCGAGGCGGGGTCAACGGAGAAGGTCAGGATCTTCTCGGGCGTCTTGGCGGCCACCTCCTCGATATCCATCCCGCCTTCGGTGGAGCAGACGAAGGCCACGCGGCTGGTCTGGCGATCGACCAGAAGGGCGAGGTACAGCTCGCGCGCGATGTCGGAGCCGTCCTCGATATAGATGCGGTTGACCTGCTTGCCTGCGGGGCCGGTCTGGTGGGTGACGAGGGTGCGGCCCAGCATCTGCTTGGCCAGCTGCGCGGCCTCTTCCACCGATTTGGCAAGGCGGACACCGCCCTTTTCACCGGCCTCGGGTTCCCTGAAGTGGCCCTTGCCGCGCCCGCCCGCGTGGATCTGCGCCTTCACGACCCAGAGCGGCCCGTCAAGTTCGCCGGCCGCCGTCTTGGCCTCTTCCGCGCGCAACACGGGCCGACCGTCGGAAACCGGCGCGCCATATTGGCGCAGGAGAGCCTTGGCCTGGTATTCGTGGATGTTCATCGCCTCAGTCCCTGTCGATTAGGTTCGCCCCCGGTGATGACACATAGGGGCGCAGGCATGAACGAATAATTACATGATGCGGGAAAGCGGCGCGGAAAACCCGCTTTTTGTGATCACGCGATTTGATGGTGTGATCACGTCTGTGGCCGATCCTGCGCGAATCAGTCGCGGTTGACCTCGCTTGCGGGCGGAGCATAACTGAGGCGTCGGTTGAATGCGAAAGGGACGGTCTGTGGTTTTGCCGCGTTGGGGGATCGTGACAACGGCGGACGCGCCGGTGTCCCTGCTGATCGCCCATGCCGCCCATCACCTCGCCGCCGGCGCGGGGGAGGTTCACCTTTACCTCGACAGCGCGCCGCTGGCCGCAGAGGATCTGGCCCCGCTGCGGCGCCTGCCCGGCGTCCGGGTGACCGTCGCCGACCGGGCCTGGTGGCGCGGGCAGGGGCAGCGGCGGCCGCGCCTCCATCAGGTGCGCCAGACCCGCAACGCCACCGCCGCGCTGGGAGCGACCGCGATGGATTACCTCATCCACCTCGATATCGACGAATACCTCTGGCAGTGGGAACCGCTGGCCGAGGAGCTGTCGCTGCTGCCCGAGGGGCATTTCCTGAAGATCGGTAATATCGAGCGGGTCCATGGCGCGGCGGACCCCGGCACAAACGTCTTTTCCCCGCTTTTCCGCCTGCCCGAATTCCTCGTGACCGGGCGGGAGGCGGCGGAGGAGGATGTCCAGAACGGCGGCCTGACCCGGCAGGGCCTGACCGGCCATGCAAGCGGCAAGGCTGCAAGTCCGGCGGGCCTTGGCTATATCGCCGGTATCCATCGCCCGCGCCTGTCGGCCCGCCGCGACGCCCGCTATCCACGTCACCGCCTGTCCGAAAGCGCGACGATCCTGCATTTCGACGGCTTCACGCCGCTTGACTGGCTCCACAAGCTTTTGCGCAAGGGCGAGGCGCTGGAGCGTGACCCGCACAGCCCCGCCGCCGAGGAACGCGCGCACCAGGTGGCGGCGCTGATGGCCTGCGGCCCCGATCTGACCGCGGCGCTGGGGCTTTACGACCGGCTGAAACGCCTTGACCCGGCGCGGGAGGCGGCGTGGCGCGGCGAGGGCCGGGTGATCGAGGTCCCCTTCGATCCCGCCGGGGCGATCGGCGGGCTGCTGCCGGGCCATGCGGCGGACCTGGGCCGCGACGGCTACGACCGCTGGCTGACGGCGGCGAAGGGCGATGTCTTCGCCCGGTTCGGGTTGGGCGCCGGCGGGTAGGTTTTCGGAAAGGGCGCTGCGCCGGCGCGGCGGACGCGCCGCTCATCCGCGCGCCGCCCTCAAACGAAAAAGGCGCGCCACCGGGACCGGGCGCGCCTTTCTGTCTCGACCTGCGGCCGGATCAGGCCAGCGACGGGTCGATGCCCTTGCAGGCCTCCACAAGGCCCTTGACCGCATCGACCGACTTGTCGAACATCGCCTGTTCGTCCTTGGCCAGCTTGATCTCCACGATGCGTTCGATCCCGCCCGCGCCGATGATCGTCGGCACACCGACATACATGCCGTTCAGGCCGAAGGCGCCGTCGACATAGGCCGCGCAGGGCAGCAGGCGCTTCTGGTCCTTCAGATAGGCTTCCGCCATCTCGATGGCGCTGGCGGCCGGGGCATAGAAGGCCGATCCGGTCTTCAGCAGGCCCACGATCTCCGCCCCGCCGTCACGGGTGCGCTGCACGATGGCGTCCAGCTTTTCCTGCGTCGTCCAGCCCATCGCGACCAGATCGGGCAGCGGGATGCCGGCGACGGTGGAATAGCGCACCAGCGGCACCATCGTGTCGCCATGGCCGCCGAGCACGAAGGCGGTGACGTCCTTCATCGAGACGTCGAACTCGACCGACAGGAAGTGGCGGAAACGGCCGGCGTCCAGCACGCCCGCCATGCCGACCACCTTGTTCGCGGGCAGGCCGGAGAATTGCTGAAGCGCCCAGACCATGGCGTCAAGCGGGTTGGTGATGCAGATCACGAAGGCGTTCGGGGCATGGGTCTTGATCCCCTCGCCGACCGATTTCATGACTTTCAGGTTGATGCCCAGAAGGTCATCGCGGCTCATCCCCGGCTTGCGGGGGACACCGGCGGTGACGATGCAGACATCGGCGCCCGCGATGTCGGCGTAATCGTTCGCGCCCTTCAGGCTGGCGTCGAAACCTTCGACCGGCCCCGACTGGGCAATGTCGAGCGCCTTGCCCTGCGGGGTCCCTTCCGCGATGTCGAACAGAACGACGTCGCCAAGTTCCTTGATCGCGGCAAGATGGGCGAGCGTGCCGCCGATCTGTCCCGCGCCGATGAGGGCAATCTTGGGTCTGGCCATGATATGTCTCCGGCTCCTGATGAGTGACGGGCCTTGGGTTACTGCTTCGCGGCCCGTCGCGCAAGTCCGCTGCGATGCGGCAAGCGGGCGGGCCTTGTCTCCGCCGGTCAGGTTGATATGCCGTTAACGATAACGGATTTGCGGGGCAGGGCGGGCATGGAAGGGGCGGCATTCTGGACCATTGCGGTGATCGCCTCGGCCCTTGTCGGCATGTCGAAGGGCGGGCTGCCGGTGGTGGCGATGCTGTCGGTGCCGCTTCTGGCGCTGGTGATGCCGCCGGTCGCGGCGGCAGGGCTGTTGCTGCCGGTCTATATCGTGTCGGACATGTTCGGGCTTTACGCCTATCGACAGGCCTTCGACCGGAAACTGCTGGCGATCCTCGCGCCCGCGGCGACGGTCGGGGTCGGGATCGGCTGGGCCACGGCGGCCCTGGTGCCCGAGCGGCTGGTGATCGGGCTCATCGGTCTGATCGGCACCGTTTTCGCGCTGCGCCTGCTGCTGCGGCGCGGACCGCAGGGACCGGCGAGAAAGCCGAGGGTCGCGCCGGGCGTTTTCTGGGGTGCCATCACCGGCTTTACCAGTTTCGTCAGCCATGCGGGCGGGCCGCCCTATCAGGTCTATGTCCTGCCGCTGCGGCTTGAAAAGGCGGTCTTCGCCGGGACCACGACGGTGCTGTTCGCCTATGTCAACGCGATCAAGCTGATCCCCTACTGGGCGCTTGGCACGCTGACCTTCGACGATCTCAAGATCGCGGCGGTGCTGATGGTGCCTGCCTCCATCTCGGTCTTCGCGGGCGTCTGGCTGGTGAAGATCCTGCCGGAAAAGCTCTTCTTCCAGATCGTCACCTGGGCGCTTCTGGCAGTATCGCTGCGATTGCTGTGGGAAGGGGCGATGGGCGCGTAGTGTCGGGCAGGGCCGCGTCCGCCAGAAGCAGAATCAGCGCCGCGAAGCCAAGCGACAATCCGAACAGGTCCCGTGCCATCGTCATCCCCTGAAACAGCGCGCGACCATACTTTCCGTCTGACCTGAACAAAGGGCAAAACCGGCGTTCGGTCAAAAATTGCTGCGCTGCGGAAATTTTTGGCTTGCCGAATGTGCCGGAAATATGGTCATTGACGAAATATTGTTGCGAGGAGAGTCCGATGCCTGCCGAAACCCTGCGCCCCTGCCGCTCAGTCCTCTATATTCCGGGGTCGCGGGAACGTGCGCTGGAGAAGGCCCGCGACCTGCCCGCCGATGCGATCATCTTCGACCTCGAAGATGCCGTCGCGGCCGAGGAAAAGCCCGCCGCGCGGGCGCTTCTGGCGCAAGTCCTTGACGCGCATGACTATGGCAGGCGGATGCGGATCGTGTCCGGGGCGACGGCGGAAAGGGCGAGGCGTCAT
>DAIOXI010000093.1:4584-11425 GCA_036758045.1 Albidovulum sp.
GACACCGAATGGGGCCGTGCCGATGTCGCGGCCTTTGTCGGTGCGAAGGTCGACGCGATCCTGATCCCCAAGGTCTCCTCCCCCGCGGATCTCGACGCGGTTGCCGCGCTGATCCCGGACACGCCCCTCTGGGCGATGATGGAGACGCCGCTGGGCATGTTGAACGCCGCCGCCATTGCCGCCCACCCGCGGCTGGCCGGGATGGTCATGGGGACGAACGACCTTGCCAAGGACCTCAACACCCGCTTCCGCCCGGATCGGGAGCCGCTGCTGACCGGCCTCGGCCTTTGCCTGCTGGCCGCCAAGGCCCATGGGCGGATCATCGTCGATGGCGTCTACAACGCCTTCAAGGACAACGACGGTCTGCGCGCCGAATGCGCGCAGGGCCGCGACATGGGCTTTGATGGCAAGACCCTGATCCACCCCGCGCAACTGGCCATCGCCAACGAGGCCTTCGCCCCGTCGGAGGCGGAAATCGACCTCGCCCGCCGCCAGATCGCGGCCTTTGAAGAGGCCGAGGCGGCGGGGCAGGGGGTGGCCGTCGTCGATGGCAGGATCGTCGAAAATCTCCATGTCGTGACCGCGCGCAAGACGATTGCCCGGTCCGAGGCTATTGCGGCCATGGCGAATTAGTCCAAACTCGCGCCGGTTCGCGACAGGGAGGTTCGCCATGCAAGTTCTGATCCTGGGTCTCGTCCTCTGGACGGCTGCCCATCTGTTCCGCCGGGTGCTGCCGGGGCTGCGCGCAAGGCTGGGCGAAGGCCCCGGCAAGATGCTGGTCGCGGTCCTGTCGCTGGCGGCGGTCTTCCTGATGGTCATCGGCTATCGCCGGGCGGAGGTCGATCCGGTCTATACGCCGATGGACGGCATCGGCCATCTGAACAACCTGCTGATGCTGATCGCGCTCTTCCTGTTTGGCGTGTCGCACAGCAAGGGCCGCGTGAAGGCGATGATCCGCCACCCGATGCTGTGGTCGGTGGTGATCTGGGCCGTCGCGCATCTGCTGGTGAACGGCGATCTGGCCTCGATCGTCATGTTCGGCTGGCTCGGTCTCTGGGCGCTGGTGGAGATCGTGTTGATCAACGCGCAGGTGGAATGGAAACGCCCCGCGCCCGGCCCGATGCGCAGCGACGCCATCGCCCTGGCGATCGCGCTGGTTCTCTACGGGCTGATCGCGGCGGTGCATATCTGGCTGGGCTACAACCCGTTCCAGGGAACCTATGGATAGGACAAGGCGAGCATGAAGACCAATCCGGGCCGTTTCTTTGAGGATTACCGGCTGGGCGAGGTGATCGTCCATGCCGTGCCGCGCACCGTTTCGGGCGGGGAGCGGGCGCTGTACCACGCGCTCTACCCGGCGCGGCATGCGCTTTATTCCTCGGACGAGTTCGCGCGCGGATGCGGTCTGGCGGCGGCGCCGATCGACGACCTGATCGCCTTTCATACGGTTTTCGGCAAGACGGTGCCGGACATTTCTCTGAACGCGGTCGCCAATCTCGGCTATGCCGAGGGGCGCTGGCTGCGCCCCGTCTGGCCGGGCGACACGCTGCGGTCGCAATCCGAGGTGATCGGGCTGAAGGAGAATTCCAACGGAAAGTCGGGCGTGGTCTATGTCCGCACGCAGGGCCTGAACCAGACGGGGGAGGTGGTGCTGGACTATGTCCGCTGGGTGATGGTGCGCAAGCGCAACCTCGACCTGCCTGCACCCGCCCCGGTTGTTCCCGAATTGAAGGAATCCGTGGCGCCGGGCGATCTGATCGTGCCGGAAGGGTTGAATTTCTCCAACTACGATTTCGCGCTTGCAGGCGAGGGGCATCGCTGGGGCGACTATGCGGTGGGCGAGAAGATCGCCCATGTCGATGGCGTCACGATCGAGGAGGCGGAGCATATGCTGGCCACCCGCCTCTGGCAGAACACCGCCAAGGTCCTCTTCGATGCCACCAACCGCGAGGACGGGCGGCGGCTGATCTATGGCGGGCATGTGATCTCTCTCTCTCGCGCGCTCTCCTTCAACGGGCTGGCCAACGCGCAGATGATCGTGGCGCTGAACGCAGGCGCCCATGCCAACCCCTGCTTTTCCGGCGATACGGTGCGGGCTTGGTCCGAGGTGCTGGACAAGGCCGAAACCGCGGTGCCCGGCGTCGGCGCGATCCGCCTGCGGCTGGTCGCGGTGAAGCACGGGGGGGCGGACTTCGCGCTGAAGGGTGCGGATGGGAAATACCTGCCCGAGGTGCTTCTGGACCTCGACTACTGGGCGCTGATGCCCCTGTGACCCGGCCCGCGCGGTCTGAGTCCCCGCCTGCCGGGGCCGCACCGTGATCACGCCTTGAAAAATCGTGATCACAAATGTCAGGTTTTTCGCTAACACGCGCCGAAACGACGAATTTATGCCAATCGCGGCGTGACATGGGCGTGAATTGGGTCCATGAAGAGGGCGACGGCGCCCCTGTGAGCCACCCGCTCGCCGGGGGCGCGGAAGCTTCAAGGGGAGAGACATGGCCGATGTGAACCGGGGCAAGCGCCCGCTATCGCCCTTTATGATCGGGCCTTACTACCGCCCGCAGCTGACCTCCATCACCTCGATCCTGACCCGGATCACCGGGAATGCGTTGATCGTTGCGGCGCTGCTGATCGTCTGGTGGCTGCTCGCCGCCGCGACCAGCGCGGATTATTTCGCGGTCGCCGACGGTGTCCTGCGCAGCTGGTTCGGCAAGCTCGTCCTCTTCGGCTCGGTCTGGGCCGTCTGGTACCATTTCCTCGCCGGGCTGCGGCACCTTTACTACGACAGCGGCCGCGGCCTTGATATTCCCACCGCCGAAAAGCTCGGCTGGGGCGTCATCTTCGGGTCGGTCATCCTGACCCTGTTCACCGTTACCATTCTCTGAAAGGGCCACGCGATGCGTTACCTGACCGACCGCAAGCGCGCCGACGGCCTTGGCTCCGCCAAGAGCGGGACCGAGCATTTCTGGCACATGCAGGTCAGCGCCGTGGCGCTGGCGATCCTGATCCCGCTCTTCATCCTGACCTTCGGTCGCATCCTTGGCGCGCCCTATGAGGATGTCGTGGCCTATTACAGCCGTCCCTTCCCGGCCATCGTCGCCGGGCTGACGCTGATCGTGGGCATGACCCATTTCAAGAACGGCGCCCAGGTGATGATCGAGGACTATGCCCACGGCTTTGCCCGCAAGGCCCTGGTCGTCGGCACGGTCTGCCTGTCCTATGCCGTGATGGCAACCGGACTTTACGCCCTGATCCGGCTCGCGCTTTAAGGAACTCTCTCCATGACCGCTTATCCTTACGAAGTACACGAATACGATGTCGTCGTGGTGGGCGCGGGCGGATCGGGCCTGCGCGCGACGCTTGGCATGGCCGAGCAGGGGCTGAAGACCGCCTGCGTGACCAAGGTCTTCCCGACCCGCTCGCACACCGTCGCGGCACAGGGCGGCATCGCGGCGTCACTGTCGAACATGGGGCCGGACCACTGGCAATGGCACATGTACGACACCGTCAAGGGCTCGGACTGGCTGGGCGATACCGACGCGATGGAATATCTCGCGCGCGAGGCGCCGAAGGCGGTCTATGAGCTGGAACATTACGGCGTGCCGTTTTCGCGCACCGAAGAGGGCAAGATCTATCAGCGCCCCTTCGGCGGTCACACGACCGAATTCGGCGAAGGCCCCCCGGTGCAGCGCACCTGCGCCGCCGCCGACCGTACCGGCCACGCCATCCTGCACACGCTTTACGGCCAGTCCCTGAAACAGAAAGCGGAGTTCTATATCGAATACTTCGCCATCGACCTCATCATCACCGACGGTGCCTGCACCGGCGTCGTGGCGTGGAAGCTGGATGACGGCACGATGCATGTCTTCAACGCCAAGATGGTGGTGCTGGCGACGGGGGGCTATGGGCGGGCCTATTTCTCCGCCACCGGCGCGCATACCTGCACCGGCGACGGTGGCGGGATGGTCGCACGCGCGGGCCTGCCGCTTCAGGACATGGAATTCGTGCAGTTCCACCCGACCGGCATCTATGGCGCGGGCTGCCTGATTACCGAAGGCGCGCGGGGTGAGGGCGGCTATCTCACCAACTCCGAGGGCGAGCGGTTCATGGAACGCTACGCGCCGACCTACAAGGATCTGGCGTCGCGCGACGTGGTCAGCCGCTGCATGACGATCGAGATCCGCGAAGGGCGCGGTGTCGGCCCGAACAAGGACCATATCCACCTGCACCTGAACCACCTGCCGCCGGAAACCCTGCATGAGCGGCTTCCGGGCATCTCGGAATCGGCGCGGATCTTCGCCGGTGTCGATGTCACCAAGGAACCGATCCCGGTCCTGCCGACGGTGCATTACAACATGGGCGGCATCCCGACCAACTATCATGGCGAGGTGCTGAACCCGACCAAGGACAATCCCGACGCCGTCTTCCCCGGCCTGATGGCGGTGGGCGAGGCGGGCTGTGCCAGCGTCCATGGCGCCAACCGGCTTGGCTCCAACTCGCTGATCGACCTCGTGGTATTCGGCCGCGCCGCCGCGATCCGCGCGGGGGAGATCCTCGACCCGAAAGAGCGCAATCGCCCGGTCGACAAGGCGGGCGTCGAGAAGGCGCTCGATCGCTTCGATGGCCTCCGCAACGCCAATGGCGCCGTCCCCACCGCCGAACTCAGGCTTGAGATGCAAAAGACCATGCAGGCCGATGCCGCCGTCTTCCGTACCGACAAGTCGTTGGCCGAAGGCGTGGCGAAGATGGAGAAGGTGGCGGGCAAGATCGCCGATCTCAAGGTCACCGACCGCTCGCTGATCTGGAACTCCGACCTGATGGAGACGCTGGAACTGACCAACCTGATGCCGAACGCGCTGGCCACCATCGTGGCGGCCGAGGCGCGCAAGGAAAGCCGTGGCGCCCATGCGCATGAGGATTATCCCGACCGCGACGACAAGAACTGGCGCGTGCATTCTCTTGCATGGGTCGATGGCAACAAGGTCCGCCTCGGCTCCCGTCCCGTTCACCTCGATCCGTTGACGCCCGAGGAGAAGGGCGGCATTGATCTGAAGAAGATCGCGCCGAAAAAGAGGGTTTACTGATGAACGCGCTCGCCCGCACGACAGTCCTTGCAGTCTTGGCGCTGGCGCCGATGTCCGCTCCGGCCGTCGCGCGGGCGAAGGCCGACTATGCCACGCAATGCATGTTCGAGATGAAGCCAAAGGGCTACTATACCTACACGGATGCCAAGGTGCCGGTCGTCGTTCCCGCAGAGGGGGGAACCGCGGCGGAGGCAGCCGCTCTGAACGCCTGCATCCAGGCCAAGGCTTCGGGCCGCACGGCCCCGGTAGCCGCCGCGACCCCGATGCGGGAATACAGCGCACAGGCACCGACCTATACCAAGCGTCAGCGCGGCGCCTCGGCCCTGTCGGGCGGGGCGGGCTATCACGGTGCCTACCTTGAAGGCGGCAGCGGGCGGGGCGCCTCGCTGACCGCGCCCGAGGGCCAGCGCAAGACCTGGTGGCAGCGGATTTTCGGCGGCGTCGGCGGCAAGGGGGTGTCGATGCCCGCGGGCTACCCGCTGATGCCGGGGGATGAGGCGCTTTGGAACTCTCTGACCGTGGCGCAGCAGGAACGTGCGCGGCAATTCCTTGAAGACGGGTCCACGATCCGCTCGTCGCTGAAACCGGATTACTGATGCGCACTCTGCTGACCCTTGCTGGCATCCTGCCCGCCCTTGCGGCCTGTGGCCCGGTGTCGGTCGAACAGGCGGAACGCGCCTGCGCCGATCGCGCCCGCACCGCCGCCAGTCCGATCCGGCTGAGCGAGGCCGCCTTTGGCAGCGACGGGATGCGCGCCGCGGTCGATATCGACGTCAACACCGACACCCTGTCCGGCAGGGACCCGTCGGCCCTTTACAACGCCTGCGTGCTGCGCAGGTCCGGCCAGCCGCCCCGGCAGCCGCTCTATACCCGCCCCGACTGGAAGGGATAAGTCACATGGTTCAGTTCTCACTTCCCAAGAATTCGAAGGTCCGGGTCGGCAAGACCTGGCCGAAACCCGAGGGGAAGACGACCCGCAAGTTCCAGATCTACCGCTGGGACCCCGACACGGGCGAAAACCCGCGGGTCGATACCTATTTCCTCGACATGGACAAGTGCGGCCCGATGGTTCTGGACGCGCTGATCAAGATCAAGAACGAGATCGACCCGACCCTGACCTTCCGCCGCTCCTGCCGCGAGGGGATCTGCGGCTCCTGCGCGATGAACATCGACGGGATCAACACGCTGGCCTGTATCTATGGGCTGGATGAGATCAAGGGCGACGTGAAGATCTATCCGCTGCCGCATATGCCGGTGGTGCGCGACCTGATCCCGGACCTGACGCATTTCTATGCCCAGCATGCTTCGATCATGCCCTGGCTTGAGACCAAGACGAACCGCCCCGAAAAGGAATGGCGCCAGTCGATCGAGGATCGAAAGAAGCTTGACGGGCTTTATGAATGCGTGATGTGCGCGTCTTGCTCCACCTCCTGCCCGAGCTATTGGTGGAACGGCGACCGTTACCTTGGCCCCGCCGCGCTGCTGCACGCCTATCGCTGGATCGTCGACAGCCGCGACGAGGCGACGGGCGAAAGGCTGGATGAGCTTGAGGACCCCTTCAAGCTTTATCGCTGCCACACGATCATGAACTGCGCCAAGACCTGCCCCAAGGGCCTGAACCCGGCCAAGGCGATCGCGGGCATCAAGAAGATGATGGTCGAACGGGTGGTGTGAGGGGCATCAGGGGCGAACCCTGAATGCAAGCTCGCCGGGAAATGCAATCCGGTGCGCCCCCGATTCTGACACACTTTCAGTTG
>DAIOXI010000094.1:0-553 GCA_036758045.1 Albidovulum sp.
CGTCGAGCTGCAGGGGTATTTCCGCGCGCAGGATGGGTATTTCGCGGCGGATCAGACCTCGTTCTGGGGCGCCAAGATCGGCTGATCGGAGGGAGGATTGACCCCTGACACCACCCCGATCCGATCAGGGTTTCGTGCGTATGCCAGACGCCGAGTTTGAGGCAATGCTGGTGCGGGCGGCCCAGGAATTGGTGATACTTTCAGATGGATCAGCCGTCGCCGCAATGATGGGCGACCACGCCCTGGTGCGAGCGCAGAGATGGCTTTGCAATCGCAGCCGGTCAGACTCAACTTCTTTGGGGGAGCGAGGAGGCACGGTATTGCTTCCATAGGAATGTCACTTGATTAATTTAGGAGTCCTATATAGTGTAGATCTCAAAGGACGAGCAAAAAGAAACAAACCAGATTGCGGCCGCGCTCGTGCGGATCGCGGTTGTTCTGCGATCCTTCGCTTGGGAACGATCCGAGCGCGCCGATCTCACGCCGACGCAGGCACAGATCCTGACGCGGCTTGCGGCGCGCGGGCCGTCACGGGTCAGTGCCCTGGCCGACG
>DAIOXI010000094.1:563-1860 GCA_036758045.1 Albidovulum sp.
CGCACCCGACCCCGAGGATGGCCGCGCCGTGCTGTTGCGCTTGACCTCAAGCGGACGGCAAGAGGCCGAGGCCGCGGCGACGCCCCCGCCGGCGATGCTGGCGGCGCTGGAGACGCTCAGGCCGGCCGACCGCGCCGCCATGCAGCGCGGCCTCGTGGGCCTGATCCGGGCCTTGCAGGAAGCGCACGCGATCCCGGTGCAACGCCTGTGCGTGACCTGCGCGCATTTCCGCCCCCACGCCCATGACGATGCGGCCCGCCCGCATCACTGTGCCTTTGTGGATGCCGCCTTTGGCGATGCCGCGCTGCGGATCGACTGCGGCGACCACGAAGAGGCTGCCGAGGAGGATCGCGCCCAACTCTGGGCGCGGTTCTCGAAGGCGGCCTGAGACGGACGCCCGGAACCGCTGCAACGGCCCGGACGCCCTTTTGCAACCGATCCACAGGATGAAAAGGAAGCTCCTCATCATGACACGAAAATCTGATCTTTTCCATGCCGGAACCACGGCGCTTATGGCGGCCCTGCTGCTTGGCGCACCCGCCCTGGCCGATGGCGCGCAGGACCATACCGGCGGCATCACCGCCGAGGCGGGCGATCCCGCCCCCTTTGACATCACCCACGCACGGATCACCACCGAGGGGCGCGTTGCCACCTTCCACATGGCGGTTTCGGGCCGGGCCGGAGAAAGCCGCCCCGCACCGACCGGTGCGCTGGCCGGATCGGAGGTCTTCGCCTATGTCTGGCCGACGACGCTCGACGCGGCGACCGTAGGGTTCGACGCCGGGGCGGGCATCCTTGCCATGGTGGCGACCGCGCATCCCGATTTCGACGACACGCCGCTTTTTGACGAGAACGGCGACGGCGACCGGGCCAATGACGGCGATCTGTGGCACAGCCACTGGGTGGTTCTGGGCCCCGACGACGCCTGCGGCGCGGGCGCGCTGAAGGTGATCGACATCCCCGAAGGCGCCACGCCGCGCCTGCCGGCCACCTGGCCCGGCCTGCCGCTTCTGATCGACAGCCCCGGCTGGGATCCGGTGATCTCGGGCGAGACCATCGAGATCGCGGTGGCCTTCGACGATATCGGCGCGGTCGAGAGCGCAGGGTACGATGGGGTCACCGCCGGATTGCGTGTGAATGCCAATGTCCATGCGCCGCTTCTGTGCGTCACCGATGTCTTTGACGTGGCCTCGGGCGATCTGAGCCTGGCCGGCCGGGTCAACCAGTAACCCATGACCGGCGGCGGTGCTCCCGCCGCCGGCTTTTCGAAGAAGGCAATACAGATGTCCGACCTTGC
>DAIOXI010000094.1:1870-5118 GCA_036758045.1 Albidovulum sp.
CGCCTCCGAATGGCTGAACACGCCCGAACCGCTGATGCTCGAAGGTTTGCGCGGCCGGGTCGTCGCGATCGAGTGTTTCCAGATGCTCTGCCCCGGTTGCGTCAGCCACGGCCTGCCGCAGGCGCAGAGGATCGCCCAGACCTTCCGGCCCCAGGACGTGACGGTGATCGGGCTGCATTGCGTCTTCGAGCATCACGCGGCGATGACGCCGGTGGCACTCCGCGCCTTCCTGCACGAATACCGCATCCGCTTTCCGGTGGCGGTGGACAGGGCGGGCGAGAACGGCCCGCTGCCGCAGACCATGGCCGCCTATGCGCTGGAGGGCACGCCGACGCTTCTCTTGATCGACCGTGAGGGGCGGCTCAGGGCGCGACATTTCGGGCAGGTCTCCGACCTTGCGCTTGGGGCCGAGATCATGATGCTGGTGCAGGAAGACGGCGCGGGAGAGTGAGATGACCATCGGCCAGGTTCTTGCTGTCCAGACCGGCGCGGTGCGCCCCCTCGGACCGAAGGCGGTGCCCAGCGCCATCGTCAAGGCGCCGGTCGCCGGGCCGGTGGCGGTCGGCCCCCTGGGGCTTGCCGGCGATGTGCAGGGCGATCCCGCCCGCCACGGCGGGGTGGACAAGGCCGTCCATGTCTATCCGCTGGCCCATTACGCGGACTGGGCGCGCGACTTGGCCGAGCGGGCGGAGCGGTTCGCCCCCGGCGCCTTCGGCGAGAACATCGTGCTGGATGGGCTGGCCGAGGCCGATGTCTGCATCGGCGACCGTTTTGACCTCGGCTCGGCGCAGGTGGAACTGTCGCAGGCGCGCCAGCCCTGCTGGAAGCTAAACCTGCGCTTCGATCTGCCCGACATGGCGCGCCGGGTGCAGCAAAGCGGGCGCACCGGCTGGTATCTGCGAGTGCTGGCGTCGGGCGCGGTCGCCGCGGGCGACCGGATGGCACTGACCGCGCGGCCCAACCCCGGCTGGACCCTGGCCCGGGTGCAGCGCCTGCTTTACCGCGACGCGCCCGACCGCGCGGTGCTGGCCGAATTCGCCGGCCTCGCCGGACTTTCCGCCTCCTGGCAGGCGCTGGCGCTCCGGCGGCTGGAAAGCGGGGCTGTCGAGGACTGGACCCCGCGGCTGCGCGGCTGACCCATGCCCGCGCCTGGCCGGATCAGAGATGACCGGCCCGTTTCAGCCTTGTCACCACCCGATCGGCCATATGGGCGCAGCGCGCGCCATCGAAGGGGAAGACCGCCTCGAAGCCGCCGCTCAGCTGCGTTTCAAGCTCGGCGCGCAGGCGCTTGCGGGCGCGATAAAGCCGCGTTCTTACCGTGACCGGGTTCAGCGACAGGACCCGCGCAATGGCCAGCGTGCTCTGGCCCTCGACCTCGTGCAACAGAAAGACCAGACGCAACTCGGGCGGCAATGCCGCCACGGCGCTTTCCAGCATGAGTGTCATCTGCGTTCGCCCAAGGGCCGTATCCGGCTGCTCGAACCCTTTGCCGGGAAACATCACGACCGCAGCGTCCGCCTCGTTCTGTTCGTCCACGGTATCATACTCCTGATGGGGCCGCGCGGCGCGAATTCGCATCCGTGCCGCGTTGATGGTGATGCGGGTGATCCAGGTGGAAAACCGCGCCGTGCCGCGAAACTGTTCCAGCCGGGTGAAGGCGGCGAGGTAAGCCTCCTGAACCGCGTCTTCGGCATCGGCATCGCTGTCCAGAATGCCACGCGCCACCCGGAAGAGACGGGGGTTGAGGCGGCGGATCAGTTCCCGCACCGCCGCTTCGTCGCGGTCGCGGGCAAGGTCGACCAGCGAGGCTTCATCCAGGGCAGGCATGTCGGGAGTGGTGGTGGGACGAGGGTTCGGTTTCATGTGCCCTCCTGCCTTTCAACACGCCCGGTCGACAGGATGGTGTCGACATCGGGAAATCCCGCCAGCGCCACCTCGGGCAGGTCGCCCGCGCCGGTCGCGGGCCCCTGCCAGCCGGCATCGCCGGGTCGGCCGACGACGATCCGCCCCACCATTCCCGCATGTTCATGCGGCAGGCAGTAGAAATCGTAGACGCCGGGCGCGCTCAACTGGACCTCGAAACTTTCGTCGGGCAGCAGAAAGCCGCTGTCAAACGGGGCGGCGCCCTCGGGAATGCGCAGGGGCCTGTCGAACAGGTCGGGATGATAGGCGGTGGCGGTGTGGCTGTTGCCTGCGTCCTTGTTGGTAAAGCGCAAGACGGTGCCGGTGTCGACCTGCAATCCGGCGGGCGAGAACCAGACATGTTCGCCGCGCGCCGTACCGCGCATCGCGATGTCGACTACCACGCCTGCGCGCAGGATGGCGGGCGTGGCGAGGGCGGCAAGGCCGCCCCCTCCGATCGCGAGCGTCTGCCGACGGGTCAGCATCATTTGGCCAACCTCGCCTTGGCATCGGCGCCGTGGAACAGCACCACATGGGCGTGCGGTTTGTCCACGCCGGGGTGCCCGGCATTGTAGTAGATGTCGACGGACGATACCGCGTGCGCGCCCATCGCCAGATCATCATAGGATGTGCCGTTCTGCAAATCCTCGATCGGGGTCATGTAGATGGTCGCGGCCAGCTTGCCGTCGTGATCATAGCCCAGGAATGGCCCCGCTGGCAGCGTCGCCGGATCGACGAAAAGCGTGCCGAGACCGGGCAGGAAATCGGGCAGCGGCACCAGGTCGCTGACCTTGGCATAGGGGGCGGGCGGCGGTGCCGCGTTCAGAGGCGCGTCGCCAGCGGCAAGGGCGGGTGAGGCAAGCATGAGGGCAACGCCGAAGGTGGCTGCGGTCAGTTTGGGGAACATCATCGTCTCCTGTCGTGTGCAAGACCATTTCGTCCGGTCTTGCGCATTGGATGCGGCAGCGCGTCAAATGTTCCCGGCTTTTTCATTCCGACCGTTTATTCCCGGGACGCGGCCCCGGGATTGGTGCGCGCGCGGTCGTTGCGGTGTCTATGCCGCGTCACGCCAGTAGTTGTTGGCGGCGGCGATGGTTGCGAAATGCGCAGCCACCACGGCGCTGACGGCGATCAGCGCATCGGCATCGCCGGCATATTCGGGGCGCATCCGCTCGCGCTCGGCCGCGTCGGGCTGGGTTTTCTTGACCGCGATCCGGGCAAGCTTGATCGCCAGATCGTAGCCCTCGGTCGGGGTCGGTGTGATCAATGTGGGCAGCCAGTTGTCCATTCTCTACTCCTTTGGTTGGTCGGGTTCGTCCGGAATTCCCTTTCCAGGGATGACGCGC
>DAIOXI010000094.1:5128-11324 GCA_036758045.1 Albidovulum sp.
GGGCATCACCAGCGACGGGCAGGCAATCTATGGCGCCACTCAGCGCGATGTGGTCAAGGCCTTCGCTTTGTCCGACGGTCATGAGCTCTGGAAACAAGAGGCTCTCCTCAACCGCAGGCTCAGCACCCCGGCTGTGACCGGCGACGCAGTGGCGGTGGGCGATTACGAGGGCTACGTCCATTTCCTGTCGCGCCGGGACGGCCACCTGTTGGGCCGCATCCAGGTCGGCAGCGATCCGATTTATTCGCCGCTGCAGGCGACGCCTCGAGGTGTCCTGGTGCAGTCGTCCGGCGGCAACCTGATTTTGCTTGGATTGCGGTGAGCCCGGTCGTCTTCAAACCTGTTGTCGCCCTGGTGGGGCGCACCAACGTCGGAAAATCGACGCTGTTCAACCGCCTGACCCGTTCGCGGGCGGCGCTGGTGGCGAATATATCCGGCTTGACCCGCGACCGTCACTACGGCGAAGGGCGGGTCGGCAACCATCCCTTCATCGTAATCGACACCGGCGGCTTCGAACCGGTGGCCACACGGGGCATTCTGGTCGAGATGGCGCGCCAGACCGCCCAGGTGGCGTGACCGAGGACGGGATAGATCACGATCAGGCCCAAGAGCCCGGTTGCTGCCGACAGGGCCAGCCCCGCCGCCACGATCGCCCCCCAGGCCAGTGCGGGGCCGAGGTTTTGCGTGGTCATCGCAAAGCTGAGACCAAGGGCGGTCAGCGCGTCGCGCTTCTCGGCCATCAGCATCGGAATCGAAAACAGGCTGATGGCGAAGGCAAAGGCGGCAAACAGCCCGCCCACCGCCGAGCCGACCGCGATCAGCGCCCAGCCGCGCGGGGTGGTCAGAACATTGGTCAGTGCATCGCTGGCCCCCGGAAAGGGGCTGAGCCCGAAGAACAGCGCGTAAAGCAGATCGGCCGCGCGCAGCCAGAACAGCACCAGCAATCCCAGCATCAGCCCGGCATAGGCGAGCTGTCCCCGCGAGCGGGGGCGCACCAGCAGCATCGCGCCAAGGCTGACGGGCTCGCCTGCCGCAAGGCGGCGGCTTTTCTCGTAAAGCCCGAGCGCGAGGAACGGCCCGACGATCAGGAACCCGGCAAGCGCCGGCAGCGCGAGATAGAGCAGACCCGCCGCATAGAGCGCGAACAGCACGGCCCAGGACAGCGTAAAGACGAAAAGCCCATAGGCAAGGCTCGGCCCCGGGCTGCGGCGGAAATCGCGCCAGCCCGCCGCCAGCCAGCCCAGAGCGGCGCGCGCGGGCAGGTTGCGCGCGAAGGCGGGTGCGGGGCGGCGCGGAGGGTGAAGGGTGGGAAGCGGTTCCAGCATGGCGATTGTCCTCAGCAGGCGCGTTTTGCGGGCATCCGGTCCGGCGCGGGCGCGACACAATCGCTTTGTGACTGGAAAGCCACGGCGATCAGGTGCGCGTTTGCCGCGACGAAGAGGCCGGCCGCGAGAATGGCGCCGAGGATCGCGATGCGTTTCTGCACGGCTCCGCTCATTGCCCGACTCCGGTCTCTCCAAGCCGCGCGACGTAGAGGGCGAGGAGGTTGATCTCGGCGGCACTCAGCCGGTCCTCCCAGGCGGGCATCACGCCCTGTCGGCCCCGGTTCAGCGTCGTGAGGATCGCCTCGCGGCTGCCCCCGTAAATCCACCGGTCATCGGCCAGGACCGGCGCACCGATCCCGAGCCCGCCGACGCCGCCCACGCCATGGCAGGCAGCACAATTCTCGGCAAAGATCACCGCCCCGGGACTGTCGGCATCGGCCTTGCCTGACGACAGCGCCAGAACGTGATCAGCGACGCTGGCGATCTCCTCGCGCGACAAGAGCTCGTCGCGACCGAAGGCGGGCATCTGGGCGTAGCGGGTGTCGGGATGGGGGCTGTTGATGCCCACGCGCAGGGTTTCGGCGATGGTCTCGGGGTCGCCGCCCCAGAGCCAGGCGGCGTCGGTCAGATCGGGAAAGCCCGGTCCGCCGGTCGCCGCGGCACCGTGGCAGGCGGAACAATTGTCGGCAAAAAGCCGCGCGGCAGCCGGCATGGCGCGCGCCATCAGCGCGCTGTCACCCGCAAGCGCGGTGAAATCGCCCGCGGCGAAGGGCTCCAGCCAATCGGCCCGCGCCGCGGCCAGTTGCCGATAGCCCTCGACGGCGATCTCGCCCTGATCGAGGCCCAGCAGACCGCGCGTGTAGTCACGCCCCAGCGGCCAGGCGGGCAAGAGCACCCAGGCGACAACCGAATAGGCAAAGGCCAGCGCCAGCGCCCAGAGGACGATGCGGGGAAAGGGCGTGTTGAGTTCGCGGATGCCGTTCCAGTCATGGCCGGTCGTTTCGTAGCCGGTCACCGGATCGGTTTCGGGTTCGTGATGGGACGGGCGGTTCATGTCCTGTCCTCCGCTTCGGACACCAGAACCGACCGCGCCGCGCGGTCATGGCCTGCGCGGGCCGAGGGGCGGTAGGCCAGCACAACCACGATCACGAAGAACCCCATCAACCAGATCAGGCCAAAGGTCTTGGCGATGTAGACAAGGGTGTCATGGCTCATTGCGTCATCTCCTGTCCGACCGTGTCGCGGGCTGCTGCGGTCAGGGTTCCCAGCGATTGCAGATAGGCGACCAGCGCGTCCATCTCGGTCAGGCGCGAGGCGTCGCCGTCAAAGCTGCGGATGGCGACGCCTTCGCCATAGCGCGCGGTGACATCGGCGGCCCCGTCGTCTTCGGGACGCGACTGCGCCAGCGCATCACGCGCCGCATTCGCGATCATCTCTTCGGTATAGGGCACACCGAGGCGCGCCAGCGTCGCCAGTTGGGCGGGCAGGGTCTCTATGTCGAGCGGCGTGCTCAGCCACGGATAGGCCGGCATGATCGAGGCGGGCACCACGGCGCGCGGGTCGGTCAGATGTGCGACATGCCAGTCATCGGAATATTTTCCGCCCAGGCGTGCGATATCCGGCCCGGTGCGTTTCGAGCCCCAGAGCATCGGGTGGTCATATGCGCTTTCCGCGGCCAGGGAATAGGGACCGTAGCGATCGATCTCGTCGGCCAGATGGCGCACCATCTGGCTGTGGCAGGCATAGCAGCCTTCGCGGATGTAGATCTCGCGCCCGGCCAGCTCCAGCGGGGTGTGCGGGCGCAGGTCGTTGGGGATGGCGACGGTTTCATCGATGGTGAAGAGCGGCGCGATTTCCACGATCCCGCCGATCGAGGCGGCAACGATGATCCCCGCCACCAGACCCATCGAGATCTTTTCCAGATTGTAGTGCAGTTTCAGCATGGTTTCACTCCGCCGGTTGCGCGACGAGCGGACGGTCGGTGGCCGCACCGGTGGCGTTGCGCATGGTGGCGCGGCAGTTCCAGGCGCAGATCACGGCACCGGTCAGGAACAACGCGCCGCCGATCGCGCGCAACAGGTAATAGGGCGCCATCGCCTGAACCGACTCGATGAAGCTATAGGACAGCGCGCCGTTCTGATCATAGGTCCGCCACATCAGCCCCTGCGTGATACCGGCATTCCACATGGACACGACGTAGATCAGCGTGCCCGTCACCGCGAGCCAGAAGTGCCATTCAACCGCGCGCGGCCAGGCCATCTCTGTCCGTCCCGAATATTGCGGCACAAGCGTGTAGATCGCGCCGAAGATGATCATCGCCACCCAGCCGAGAGTGCCGGAATGAACGTGCCCGACCGTCCAGTCGGTGTAATGCGACAGTGAATTGACGGGCCGGATCGCGAGGAACGAGCCCTCGAAGGTAGACAACCCGTAGAACACCGCCGCCACGAACATGAAGCGCAGCGTCGCGTCGTCGCGCACCTTGTGCCAGGCGCCGTTCAGCGTGGCGATGGCGTTGCCGGCCGAGGCCCAGCTTGGCACCAGCAGCATGACCGAAAAGGTCATGCCCAGCGTCTGCACCCAATAGGGCAGAGCCGTGTAATGCAGGTGGTGCGAGCCGACCCAGATGTAGAAGAAGGTGATGCCCCAGAAGCTGATGATGGACAGGCGATAGGACCAGATCGGCCGCCCCGAGCGCACCGGCAGGAAGTAGTAGAGCATTCCCAGAAACCCGGCCGTCAGAAAGAACGCCACCGCGTTGTGGCCATACCACCACTGCACCATTGCATCCTGCACCCCGCCCCAGATGGGAAAGCTTCTGGTGCTGCCAAGGCTCACCGGCAGTGCAAGGTTGTTGACGATGTGCAGCATCGCCACGACCAGGATGAAGGCCAGGTAATACCAGTTGGCGACGTAGATGTGCGGCTCGTTCCGGCGTGCCAATGTGCGCAGGTATAGCGCGAAATAGGTCAGCCAGATCACCACCAGCCACAGATCGGCATACCATTCCGCCTCGGCGTATTCCTTGGATTGGGTCGAGCCCATCAAATAGCCGCTCACCGCCCAGAGGCAAAAGAGGTTGAAACCGATCAGCACCACCCAGGGGCTGACCGCATCCGCCAGCCGCGCCCGCGAGGTGCGTTGCAGCACATGAAACGAGGTGGCGATCAGCGCGTTGCCGCCAAAGCCAAAGATCACGCCGGTCGTGTGCACCGGGCGCAGGCGGCCAAAGCTTGTCGAGGGCCAGAGCGGCGTCGCCTCGGGCCAGTAGAGCAGCGCGGCCACCCAGACCCCGACTCCCATGCCCACCACCGCCCAGATCAGCGTCATCACGATGCCGAAGCGCGTGGGTTCGTCGTAATAGCGCCCGATCCGGTCGGCCGGGGCGTCAGATTCGTAAAGCGCGCCGCCGACCGCGAAGACCAGCCCGAGGCCGAGCGCCAGTGCCATGCCTCCATGCACCGCCATCGGGCCATGACGCGCCGCTGCCGCCATCGCCAGCCCAAGCAAGGCCAGACCGATCGAGAGCGCCAGCGCCAGTTGACGCTCGGGTATGCTGAGGGAGCGGATCATCAAGCGGTTCCTTTCATCGCATTCACGCCAGGGCCGTCTCGGGCCGGGCCAGCGCGATATCGGCCAGGGTGGAACGGTCAAGCTCGGCCATGAAGGCGGCCTCGGCGCTGCGCAGGCGGGTCTTCAGCCGGCAACAGCCGGTGATCGAGCAATCGCCACCACCGGGGCCGAAGCACTCGACCAGCGCCTGGCCCTCTTCCAGCAGGCGGATCACCGCGCCCAGCCTGATCTCGTGCGCCGGTTTCGCCAGGGACGCGCCGCCGCCGCTGCCGCGCCGCGTGGTGACCAGCCCCCCTTGCGCCAGCTTCTGCATGATCTTGCTCAGATGGTTGCGCGACAGACCGAATCCCTCGGCCAGCTCGGCCGTCGAAAAGGCACGGTCGGGCGCGCTGGCCATGCGCATGAGCATCCTGAGGCCGTAATCCGTGAAAGAAGTGAGACGCATCGTCGCCGGGGCCTTCCTGAAAATGGTATTTACAATACCTATTAACAGGTTTAGGCAGAAACGCAACCCAAGACGAATGGAGCCCGCCATGCCGGAAGATGTCTCTACGCCACCTCCCATCCGCTCGGCCAGGCCGGTGCAGACCGCCGAGATCATGGCCGCAACCGGCCTTGACGAGGAACGGCTCACCGCGTTGGTCCACCGCTTCTACGACAAGGTGCGCGCCGATGCCGTGCTCGGCCCGATCTTTGCCGAACGCATCGCGGACTGGGGCCCGCATCTGGCGAAGATGGTCGATTTCTGGTCCTCGGTCGCGCTGATGACCGGGCGCTATCACGGCGCGCCGGTGCCGGCGCATGTCGGTCTGCCGGTTCAGTGGGCGCATTTCGAGCGCTGGCTGGCGCTTTTTCGCGAGGCCGCGCAGGAGGTCTGCACGCCCGCGGGCGCGGCGCATGTCACAGAGCGCGCCGAGCGCATCGCGCGATCGCTCAACTTCGCCATCGAGGACGCAGCCCGCGACCACTCCGGCGCCGTGCCCCGGCTTTGATGCTGCAAGGAAGGAGACCGCGATGACCCAGAGCGTTCCCGAGGATGTTCCCACAACCGACCCGGCCGGGATGACCACCTACATCGAGGCCCGCTATCACGCGCGTCACCGCGAGCAATTGCCCGAACTCGCAGCACTGGCGGCCAAGGCCGAACAGGTTCACGTCGGTGCGCCCGACGTGCCTGCGGGTCTGGCCGAACTGCTCCGGCGTCTGATCGGCGAACTTGAGGTGCACATGAAGAAGGAGGAATTGATCCTCTTTCCCGCGATCCGCCGGGGCGGGATGCCGGGGATCGAAAACCCCAT
>DAIOXI010000095.1:0-2157 GCA_036758045.1 Albidovulum sp.
CCCACCTTTTCGACCGCGCGGGCGGGCCATATTCCGATGCCGGCCGCGACCACCCCGACAATGCCGAACGCTTCGCAGCCCTTTCCTGGGCCGCGGCAGAGCTGGCGCGGGGGCAGGGGACGGACGGCTGGGCGCCCGCGATCCTGCATGCCCATGACTGGCAGGCGGGCCTTGCGCCCGCCTATCTGCGCTATGGGCCGGAGGTGCCGGTCAGGACGGTGATGACGGTCCACAACATCGCCTTTCAGGGCATCGCGCCGGCCCACAAGCTGGCCGCTCTGCGCCTGCCGGGGTGGAGCTACAGCGCGGACCGGGTGGAATATTTCGGCAATATCTCCACCCTCAAGGCCGGGCTGGTGACGGCGGATGCGATCACCACCGTATCGCCCACCTATGCCGAGGAACTGATGCGGCCCGAATTCGGGCTGGGCCTTGAAGGGGTGATCGCCTCGCGCGCCCGCGAGTTGCACGGCATCCTGAACGGGGTGGACCTTGCGGTCTGGTCGCCGGAAAGCGATCCGGCGATCATCCCCTATTCGGCCAAGTCGCTGAAGGGAAAGGCGGAAAACCGCGCGGCACTGGCCGCGGAGTTCGGACTGACGCCCGCCGAGGGGCCGCTTGCCATCGTCGTCAGCCGCCTGACCGGCCAGAAGGGGATCGACCTTCTGGCCGAGGTCCTGCCCGAGTTCGTCGCGGCGGGCGGCAGCCTTGCCGTCCTTGGCGCGGGCGACCCGGCGCTTGAAGGTGCGATGCGGCAGGCGGCGGAGCGTTGGCCGGGCCGGGTCGGCGTCCATATCGGCTATGATGAGGCGCTGGCGCACCGGATGTTCGGCGGCGGCGACGCGGTCTTGGTGCCGTCGCGCTTCGAGCCCTGCGGGCTGACGCAGATGTACGGGCTGCGCTACGGCACGATCCCCGTGGTGGCGGCGACGGGCGGGTTGAACGACACCGTGATCGGCGCCACGCCCGCCAGCCTGTCGGCCAGGGCGGCAACCGGCGTCAGTTTCCATCCCGTTGACAAAACCGCCTTCGCGGGCGCATTGCGTCAGGTTTCGCGGCTTTATGCCGATCGCTCCGGCTGGACCTCTTTGATGAAGCGCGCGATGAAGGCAGAGGTGGGATGGGAGGCGCCCGCCGCCCGCTACGCCGAGCTTTACCGGAGCCTTCTGCCGTGAACGCAACCCGCCCGATGACGGCGCCCGACCGCCTCGCCCATCGCCGCATGCGCGCCGGGCGCGCCTGGCCCCTGGGCGCGACCTTCGACGGGGCGGGGGTGAATTTCGCCGTCTTCTCGGCCAATGCCACGAAGATCGAGGTCTGCCTTTTCTCCGACGACGGCCGCAAGGAACTCGCCCGCCTCGCCCTGCCTGAACGCGATGGCGACATCTGGCATGGCCATGTCGAAGGGCTGATGCCCGGCACGCGCTATGGCCTGCGCGCCCATGGGCCGTATGACCCCGCCAACGGCTACCGCTTCAACGCCAACAAGCTGCTTCTGGACCCCTATGCCCGCCAGATCGTCGGCCAGATCAAATGGTCCGACGCGCTGATGGGCTACCGCGTCGGCCACCCCGCGGCCGACCTGTCCTTCGACAGCCGCGACAGCGCCTTTGCCATGCCGCGCTGCGTTGTCGCCGATGCCAGTTTCGACTGGGGCGGCGACCAGCCGCCGCAGGTGCCGGGCCGCGACAGCCTGATCTATGAGGCGCATGTGAAGGGGCTGACCGCGCTCAACCCCGCCGTCGAACCCGGCCTGCGCGGCACCTTCATGGGGCTCAGCTCCGACCCGGTGATCGAACATCTGCTGAAGCTTGGCGTCACGGCGGTGGAACTCCTGCCGGTGCAGGCCTTCGTCGATGACCGTTTCCTTCAGGCGCGGGGCCTGCGCAATTACTGGGGCTACCAGACCATCGGCTTCTTCGCACCACAACCGCGCTACATGCGCCAGGGCGCGATATGGGAGTTTCAGGCCATGGTGCGCCGCCTGCACCGGGCGGGGATCGAGGTCATCCTGGACGTGGTCTACAACCATTCCGGCGAGGGCGACGAGTTTGGCCCGACGCTCAGCTTCCGGGGACTCGACAACCGCAGCTATTACCGGCTGATGGATGGCGGGCGGCACTATGTCAACGACACCGGCACCGGCAACACGCTGAA
>DAIOXI010000095.1:2167-6270 GCA_036758045.1 Albidovulum sp.
CGCATCCGATGGTGCTGCGAATGGTGATGGATTCGCTTCGCTATTGGGTCGAGGTGATGCATGTCGATGGCTTCCGCTTTGACCTTGCCAGCACGCTGACGCGGGGCGCGGGAGGGTTCGACCCCGGCAGCGCCTTTCTCGACACGATCCGGCAGGACCCGGTCCTGTCCCGTGTCAAGCTGATCGCGGAGCCATGGGACGTGGGCCCTGGCGGTTACCGGCTGGGCAGATTCCCGCACCCGTTTCACGAATGGAACGACCTTTACCGCGATGGTGTTCGAAAATTCTGGCGCGGTGACAAGGGGTTGACGCCCGATCTTGCCAAACGACTGCTGGGCTCGGCAGAGAAGTTTGACCAACACGGCCGCCTTGCCACCACCTCGGTCAACTACGTCACCAGCCATGACGGCTTCACGCTGGCTGACCTTGTGTCCTACGCCGACAAGCACAATGAGGCGAATGGCGAGGGCAATCGCGACGGGCATAACGACAACCACTCCGACAATTTCGGGGTGGAGGGGCCGACCCCCGATCCCGCCATCAACGCCGCCCGCGACCTGCGCCGCCGCAATCTGCTGGCCACGCTGTTCCTGTCGCAGGGGATGCCGATGCTTCTGGCGGGGGATGAGATCGGCAACAGCCAGGCCGGCAACAACAACGCCTATGCGCAGGACAATGAAACCGCCTGGATCGACTGGCCCGGCGCGGATGCGGCGATGCTGCGCTTCGTGCGCCGCCTGTCTGCCCTGCGCCGCGCCAACCCGGTCCTGTCGCAGCGCCGCTTCCTGCACGGACAAGAACGCGACAGCGATCGCCGCCCCGCTCTGGAATGGCGCCGCCCGGACGGCGCCACGCCCGCGGCGGAAGACTGGAACAGCCCCGATTTTCAGGCGCTTGGCGTCGTGATCCGCGAAAATGCCGAAGGCCCGGACCTTGCGGGCGAAGGCACGGTCTTTGCCGTCTTCAATGCAGGCGCGGCGGGCAGCGTGACACTGCCAGAGGGGGCATGGATTTGCGTTCTGGACACCACGCGCCCCGAGGCCGCCGCGCATGAGGTGGGCGAAACCGCCCCCATGCCGGCGCAATCGGTTCTGGTCTTTACCCGCCCGGCCGCGTCGGGCGCCCCCTGAAAGGAGTATCCCGGCAATGTCGAACCGAAGGTCCACCAAACCCATCGCGGGGCAAAAGCCCGGCACATCGGGCCTGCGCAAGAAAACCCGCGTCTTTGTCGAGCCGGGCTATCTGGAGAACTTCGTCCAGTCGATCTTCGACGCGATCGGCGGGGGCGCGGGCAAGACCTTTGTCCTGGGCGGCGACGGGCGCTTTTTCGCGGACCGGGCGGCGCAGGTGATCCTGAAGATGGCGGCCGCCAACGGGGCCGCGCGGGTGATCGTCGGGCAGGGCGCGATCCTCTCAACTCCGGCCGCCAGCCACCTGATAAGGCTGAACAAGGCAGATGGCGGTTTCATCATGTCGGCAAGCCACAACCCCGGCGGGCCGGACGAGGATTTCGGCCTGAAGTTCAACGCCGCCAATGGCGGTCCGGCACCGGAGGCACTGACCGCGGCGATGTATGACGCCTCGACCCGGATCACCGAATACCGGATCGTCGGGGCTGCGGATGTGGACCTGTCCACCACCGGAGAGCGGGATCTTTCCGGAATGCGGGTGACGGTGGTCGATCCGGTCGCGGATTATGCCGCCCTTATGGAAACGCTTTTCGACTTCAATGCCTTGCGGGCGCTTTTTAAGGGCGGATTCCGCATGCGCTTTGACGCGATGAATGCCGTGACCGGCCCCTACGCGCGCGAGATTCTGGAAAACCGGCTGGGGGCGGCGAAGGGGACCGTGGTCCACGCGACGCCCTTGCCGGATTTCGGTGGCATGCACCCCGATCCGAACCCGGTCTGGGCGCATGAGCTGATGGAGGAGATGTTCGGCGGGAATGCGCCCGATTTCGGCGCCGCCTCGGACGGCGATGGCGACCGGAACATGGTCGCCGGGCGCGGCATCTATGTCTCTCCCTCCGACAGCCTTGCGGTTCTGGCGGCCAATGCGCACCTGGCGCCGGGCTACAAGGCCGGGCTGAAAGGCATTGCCCGGTCGATGCCGACCTCCGCCGCCGCCGACCGGGTGGCCGAAAGACTGGGTGTCGCGGCCTATGAGACGCCGACCGGCTGGAAGTTCTTCGGCAACCTGCTGGACGGCGGGCGGGCGACGATCTGCGGCGAGGAAAGTTTCGGCACCGGATCGGACCATGTGCGCGAGAAGGACGGGCTCTGGGCCGTGCTGCTTTGGTTGAATATCCTCGCCGAACGCAAGGAAACCGTTGAGGAAATCATGAACGCCCATTGGCGGGAATTCGGCCGGAACTATTACAGCCGCCATGATTACGAGGCGCTGCCAGCCGATGTGGCCGAACGGATCATGGCCGGGCTGCGCGACCGGTTGATGGCACTGCCGGGACGGGTGGTGCAGGGCATGACGGTCGCTGCGGCGGATGACTTTGCCTATGACGACCCGGTCGATGGATCGGTCTCCACCGGTCAGGGGCTGCGGGTCGGGTTCACCGATGGCTCCCGCCTTGTGCTTCGGCTCTCCGGCACCGGGACCGAGGGCGCGACGCTGCGGCTTTATCCGGAGCGCTACGCGGCCGGGCCGGAGGGTCTGGACGAAGAGGTGCAGGCGGCACTGGCGCCGGTGATCGCGGCGGCGGAGGAACTGGCGCAGATCCGCGGCATTTCGGGGCGCGACGGGCCGGACGTGGTCACCTGAGGAAAGGCCGGGGGGCGCTGCCCCCCGGACCCCCCGGAGTATTTCAGCCACGATGAAAGGGGCGATGGGGAAGGGGTGAGGATGGGCGAGGAATGGTGGCGCGGGGCTGTGCCCTATCAGATCTATCCGCGCAGTTTTCAGGACGATGACGGCGACGGGGTGGGCGATCTGATAGGGATCGCCCGGCGGCTCGATCATGTCGGTGTTCGACCTGGGTCTGTCGCATTCCTCGGACCGCCATCCCTGTTTTGTGGAATGCCGGTCAGGCCGCAGCGGGCGCCAAGCCGACTGGTATGTCTGGGCCGATCCGAAACCCGACGGGTCGCCGCCGAACAACTGGCTGGCAATCTTCGGCGGCGGCGCCTGGACCTGGGAGGCGCGGCGGCATCAGTATTACTTCCACAACTTCCTCGCCGAACAGCCGGATTTCAACTTTCACAACCCCGAGGAGCAGGAATTCCACCTTGACAACATGCGCTTCTGGCTGGAGCGCGGGGTGGACGGGTTCCGGCTTGATACGCTGAACTACTATTTCCACGATGCGGCTTTGCGCGACGATGCGGCGGATTATCGGGTGAAGGCGCGGCCCGAGGCCAATCCCTATGACATGCAGTATCACCTCTTCTCGAAGAACCAGCCGGAGACCATTGTTTTTCTTGAGAAAATGCGGGCGCTGACCGATCAGTTCGAGGCCCGGATGATGGTGGGCGAGGTCGGCGACAGCCATCATGCGATCGCGCTGATGGGGGCCTATACATCCGGGCGCCGGGTGCATCAGTGCTATTCCTTCGAGATGCTGGGGCCGGAGTTTTCCGCCGCCCATTTCCGCCGCAAGATCGAAGGATTCTTTCAGGGCGCGCCGCAGGGCTGGCCGGCCTGGGCGTTTTCCAACCATGACGTGAACCGCCATGTGACCCGCTGGGCCGCGCATGGGGCCAGCCGCGCGGCGCTGGCGAAGCAGGCGGCGGCGATGCTTCTGTCCTTTCAGGTGTTTATCTATCTTTTTCTGGGTGAGGAGTTTTGGCAGTCGGAGACTGAGTTTGAGTTTTAGTAGTTGACCGATCCGGCGGGCATCAACTTCTGGCCCGAGGAACGGGGCCGGGACGGCTGCCGCACACCGATGGTGTGGGAGGCGGCGGCGCCGAATGCGGGGTTTTCCGCCGCCAATCGCTGCTGGCTGCCGGTGAAGGCGCCGCAGGCCGCCGTGGCGGTCGACACGCAGGGGCCGGGGTCTGTGATGGCGTTCTACCGCGAGATGATCGCGTTTCGGAAGGGCCGCGCCGACCTGCGGACCGGCGGGACCACGTTCTTCGAACTGCCGGAGCCTC
>DAIOXI010000095.1:6280-11110 GCA_036758045.1 Albidovulum sp.
GGAAGCCACGCTTTGCCTGTTCAACCTGTCGCCCGTGCTGGCTAGGGTTCCGGTCACGGGCGGGAGGATGCTCATGTCGCAGGCGGCGGAAGCGGGGGGCGATGGGCTTTCCCTGGGCCCCAACGGTTTCGCGATCCTTGAGGGCGGCGCGGTCGGGTGATCACTCGCCACGGGGGAAACGCTTGAACTCCTCCAGCACGTTCAGGTCCATGTGGTTGCGCATGTAACGTTCCGAGGCGGCGCGGAGCGGCTGGAAATCCCAGGGGAAGTAGCTGCCGTTGCGAAGCGCCTCATAGACCACCCAGCGGCGGGCTTGGCTTTGGCGCACCTCGGCGTCATATGCGCCAAGGTCCCAGCGCGCATCGGCCATGGCGCGGAACTGCGCCAGCGTCCCGGCATGGGCGGGGTCGGAGGCGAGGTTGGTACGTTCCGACGGGTCGGCGGCAAGGTCGAAAAGCTGTTCTGGATCAAGGGCGCAGCGGGTGTACTTGAAGTTGCCCTGACGCAGGCAGACCAGCGGTGCCCAACTGCCTTCGGCGGCATATTCGATGGCGACGGGACTGTGGCGCGGGGTGCCCTGTGCCAAGGGGACAAGGCTTTCGCCGGCGGTCCACTCCATGATCTCATCCATGGATATCCCGGCGAGGTCGCAAAGCGTCGGCAGCACGTCGATGGTGGAGACCGGCGTTTCCTCCAGATGCGGCGCCAGCCCCGGCGCGGAAACCATCAAGGGCACGCGGGCGGAGCCTTCGAAGAAGTTCATCTTGAACCACAGCCCACGTTCCCCCAGCATGTCGCCATGGTCGGAGACGAAGAGGACGATCGCCTCTTGCCGGGTCGCCTCAAGAACCGAAAGAATCTCTCCGATCTTGTCGTCGATATAGGAGATATTGGCGAAATATCCGCGCCTTGCGCGGCGAACCTGATCTTCGGTGATGTCGAATTTCCGCCAGTCGCAACTGTCCATCAGGCGTTGCGAATGCGGGTCCTGATCGTCATAGGGGATCGCCTCGCCCGCAGGCAGGAGATGGGCGCAATCCTCGTAAAGGTCCCAGTACTTGCGCCGCGCGACGTAAGGATCGTGCGGATGAGTGAAGCTGACCGTCAGGCACCAGGGCCGTTCTTCGGCGCCGCGCGACAGGTCGTAGAGCTTCTGCACCGCCTGATGAGCGACGTCGTCGTCATATTCCAGCTGGTTGGTGATCTCCGCCACGCCCGCGCCGGTGACGGAGCCGAGGTTGTGATACCACCAGTCGATGCGTTCGCCCGGCTTGCGGTAATCCGGCGTCCAGCCGAAATCGGCGGGGTAGATGTCGGTCGTCAGGCGTTCCTCGAATCCGTGGAGCTGGTCGGGGCCGACGAAATGCATCTTGCCCGACAGGGTCGTCGCATAGCCCGCCCGGCGCAGGTGGTGGGCATAGGTCGGGATGTCGGAGCAGAACTCGGCGGCGTTGTCATAGACCCGCGTGCGGCGCGGCAATTGCCCGGACATGAAGCTCGCCCGCCCCGGCGCGCAGAGGGGGGAGCCGGTATAGGCATTGGCAAACCGGACCGAGCGGGCGGCAAGCGCCTTGAGGTTCGGCGCATGCAGCCAGTCGGCGGGGCCGTCGGGGAACAGTGTTCCGTTCAACTGATCGACCATCAGGATCAGGATGTTCGGCGTCTTGGTCATGGTTTCCCCCGGAGTGATTTTCTGCCCCTCTAACCTGCGCAAAAGCGCCGCGCCAGACCTGAGGATTGCGACGCTCGGTCCCGGTGATTGCGACATGTTGGCCGCGCCTGGTGACCAATCGGCTTGCGATCCGGCGGCTTTGCGGCCTTGATGCGGGAAAAGACCCGAGTCAGGGAGGGGGCCGTGACCGATCTTCCGCGCGAGATTGTCGAAGACCCGGATATGGGGATCGTGCTGTCCGACGGCTGCCGCCTGTCAGCGCGGGTCTGGATGCCGAAGGATGCGGGCGCGCATCCGGTTCCGGCGATCCTTGAATACATCCCCTATCGCAAGCGCGACGGCACGCTGCCGCGCGATGAACTGATGCACCCCTGGTTCGCCGCTCACGGCTATGCCGCCGTGCGCGTCGACATGCGCGGCAATGGCGACAGCGACGGGCTGATGGCGGACGAGTATACCCAGCAGGAGATGGACGACGCCGTCGAGGTGATCGCCTGGCTTGCGAAACAGCCCTGGTGTTCCGGCACGGTGGGGATGATGGGCAAAAGCTGGGGCGGGTTCAATTGCCTGCAAACGGCGGCGCTGCGGCCGCCCGCGCTGAAGGCGGTCATATCGGTCTGCTCCACCACCGACCGTTTCGCCGACGATATCCATTTCAAGGGCGGTTGTCTTCTGGGGGAGAATTTCGGCTGGGGCGCGGTGATGCTGTCCTATTCCTCGCGCCCGCCCGATCCGGCGCTCCGCGACGACTGGCGGGAGGTCTGGATGGAACGGCTTGAGGCGGAGCCGTTCCTGGCGCCGGTCTGGGCGGCGGAACAGGCGCGCGGGGCCTATTGGAAACATGGCTCGGTCGGCGAGGATTACGGCGCGATCCGCGCGGCGGTGCTGTCCATTGGCGGCTGGGCCGACAATTACATGAACACGGTCGCGCATCTGGTTGAAAACATTCAGGCTCCGGTCAAGGGCATCGTCGGGCCGTGGGTGCATCAATATCCCCATACCGCCGTGCCGGGGCCAAGGATCGGCTTCCTGCAAGAGGCGTTGCGCTGGTGGGACCGCTGGCTGAAGGACATGCCGAACGGGGCCGAGGATGACCCGGCCTATCGCGCCTACATGATCCATTCCGAGCCGCCCGATGCCTCGCCCGCGCAGCGCAAGGGGCATTGGGTGGCGGAGGCGGACTGGCCGCCCGCGCGCGCGCGTCGGGAGGTCTGGGCGCTTGGCCCCGAGGGGCGGCTTGGCGGGCGGCAGGAGGCGCTGCATGAGGTCATCGCCACGCCCCAGCACCTTGGCCTGAAGGCGGGGGAGTATTTCCCGATGGGCCTGAATGCCGAAATGCCGGGCGATCAGGCGGGCGACGATGCGCTGTCGGTGTCCTTCGACAGCGCCCCCCTGGGTGCGGGGATGGACCTTCTGGGCGCGCCGGCCCTGCGTGTCACGCTCTCCTCCGACAAGCCCCGCGCCATGCTGGTCGCGCGGCTTTGCGACGTGGCGCCGGACGGGTCGTCGGTCAGGATCTGCCACGGCATGCTGAACCTCTGCCACCGCGACAGCCGCGAACATCCCGCGCCCTTGCGGCCGGGGGAGGAGGTGACGGTCGATCTGGCCACCGGCTGCGCATCGCGCTGTCCAACAGCTATTTCCCCTTCGTCTGGCCCTCACCCGAACCCGTCCGCCTTCACCTGACGGCGGGGGAGTTGCACCTGCCGGTCCATGAGGGCAGCCGCGGTGACGAATGGACCTTTCCCGCGCCCGAGATGGCCGCCCCCTGGCGCCACCGGGTCCTGACCCCCGGCCATGCCGCGCGGCGGATCGAGGAGGACCTTGTCAGCGGCGAATACCGGCTTGTGGTGGAGGAGGTCGGGCCGGAATGCGAAAACCTCGACCACGGGCTGACGACGCGCGAATCCTCGCATGAGACATGGGCGATTCACCCCGGTGATCCCGCTTCTGCCCGCTCTGAGATCAGCAAGCGGCAGGAATTGTCGCGCGGCGACTGGCGGGTGGAGACGGAGGTCACGGCGGTGATGCGCGGCGACGCCGAAACCCTTTATTTCGAAGCCGAACTGATCGCGCGGGCGGGTGGCGAAGAGGTCCTGCGCCGCCGCTGGGAGGATCGCGTGCCGCGTCAATTCGTGTAATTGACTCCGCAATCAAGAAAAAACGTTGCCGTCTGCGCCAAAGCGACGTTATCAATAACCAAAGACAACAAGAAAAACCCAGGGAGATTGCCATGTCACAAGAACTCAAATACCTGCTCACGCAGGCCGCAAAGGGCCGCATCAGCCGCCGGACCTTCCTCGGCAAGGCCGCCGCCGCCGGTGTCACCGGCGCGATGGCCAACACGCTTCTGGCACGCGCGGCGCGGGCCGAGGGGCCGAAGAAGGGCGGTATCCTCCGCGCTGGGATGCAGGGTTGGCGAAAGCACCAACTCTCTCGATCCCGCGCTCGCCGCCTCCGAGGCGCCGTTCATGACCAACATGACCTGGGGCGAGATGCTGGTGAACGTCACGCCCGACGGCCAGATCGACTTCCGCATCGCGGAAGATGTCTCCTCCTCGCCCGACGCGACGGAATGGACCTTCAAGATCCGCCAGGGCGTCGAGTATCACGACGGCAGTACCGTGACCGCCGAGGATGTCGTCGCCACGCTGAGGCGCCACACGGATGAGAAGTCGCAATCCGGCGCGCTTGGCATCGTGCAGGGCATTTCCGAGATGAAGGCGGAAGGCGACATGGTCAAGCTGACGCTGGCCAGCGCCAATGCCGACGTTCCCTATCTGATGGCTGACTATCACCTCGTCATCCAGCCGGGCGGCGGCGTGGACAAGCCCGACGCGGGCATCGGTGCCGGCGCCTACAAGATCGAGGTGTTCGAACCGGGCGTGCGCGTGGGGTTCACCAAGCACGCCAATTATTTCGACAGCAACGCGGGCCATGCCGATCAGGTCGAGATCCTCGTCATCAACGACAACACCGCGCGGACGGCGGCCTTGCAGTCCGGTCAGGTCCATATGATGAACCGCGTCGATCCGAAGATCGCGGCGCTTCTGAAAGGCGCGCCGGGCGTCCGGGTCGAGGCGGCGGCGGGCAAGGGTCATTACGTCTTCATCATGCGCTGCGACGAGCCGCCCTTTGACAACAACGACATGCGGATG